>JAWLBW010000042.1:0-21176 GCA_041687475.1 bacterium
CCGATGGACCAAGCCGGCTGCAGCCATTATTGCATCCGTTGAAAGGGCAAAAGCGAGCCTGAATAGTTGGGTCACGAATTAATCAAACGGGACACTAGGCCTCCGCTAAATGACCCTTTTCGGGCTCAAAATGGTCGCTTTAGGCGTCATAATTGCGGCCGAAAGTGGGTAAAGTCTCCTGTTTCCAGTCGGTTAGCCAGGTCCGACCCCCGGGGCCCCGGACGCCATCAACCACTTGGTTCCCGACAGGCGCGAGAGCACCGCCTGGGCTTCCTCTCGGGTAAACACGACCGGAAGGCGCTGGGGCCGCTTTGCCCGGGGAAACTCCAGCTCGTCTTCCAACGGCTTTTCCAGCACATGGGCGTAGAGAAAGAGCAGGGCGGCCAGGGCCTGATTCTGGGTGGAAGCCGCGACCTGCTGCTCCGAGGCCAGGTGTGCGAGAAACGCCTCGACCTCAGCACGCCCCATATCTCGGGGGTGACCGTTTTCCGTGGAAGAGGATGTATCGCCGCGCCCAATGCAGGTAGGCCTGCTCAGTGCGATAACTCAAGTGGCGTACACGCAACTGATCGCGCATGCGGTCGAGTAGCTTCGGCTTGCCTTCCATATGGCCCTGCGGTATAAACAGGTTAACGGAGCATGCCGTCTAACACCCGGCTGTTCGCAGGATATACCCTCTGTGAAAGATCGCGCGGAAGGATGTTAGGCTGCAGATCTGCAGTTTTGTAAGACGGCGCTTCGGCCGTCGAATAGGAAGTTAGGCGGGTTCGACTATAGTACGGAAGACATGGAGCTAAGCACAGCCAAGGTAAAAGGCCGGCTCGGCATGAACTATGTTGAACGGGTCGCACTCGAGACCGGATGCAAGCCGATTCCTATACCCGAGGATCTTGATACTGGCATTGATGGCTTTATCGAGTTTGTGGGGAACGAAGCAGGCCTGGTCGCCTTCCAGGTCAAGCGAGGTGTTTCGTTCTTTGACAGCGGAGGAGCGAAGCACCAGGCTGACGCTCGTCACCTTCGTTATTGGGAGAGCTATGTGCTCCCTGTCATTCTGATCCTCGTGCGCGAGGACGGGTCAGAGTCGTTCTGGATGGATGTTCGGCAGCACGTGCGTGACAATCCGTCCGTGCTGGAGCGGGGCCCATTTGTGCTTCGTCCGCCTCGAACACAACGATTCGATTCTGCGGCGCTCGGGGGTGCGGTTCGTGCATTGGCACGGCCATATCATTTTAGTGATGGAGTGTCTGCGCTTAGCGACGCGGTCGCGGAGACAAGGTCGTCAGCATTGTCCTTGCTATATCGGTTCAGGATGGAACGGCGGACCCCGTTCTGCGTGGCCGCGGCTCTACGGTCAGAAGAAAACCAAGACACACTTTCAGTTCTTTGCGATTTCTACAGTCGCTATATGTGCCACCCGGAGACTTCGTTCGGTGCACCTCAAGAGCTATCCGCGTACGCCAGGACGCTGCTTCGTGATCTGCCTCGCTCGCAGCTCCTGAATATTCTCATCGCGTTCAACGACAACGACGAATACGGCGAATGGGCCGGTGCCACTGAAATTCATGGGATGCGCGAAGAGGAAATCTGGGACCGCTACGCCGTTATCGAACGAGGTACGGTTCAGCAGGGCATTGCTGAAGTTGTAAGAGCGGCGGCCTCACCCGAACAGCTTCTGTCGATTGTGACCGACTCGAGCGTAACCCCGGGGCAGCGAAGAGCCGCCGTCGCCTTGTTCGGATATCTTGGCTACACTTGCGAGGTTCGCACTATCGACGAGATTCTCGCCAATGAAGACGACGGGCCGCTCTGCGCGCTGCTCATCTGGCTTCGGCACTGGCTGTCCATTGAATCCCATGTAGAAAACGACGACGGAGAAGAAACTGGCTAGCCAGCGAATGGATCGCACGGGCTTGCGCCCGCTGTTCATTCGCAAGAACGCTTGGCCGATTACGGTGTAAACGTCACAACCTCCATAGATGAGATGCACCCAGAGCTGAGAAACGTTGCAGAGCACATGAAGGACTTGGGGCTAGGTGCGTTAACGCATGCTATGCGGCTATCCCTCTATCACGATCAGAATAACCCGCATTGGGGCGAGTTGTCCGTTCTTCACGGGGCTCACGCGGCCGAGATCCTAATTAAGGCTAGAATTGCCGCAGAACACCCTCTCCTCATTTTCGCCGAGCTTCCACGGACAACCCAGTCTGGGGGGCAGGTGCTGGCCTTCGAGGATCTTATTCAAAAAGGCCGGACCATTGAGTTCCAGGACCTCCCAGAGAGACTCTGGGCAACAACTGGGCAGCAGCTCTTTGAACCACTTGTCTTTAGAGCATTTGGAAGGCTAAGGAATGCAATTCAACATTTTGCCTCCCCGACTGGCAATCTCTCTGCGCGAACACTGGAGTTTGTGTTCAAAGTGCTCGATCCTTTCCTGATTGAGAATTGGGGCCTCTACGCAATTGACTTCAATGAAGAGTTTGGCGATCACTACGAACATATCCTTGACACACTCGTCTCTTGGAACTTGAGGCCCCGGCTCTCCCCGACGGCTGCAGAATACTGGCAGTCGCCAAACTTCCGCCCGGGACCTGACGCGCCACCTGGATATGCGGCTTGGTTTACCGAAGAGATGAGCCGAGCTGGCAAACCAATTGAGTAGAAAGCGGCTACCTGACTTGGCGTTATGAACATGAGCGCAGCCCCAACCGACGGGTGGCACGTCACCTTTCCTAACACTCGACTCCATGCGGACGGCGGCCTCTAGGCAGTCTGAGAAGGTCTGGCGCTTGTAGAGCCGCCGCCGGTGACCCGGAACGTTAGGCACCGTCACCAACTACATCGTGCTCGGACTCGGCGGGCAAGGTGAATCAGCGAAGGTCTAACTTTCACGCTGTGTCAGCTTCAGGGGGCAAGGTCACTAAGCATTCGCTGCAGGGCCGTCGGTCCTAATAGGCCTTGCCATGTGGTCAAGCCTTAGCCTGAACCACCCACACGAAACTATACTTTACATGGAGACTCAAACATGCGGGCACTCGACCAATGATGAAAGACTACAGTCTGCGCCGAAAAAGAGATGACTTTCTCGCGTGGGTCGAGCGATGGTGCACGGAACGCGTATCTCTCGATGGCGTTCGGCATCTGTTGACGAGGGATCGCGAGGCGAAACGCTTCGTGGAAGAAGTAATGCCGATCTACTTTTACGTGAAGCGCGAATACCATGATGCCGTGATAGAGATTGAATTGACCGGAGAGACGGGTACTCCGGATGCAAAAGTTTTTAGAGAAAATGGTGAGTGTCTTGAGGGGATAGAGGTTGCATCCGCTTTCGATACTGATGATCACCTGATACGCGCGAAACTCGCCAAAGGGTTGCGGCTTTCAGAGTGGTACACGGACCTGCTTTCGCGGTCAGTGCCTGCGTACGTGGAGGTGATTCGGAAGATACTAGAGAAGAAGGGGATCGCCCGTCATGAAGAGAACACAACCTTGCTAGTAATGCTGAATACCGACCTCATTCAAGAGGAGGAGCAGTTCACGGCGATTACAGGAGAAGTCCGCAAGGTTGTACCGCCGCACCGATACAGACGACTCGTGCTCATGGACCATGGCGGCCGGTACTTCGCAAGCCTTCTATGAGTGGAAACGCTTCACATGATTCGTGGCGGAGCGGCATCGTTAGCAGCAAGCGGGTCGCCTCAAGCCTAATACCAACTCGACCGGACACCAACCATAGCAGGCACTCCTTGACTATGCGATGTCCTGGTTGGCGCCAGTTACCGTCGCCGTTAAACCTGTTTGTCGCTAGGGTCAAAACTAAATGGACAACTTAATCGATGTAGCCAAGGCAGTATTGGAACGTTGGGACGACCTCGTAGTGGGGGAATACAAAGCGCCAACTAAACCGAGTGAACCCGTCGTAGCCCATGTGACTTTAAACTTGCGGTCTTTGCCACCGTCAATTATGCCTCATTTGCCGCGTTCGCCGTAGCCTTCATGTTCTTTGCAAAATAAGCCGAAGCCACGCGGACGGCGTCCGGCTTTGCAATGTGGTAGGCTTAGAAGAATTGCCGCGTCGTCTTCATGGACCCGGAACGCTGGAAGCCCAAGAAAGGCACGCGCATGACCAAAGAACGGCCCGAGTTTTGCCAGTCTTCCTGAACGCATTTCCGCTCAAAGTCCCCGATACGGAGCTTGAAGTCCTCCAGGTACCCTATGACAAGGAGACGCTGGATGGCCTTCGCGCGCAATACGGGTCAACGCATCCTTTTCGTCGCCAGGGCGACAACATCCTGATCTTTTCCGCGGATGGCGTGTTCCCCACATCCGGCACGCCGCAGACAATTGCGCTGAAGGAAGATTTCGGTATCTTCTGCTTTTTGGTCAAGGACGGCCTGACAAGGCATCTCGCCGGCATGGGCCGCAATCCCTTCGGCTTTACGCCCATCGAATTGGTAAGCACAAAGCCGGACGACGATCTTTTGATACCGATTCTCGGTGATGCTTACCCGTTTAAGGTTTGTGCCAAGTACACAATTGACACGCGCATCGTTAAAGGCCAACCGTGCCTCGTCATTGACTGTACGACGCGCCGGGTACTCAAGGAGAACGGCCTGTATTTCCTGAACGCCGGCTTCGATCTTGTAGGCCGTTACGTTGCCACTGATCAGGAGGGCGGTTACCGCAAGTCCCTGGGGTCAGTGAGCGAATGTAATGGGGAAACGCTCAATGTCACGCGGCCTGACGGTGAGGTCGTTCATGTCAATGCGAAAGACGTGTACCTTGAGGCAAGCCGAGTAAACTTCGACGATTACATCCTGCATACCCATGGCCGGAAAAAAGACGCCATCGTCGAGCTTATCCGGCAAGCTGTCTCCGCATTCAACGGCGGCGAGAATAAGAAGGCCCGCATTCTCACGCTTAAGAATTACATTCAATCGAGGATTATTGCTCTGATCGACGGGACGCGCATTGAGATTGAGGATTGGCCGGACATACAGAGCGAGTGCGGGCAGATGCAAAAGCCGGTGTTCGTCTTCAACGACAACGGCGAGGCCGATTGGGCTGAGAAGGGTCTCACGCAGTACGGCCCTTATACGAAGCGCACCTTTGATAGAAACGACCCGTCAATCTGCGTGATCTGCGCCCAACATGACAAGGGTCGTGTCGAGCAGTTCGTAAGAAAGCTCCTGAAAGGTATTTCCAACAGCAAGTATTTTAGAAGCGGCCTCGAAGGCAAGTTCACGCTCGGAACCAGCCGCGTTGAAGTGTTCACGATTGCGACCGACAGCGTGGACGCCTACAAAAACGCTATTGAGGGCGCGATACGAAAGAAAGCCGATGACGGCGGACGTTGGGATCTGGCGCTCGTTCAGGTTCGGCAGTCCTTCAAGAAGCTCAAGGTCACGGAGAATCCTTACTATCTCGGCAAAAGCCTCTTCTTCCTGCATCAGGTGCCGGTACAAGATTTTACGATAGAGCTGCTGGGGCAATCCGACTACTCGCTGGGATACTCACTTAACAATATGGCGCTAGCCTGCTACGCGAAGATGGGCGGCGTCCCATGGCTCCTCAAATCCTCTCCGACCCTTTCCCACGAACTTGTAATCGGGATCGGCAGTGCGAATATCGGACAGGAACGCGGTGTTGACAATCAACGGGTCATGGGCATCACCACCGTTTTTTCCGGGGACGGCAGCTATATCGTCTCAAATAGTTCGAAAGCTGTTGTACCAGAAGCCTATTGCGAAGCTTTGACTTCGGTTCTCGGTGAAACCATTGAGAAAATTCAGAAGCGTATGAATTGGCAGAAAGGCGACACGATCCGCCTGGTCTTCCACGCACAAGTCAAGAAGTTTAACAGGGAAGAGATTCTCGCCGTACGGGCCGTCATAGATAAGTATCGCGAGTATCAGATTGAGTATGCATTCCTCAAGATCTCAGAGAATCATGGACTGCATATGTTCGACTCCGCGACGGCCGGCGTACAGAAGGGAAAGCTCGCGCCGCAGCGGGGAAAGACGTTCAAACTCTCCAAACATGAAATGCTCGTCTACCTGATCGGCCAGCGAGAGTTGCGTAATGACACGGACGGTCACCCTCGCGGCCTAATTCTCGATGTTCACAAGGATTCGACCTTCAAGGACGTCAAATATCTAAGCGCGCAGCTTCATAGCTTCGCCTCGCACTCCTGGCGAAGTTACTTTCCAAATCCTCTGCCTGTGACGATCAGCTATTCGGACCTGATCGCGAAGAATCTCGGATGGCTGAACCAGCTTCCGGGCTGGAACGACTCTGTTATGATCGGAAAAATCGGACAGTCCCAATGGTTCCTGTAGAGAAGGAGAACGCCTACCAGCTGCGCGAACACCTTCATTGCAAGGCGATCGAAGGCGGTCGCGCCGATCCTTTCAAGTCTTGCTTTATATATTTCCTTGGATTGTCAACGGGCGTTCCGGCCCTAAACTTTGCGACGCTCTCCTTGTATCAGCGGTGCGCGATTGCGGGCCTCGGTGTTCTGGATGAAGTCGTTTCAAGTCAGGATGTGTCTCGTCTACTCGGGCAGGCCGCCAAGATCGACTCCACGCCGCGCCCGTGGGTCTCCGATATGTTCGGAGTCATGGCCGTGAAATGGCTAGCTATGCAAATGAACGAAGGGCGAATCGCCCGAGAGTTCGAGAACTGGATATCAGGTTTCCTTCCGCAGCAGGTGAGCGGTGACCATCTCAATATTTTCGAGAAGGACATCGCGGCATATGTCCTCAGCGGTGCAGCCGCTACTTTTTCGAGCGCGTGTGTTCCGCTCTTCCTTCATTACCGAAAGATACGGCGTATCGACGATCATCAAACGCGCCTTTCCCTGATCGGCCGTTTCATGGGCGAGTTCCGGTTACAGGCGCAAAGAGATGCTTCAACAGCGCTCCTGAGCCTGATGGTTCACGTTTTCGATCAGCTTAATGAGGATGTGGCTGTGGTGCCGCCCAAAGGCTGGAATCTCGACGATCTTCTGAGATTCCTTGAGCATATCCCCGTCGGCCTCAAGCGGTGGACATGGGAGGGCGCTGGTCGCACAAGAGGGGCGGAACCCGTAAAATGGCCCGTGAAGAACGAATATCATGTCCAGAACCTACTCTATGTCCTGCTCGCCCCGATCTTCACCGATATCGCGGACGAAGTAAATCTCCAGCCTGTTGGGCAGAAGAATCCGCGCATTGATCTCTACCTTCCGTCGCTGCATACGATCATCGAGGTCAAGTACCGCAAGGACGCAAAGAAGTCATTCCAAGCACTCATTGGTGAGATAGCCGAAGATGCGTCTCTATATCGCGCCGACGCGAAGTACAAGGATGCAATAATTGTTAGCTTCCTGTGGGATTGCACGCGTGCGACACAGGAACACGCGAAGTTTAAGGAAGGCGTCCGGAGAATCGAGGGGATTAATGGCTGTGTCGTGGTCAGCGCGCCATCAACAATGGATGGCGGGCCGCAGGGTTAGTTTGTAGTCTGCGCGCAAGCTAGGTCATGCGGCCAGCGGTAGACGACTACTTTGCCGTTCAACGTAAACTGGAACTCATCAATCTTCGACGGACACCAGTGTCGTGGTGCGGAACATTTTTTTTGTTTTTCTTGGTGATTCTCTATGGCTGAATGCATTATCTGCCGCCTCGAAAAGAATAAGTTTAACGATGAACATGTTATCCCCGATGCTCTCGGCGGATATTACCATATTAAAACCGTATGCACAGACTGCAATTCAAAACTTGGCACTAACGTTGACTCCAAACTCGTCAATCATGCGTTCTCAAAGTTTCAGCGGTACCTACTCAATCTAAAGGGGAAAGCAAGTAAGGCTCCAAATCCTTTCGCCGGAGACCACGAGCTAGAGGGGATGGAAGGGGAAAAGGTACAGCTGCGAGATGATAGCGGTCGCTTAATTCCATACATCATCCCAAGCGTGAAATATACCCAAAAAGCCGCTGGCGAGGAAACGCTTGTTCAAATCACCTTAGATTCCTCGGATGAAAAGCAAATAGACACCATACTTGCTAAGATTTCCAAAAAGTACAAAGTCCCCGTGGATGAGCTCAAGCGCAGGCAGAATAGAACGAACCACTCTATCCCAAGTCCGAGCATTCAGGCCAAGTTAGCAATTGACATAAAGGACTTCAAAATCGGACTTCTTAAGATTGCGTATGAATTTGCGATCGACAGTCTGCCCGACTACTACTCAGACCCAAATGCTATTCAACTTGCCCGGGTACTTGAGAGTGCAGACTACGACTTGGCGGCCAAGCATGTTAACCTAGGCGACGGCTTTAATCATGAGATCTTTGAAGCATTCACCCAGCTCATCGACCTGCAAAGCAAAAAGCACTATTTGGTAATCACCGTTTTGCCAGGACAAGGCTTGGTTTGCCTGATCCACCTTCATGGCATGTTTTCAATTGGTGTAAGTCTCTCAAGTCTTCCATACGACGAAGATACATTGATCATTGGTGTTAATGACATTGATGGAAAGAGCTTCAAAAAGTTTACCGGTGACGAAGTGGCTAAGTCGCTCTACTTGCCACCTGAACTTCGGTTTCAATACTATTTTGAAACAGAGGCGGCTGTCGATGAGTTCTTCGCACTAGAACAACAACCCGAATTTGGCTTCTACTCTCAAAATGGAGACTATCCGCTTTTTGACCGACATGGCACTTACCTACATTCAACTTTGTTTCAAAAGATGAATGGATTAGACGGCGAAGTCATTACCACGGGGCTATCGGGAGGTGGTGTAGCGCACGTCTATCCATTCACAGATGAAGTGTATATTAAGCTCATTCCAAGTGGAAAATTGGTTCGTATCGTGGCGGTTCAAGAAGAGCAGCGCCAAGTAGGGAGACTGTGACTTAACCGGAGAAAGACTCTATCATTGACGCGCCCTTCGCCTAACACGCTACTCGAGCGGACAGCGGCCCGCGTCGCTTTCTGCTAGATTCTTAGCAATACGTGGGCCTAGCCGCTCACCATCAGGCCGTTAGCGTCAAAAAGGGAGGCGTATCCTCCTGGGTTAATTTTGAGCCACGATTCCATGATGTACCGTGAAATCGTCAGTGGCATTGCCATCGCGCTGACGTTTATCGGATTCGTGCCGTATATCCGTGCCATTCGGCAGAACAAGACCAAGCCACATGTGTTCTCGTGGGTGATCTGGGGAACCACGACATTCATCGCGTCTCTGGCTCAGCTCAGCAGTGGCGGCGGCGTTGGCGCCTGGCCCATCGGTATTTCTGGGCTAATCACCATCTATATCGCGGTGCTGGCGTACATCAACCGGGCAGACAGCAGCATCACGCGGCTGGATTGGTGGTTTTTATTGGCGGCCATGAGCTCGCTGCCGCTGTGGTACCTCACCGCTGATCCGCTCTGGGTGGTGGTTATTCTCACCTCAGTGGATGTGATCGGCTTTGGGCCTACGCTCCGTAAAGCCCACGCACGGCCGTTTGAAGAGAGCTTGGTGTTCTTTGGCATCTTTGCCGTGCGGAATCTGATGGCGATTGCAGCACTGGAGCAGTACACGGTCGCCACAGTGCTGTTTCCGGCAGCCACGGGGCTGGCGTGTGTCGCGCTTATCGTGCTGGTGGTGTATCGGCGGCAGGTGCTACCGGCATCCGGGGTAAAGTAGGGTGGCGGTGTTGGCGCTGGCGCTGGCGTCGCCAACGCAAAGGTCCAGAGTGCACGAGGGTCGGACCAGCCCAGTTGATGATATTATTCGATTTTGTCCCTTTGTAGCCCGCCGTGATGAGGCTTGGAATGTTGGTTTTAGGCCAAAATTCAGCCGAATAAGCGGCGGCCTCTCCCAAGGCCTCCGCTGAATGGCCCTTTTTCGGACTCGAATGGTGGCTTTAAGCGTCATAATTGCGTCCGAAAGTCGAGAAAGTTTCCTGTTTTCAGTCGGTCAGGCAGGTTTGCCCCCCAAGGGGCACTCCCCAATACGGACGCAGGGAAGTAGCCATTCGGCTATTACGGGGCCTTTCTCTGATGCGCTACAATCTCGTCATTTCTTTTCAAGGAGACGACTTGTGGCCCTTTTCCGCAAACTGATGGGAATCATGATTCCGGTCCTGCTATCGGTGGACGCGCATGCCGCGACCCTGGTAGTCGACAGCCTCACCGATAACGGCTCGGGAAGTTGCAGCACGAGCTGCACGTTGCGCGATGCGGTCGCGGATTCCGCACCCGGCGACACGATCGAACTTCCCGCCGGGGTCATCCTGCTCGACGGCGCGCGTGGAGAAATCGTTATCGAGCACAGCCTGACGATTGTGGGCGTCGACCGCGACAGCACCGAGGTTTCGGGCAACAACGCCACGCGCATCTTTCGGGTGACCGGGGGCGACCTAATCCTCGAGGCTGTCACGCTGAAAGAGGGCGTATCCGTCGGTGATTCCGGCGGCGTGATGACCCCCGGGGCGTTCAATGGCGCCGGGGGGGCGATTCGCATCGAACGGGGTGCAGCTGCCGTTGTGGCCGACGCCCGTTTCTCCGATAACCAGGCCATCGGGGGAGTGGGCGGCCCCGGCGGCCATGGTGGCGGTGGCGGTGGCGGCCAGGGTGGCGCCGGCAGGACTTATGGTCAAGGAGCCGGCGAAGACGGTCACTTCGGTGGCGGCGGTGGTGGTTCGGGTTGGACTACCAACGCGCATGGCCCCGGTGGTGCCGGCGGCTTCGGCGGAGGTGGCGGCGGCAGCGGAGGCGCTTTTAACAACCCGGGGGCGCCCGGAGGGGTCGGCGGCGGAAAAGGCGGTGACGCCACCCTGAACGCCTACAGCGGCGGTGGTGGGGGCGCCGGAATGGGCGGCGCCATCTATGTCGAAGGGGCGCTGGCGCTGCGGAATGTCGAATTTCTGGGCAACCAGGCCATTGGCGGAAACGGTGGTGCGTCATCGCAAGGTGGGAGTAATGGCGGTGGCGGTGGTGGTGGTGGCGCTGGCCTGGGCAGTGCGATCTTTACGCGTGGCGATGACACCGCCATGGCCACACTGTGCCTGGGCGGTGACGTTACCTTTGCCGGTGGTAGCGTGACGGGAGGCACCGGCGGCGCTTCGAGCCCATCAGGCGGCTATGCCGGAGAGAACGGTACGGGCCTCGAAACCGCCCCCGGACGGTATGAAGCCGGCATCGCGGGGTGCCAGGCGCTGTTGACGGTCTTCAACGTGTATGCCGCCGGACCGAACGAAGGCGGCAAAGCGGTGCTCTTCGCCGCCGAGGTGACCGCCCCCTTTGGCTTGCCGGCCACCGGCGCGGTTACGTTTTCGCTTGAAGGCCCGCAGGGCGAAAGCCTGGGATCCCCCGTGTCGGCCCCTGTCTCGGAGGGCTTCGCGGCGGAGGTCTTCAGCCTACCGGGACTTGCGCCGGGCGCCTACACGATCCATGCCCGGTTCGTCCCGGCCCCGGGGCAACAGTTGCTCCCCCGTGAGGCTTCCGCCACTCTGCGGATTCCCGAAGCGCCGGTCGTCATTCGCGTCCAGGATCTCGTTGTCGGCGACGCCAACTGCCCGCATGGCGGTCTCCGGATCGATTCAGGGCTGGACGATGGCGCCGGGTCAGGAATCGCTCTCGACGGTATCCTCCAGGATGACGAGGTCGACCAGACCAGCTACATTTGCAACGGAGCCGACGGAGTCGACGGTACAAACGGCGCCGATGGGGCCGACGGCACAGATGGCGTCGATGGTACAAACGGCACGGACGGAGTCGATGGCGCAGATGGCGCGGACGGAGTCGACGGTACGAACGGCGCGGATGGGGCCGACGGTGCCGACGGTGCCGACGGCTACTCGGTGGTTTCACGCGAGACGGATATTGAAGAAGGTGACGACGTGTGCCCTGCGGGCGGGCGCCTTGTCGAAATCGGCGTCGACCATGGCCGCAACGGTTCCGTCGCCGGTGACGGTATTCTGCAAGATGGCGAGGTACAAAGCGCCAACCGGCTTTGCCACGGGATGAATGGAGCCAAAGGATCGCAAGGCGAGGCCGGTGGGTGCGCCAGCACGGAAACCCCTCCCTTTGCAGTCGCGCTCGCCGTGTTCCTGGTGGTCGCCGGCCGTAGAACGCTTCTGCGCCGGTAACGATGACCCTGACAGGCGTGAGGCTTCGGTCTTCCGAAGCCCCACGCCTTTATCCAGCCTCGCTCATGTGATTGTGTGGAGCTTCGACTCGCTGGAACGGGGTCGGGCCAGTACAGTTAGTTGATATTATTCCATTTTCTCCTTTGTGGCTCGCCGTGATTAGGCTTAGAATGCTGGTTTTTGGCCGAAATTCAGCCGAATAGGCAGCGGCCTCTCCCAAGGCCTCCGCTAAATGGCCCTTTTCTGACTCGAAATGGTCGCTTTAAGCGTCATAATTGCGGCCGAAAATCGAGAAAGTTGCCTGTTTTCAGCCGGTTAGGCAGGTCCGACCCCCGGGGTCGCCCGACCGTATCTTTCCTCGCTCAATCCACCAAACGATTTAGTGCTTCGGCGACGGGGTGAATGGCTAAGTCCTTTTCCGCTTTCCGCGAAAGCGATGATGCCTCACTCGCGAAGGAACTTTTTTCCAGTTCCACCAGACGCAAAGCGCCATGCCGGCCGTGTTGTGTCTGCCGTTGGCCGTGTTTCATAGAAGTTGCCTTTGCGGTCTCCTCGGCGAGCGCCTACTGGAAAACATGGAAAATGGATGATAGTTTAGATTTTCCATGCAAAACCTGCGGGGATGCTTCCACATGCCGAAAACCATTGTCTCGTCTGCCGGCCATCATGCCGATGAATTCGCCACCGAGCGAGTCCGGATTCTCGAAAAATTCGAGCAAATCGCTCGGGACGTGGGGCCGCGGCATGTGGGCATGGCTCGGTTGGCGTCGGAATTGGGTATCAGCACCAAGACTATCTACCGCCACTTTCCCACCAAAGCAGACCTGGTGACGTCGCTGATAAGGCACCGGCTTGTCGGCTGGCAGACCATGCGCGACATGCAGCTCGCGGCCAGGCTTCCCGCCCTGCAGCGCATTCATCGGCTGGCCGCCAGCTGGGTAGACTACATCACATCTTTCAGCCCCGAGTTCTGGCGGCAGTTGGCCCGCGATTTTCCCGAAGCGCAAGCCCTCATCGAAAAAGAGTACGCAGACTTCATGCTGCAGGGTGGTCGGAACCTCATCGCGATCGTGCGCGACGATCTCGACCCGCAGATCGCGCTGCACGCCCTGAAATCGTTGATTGAGCGGGCGGCCGATGTCCATTACTGCCAACAAATGAAAGCGCCCCCCGCCACCGTGCTTCGAGAGCATATCGCCATCTGGGCAGGCGGCGCCGTGCGGCCATCCGAAATCGTGCCGCTCGAGCAGAACAATGGCCGAAATTAATGTGACCAGTCTGAGAGGAGATTTGAAAGAATGATTTTTTCAAACAGCCCTGCCGCGAGGTCAATATTTCTCGCGCTTGCTTTCGCTACGGCTTGTGGCGTAGCAGACAAAGACAAGGAAGAGGGAGCTCTGGCCCCACCGCCGGCGGAAGGCGGCTTTCAGCTGGACCCGGGGCGCTTCAAGCTTGCGGCCTATACCGAGGCCACGTACTGCTTGAAGATGGCGATACCTGCCCCGTATTCCGAAACGCCGTTTGCGATCTCGGGCGTCGACTCGGAGTTGTCGCCCGGCACCCATCACTTTTTCATGGCGCACAGCCCTGAACCGCTGGCGCAACAGGAGCCGTGCGTAGGCGATTCGCCGTTGGTGCCCTTCGAAAACGAGCTGGAGAATTCGGAACGCCCCGATCACGAAGGCTTGAACGAGGGAAAACTGGTGTTCGGCGCCGGCGTCGGCGAGTATTCGTATCGCATGCCCGAAGGCTATGGTCTGGCGATAGCCAATCCCGGCCGTTTTCTTACCAGCCACCATGTGCTTAATCTCACCGACAAGGAGGTTACCGTTCATGGTCGCTTCAATATCTACACCCGACCGCTCGATGAAACGCCGCATCCGACCAACATATTGAACTGCGACAACCGCGACATTTCGGTTGCTCCGCGGTCCGAAGCCGCGATAACCGCTACGTGTACCGTGCCGTTCGACCTTGACCTCGTGCTTCTGGCATCGCACGCGCACGCGTATCTCACGAAATTTGAAGCGCGCATTTATGATGGAGAAAAAACACTTGATGAGGTTATCTACACAAATGAACAGTGGGACAGCCCGAAAATCGTCGTTCTGGAGCAGCCCATCACCCTCAAGAAGGGCATGGGCATTACCTTTACCTGTCACTACAACAATTTCACCGACTACGCGCTTGAATACGGGTTCGGGCTGTACGGCGAGATGTGCGCATCCATGAACACCTATGCCTACCCGAAGGACAGGACGTTCGACGTTCCGCCATCGCTGGGAACGATCATCTTTGATCGCGACAAACCGATGCCTTTGCTGGACACCACCCAACTGGAGGGGATTCAGTTCTAGCGCTGCCCGTCTCCCGGCGCCGAAGCCGGCGAATTGAGAGTGGAATCAGCCGTGAACCGAGCGATTGTCCGTCAGGGCGATCCCTCGGTTTACGTTTGTGGCCAGACTTGGAACCGGCCGGGTTCACAGAGTTGCCGCCGTTCGGAATCGACGCGCAGAGTTTCCCCCCACTCTTCGAGCTTACGGCGGGCCAAAACATTCTGTGATAGGCTTAGGGGTCCCCTCGAGCGGTGTGAGGTTGGAGGGCTGTATCGAACCACCTCGGCTTGCGCCGCTGCACGTCGATGACGCGCGTTGCGCAGTCTTCCTTCCCGAGCCTGCGTAACCGGAAATCAACGCCGGATGGCCAGGCGCTGGTTTGACGCCGACCCTACTTTTGCCTTGAGGGCCTGATCGATGATTCGTACAAAAACGCTCGTTCTGATTGCCGTATCCCTGTCGTTCGGCTTGGCGGGCTGCGGAAGCCAGGCGAACCCCACGAACGGCCGAGACGGGCTCGCCACGCTTGTGAACGTCGCCACCGAGGCGCCCGGGGCCGTCTGTGCCCATGGCGGATCGCGGGTTGAAGCCGGTCCGGATACCAACGCAAACGGCGTTCTCGACGCCGACGAAGTTACCAGCACAAGTCACGTCTGTACGCCGGCCGACGGCCTGAACGGCGATGATGGCCGGGACGGTCTGAAAGGCGATGACGGTCTTGACACCCTGACCTCAATCACGGTCGAGCCGGCGGGCGAAAATTGCCCTACCGGCGGCTCCAAAATCGAAGCAGGCCTGGACACGAATGACAACGGCGTGCTCGAGGCCGGAGAAGTCGCCACGACCAGCTATGTCTGCTCGGGCCCGGGCGTTCTCTGGGTCGCGGTAACGACCGCAACACAGGCCCGGCCCAATACCGGTTACCTGGTCGACGGCGCCGCGCAGATCGCAATTACCCTGCCCACCGAGCCGGCTGTCGGCGACATCGTGCGCGTGTCGGGGCTGGGCGATGGCGGCTGGAAGGTGACCCCGAACGCCGGTCAATCGATTTCTACCCCGGGCATCGCATCGGGCATCGGCGTCAGGTGGACGGAGGGCGATTCGGACAGATACTGGCAGTCGGTGGCGTCGTCTGCCGACGGCATGCGGCTTGCCGCAGCGGTTAGAGGAGGGAGACTCTACACGTCTACCGATGCGGGGGTAAGCTGGACGGCACGCGAGTCGAACAGATACTGGTATTCGGTGGCGTCGTCTGCCGACGGTATGCGGCTGGTTGCGGCGGCTAATAGTGAGCAGCTTTACACCTCCGACGACGCGGGCGTAACGTGGACGGCGCGCGAGACAGTCAGGGCCTGGCGGGCGGTGGCATCCTCTTCCGACGGCATGCGACTGGTTGCAGCGGTTTTTGGGGGGCAACTGTACACGTCATCGGATGCGGGGGCCAACTGGACGGCGCACGCCTCGGTCAAATCCTGGAGCTCGGTTGCTTCCTCGGCAGACGGCACACGCCTGGTGGCGGCGATCCGTGGTGGCGAAATCTATACCTCTTCGGACGCTGGGGCAAACTGGACGATCAGCCATTCATCCGGCATCTGGACCTCCGTGGCATCTTCTGCAGACGGTATGCGACTTGTGGCCGCGGCCGAGAACGGCAAGCTCTATACGTCTTCTGACGCGGGGGCAAGCTGGCGGGCACACGAGTCGATTAGAGACTGGAGCGCAGTGGCGTCTTCTTCCGACGGTACGCGACTGCTGGCCGGCGTCTTCTGGGGGCAGCTGTACACGTCTTCCGACGCGGGGGTAAGTTGGACGGCGCGCGAGTCAAGCAGGAACTGGCGCACCGTCGCGGTTTCTGCAGACGGTTCACTGGGGGTGGCAGGTGCCAGCCGGATCTACACGTCTCGACCCGGGACTTCCACCGGTCTCACCGGCGCCATCATCGGGAAGAAAAGCGAGGCCGTCGAACTGCAATACATGGGTAACGGCGCCTTCACCGTCTTGAGCCACAGCGGTACCTTGCAGGTCGAGTGATTCGGCGGTCGAATAGATCCTTCCGTTACCTGATTCCACTGGGTCTATGACCAAGCAGAAGCACCAATCCACCGGATCGCAAGCCCTGTACCGGATGCCGGATTCCGGCGCAGGGCTCCCATACACTGCACCGTCAGCGGGCCGCACGTAACAGGCAGACGCCGTATGCCAGAGCATCCGAAAGCCAAACCGACGACGCCAAGCCAGGGCGAGACAGCGCCGCCGGAAGGTGTGCGCTCGAACACCCCGTACGGCATGCGCTCCCTCGTTGTCGAGGCCGCCGAGGTGCAGGCATCAATGCAGCCCTGGTTCGAGATGGAGTGCTACCAGCTAAGCCGGGGCAATCGGTTGTCACAAATCGATTATCTGGATTTGGGTAGCCAGCAGATTGTGCGGGAATCGCAAGACGCGGCGATCCATAAGCTGGGCGCGACTTCCGCAAATCTATGCACCGTTTCGTGTTGCACCCCGCGGCCAGGATTTCGCTTTTCGGAAGTTTCTTCGAGGGAAGCGGCTGCGGTCTTCTTTTTGCCCCGGAACACCGATTTCGATGTTTATGTGCCCGCGGGCGCAAGTACTACCTATGTCAGCTTTGATCAGGATGAATTTGTACGGGGTGCAAGGGCGCTCGATCCGGCAAAATGGGAGCACCCTCCCTTAGAGCTGGAGTCGTTTCCGGGAGCGCAGCAGGTTGCTTTCCTGAAGGGGATCGAAGAAATTCTAAAGCAAGCCGAGGCAGGTTCGGCAACAGGTCATCCTATCGATCCATCGGTTTTGCGAGGCATGATTTTGCAAACTGTCCTGATGAGTACTGTGACTGCAAGCTCAGGAAACGTAGCGCCGGCCCTGAGTGAGCGGGAACGCGCTTTCGATATCTGCCGGAAGTCGCGTGCCTTTATCGCAGAAAGTCTGGCCGTGGGGATTGTCCCGACGATTCCCGCAATCTGCGCGGTGGCGAACGTCTCGGAGCGCACGCTGCAGTATGCGTTTCGTCGCTACGTGGGCATGACGCCGCTCGCCTACCTTCGTATCTGTCGTCTCAATAGCGTGCGCAGAGAGCTGCGGGCGCCGAATCCGAATACGACGGTGACGGCGGTCGCGTTGCGCTACGGCTTTCTGCACCTGAGTCGCTTTGCGAGCGACTACCAGAGGCTCTTCGGCGAGCTGCCCTCGCGCGACCTTGCCCGCTGAAGACGGGCCCTCACGGAAAACAATTCTCGGTCGTTTGCGGGAAATGGATAGCGGCTTGCCAGTTCGAGCCGTAAACTATGCATTCATTTTCCCCCCACCGAGAAACTATGACGAATCGCCATTATTTTCCTTTCCTTGCCGTTTCGCATGCTTTCTCCCGATGCGCCGGCACGAGTAAGTGTCAGGCTTTGCACCCAATACATCTCGAAGCAAAGAAGCGGCTCACATGACGCACCTGAAACCGGTACGCGGTCTTTCCATCGCGCTTGTTCTCTTGGTCGCTGCATGCGGCAACGTCACCGACAATTCGACCCGCACCACGCATCAAGTGACGACGGAAGACTCGGACGCCGTGGTTACGCTGAAACCGGGCGACGGCGGTAAGCTGGTACCGAGCGCCATTGGTGTCGACAGGTTAACAGTGAGCTGGGCAAGTGCCGCCGTGAGCGGCAGCACCGCAGCCCCCGAATACAGACTTTACGTGGCGACGACCGGCGCGCTGGCATCGGTAGAAGACGTCGAAGCGAACGGGACCGCCGTTACCGACTGGTCATCGGAGCTAACGACTACCGTGACCGGCCTCGAAGACGGCACCAGATACAAGGTGAACGTGCTCGTGCGAACTTCGAGTGAACTCACCGACGCCTACGAACCCATTGAGGTCACGACCCTCACCAGCGACGCGCCCGTACCGGGCAACAGCGGCGCCTTCACGGCCGTACCCGTATCGGGAAACAGCGTGCATCTGACGTGGTCGCTGGCGACCGACGACTATACGCCGCAGTCTTCTTTGCAGTACCGCGTCTATACCCGCGAGACCTCACCGATCTATCTGCTGGATGAAGTGCTGCAGTACGGCCAGCCTTTTGGAGACTGGACGAGCAGTATTACGCAGGCCACCGTGACGGGGCTTGTCGATGCGGGCACCTACGGCTTCAATGTCGTCGTTCGCGACGAGCAGGGTAAGATGGCCGCCTATGACGGCGCGGTCACGACGACCCCCGACGGCGCGGCCCCGGCGGTTACCGACGGTACGCTGACCATCAGCAGCGTGTCGGCCACTTCGTTCCAGGTCGCCTGGTTCGCCGCGCAGGACAACTTCTCGCCGGCGACCGAGGTCACGTATCGGATCTTCGTCTCTACGAGCGACAACATCTCGACGGCGAGCGAGGCCATCGCCAACGGCGTGGCGGCGAGCGCCTGGATGCCGTACAGCGCGTCGGCCTCCGTGACGGGACTCTCTCCGTCGACGACCTACTACGTCACGGTCGTCGTGCGCGACGCCGCCGGGAACTACGCCGCGTACACCACGACGTCGCAAGAGATGCTTGACGCGCTTTACCTGTACAGCGCCGACGGTACGCACAACGGAAACCTGGGTGGCCGTGCCGGCGCCGACGCCCTCTGTGCTGCTGCCGCTGCAAAACCGTCCATCTGCACGAACGTGCACGCATTCCTGGGTGTTTCCGCCACGGATGAGATTCGCGATCTGAGTCTCAAGTACGGCCTTCCGTGGAATCGCCAGATCGTGAGCCCCAACGGCACCGTCATGGGCAGCAATTTCGGAGACCTTTTTGATGCGAGCATCCCGGCGACGTTCTACGACGCCGGCATTCTCACCGTGACCAAGTTCTGGTGGTCGGCCTCAGGTGATATCGGACAACTCTCGACCAACAATTGTGCCGGATGGACGTCGAGCGATTCGGGCACCAACGGAACGATTGGGAGGTACTCTGCGACGGCCAGCTTTTTGGGTGGCGTCAACTCAAATTGCGGCTCCAGCAATCCGGTCGTTTGTATCTGTCACTAGCACTGGCCCTTTCCCGGATTGAAGCGCCCGTTCCCGAGGAGAAGTAAGTGAAAACACCACATAGTCGTAAGCGCTCGTTCTTCGGAGCGGTTGTCCTCGTGGGCGCAATCGCCAGTCTGAGAATGGTGGCGATCTCGTCACCCCTGTCGCTACCGTTTACCGACGGCTTCGAGACCGCGGCGAACCTCGATCTGGAGTCCTCGACGGCCCGGTTTTCGCCCGAACAGGAAGCCGTGCTGATGGCCTTCAAAAAGCGGCGGTACGGCTTCCCCGAATCGGCGGTGGGCAGCAACCTTACGGCCGACGCCCAGGGGACCTGGGCTCTCGCGGTGGCCGATCTGGATGGCGACGGCGATTTGGATGTTATTGCGGGAAATTGGAGCCAGGCCAACCGAATATACCTGAACAACGGCACGGCTGACCCCTTCAATGGCGTAACGGGCACGGACCTCACGGCCGACGCCCATGCGACCGTTGCCCTCGCTGTAGCCGATCTGGATGGCGATGGCGATTTGGACGTCATCGCGGGGAATTATGGTCAGGCCAACCGCGTCTACCTGAACAATGGTACGATCGACCCCTTCAATGGGGTGGTCGGCAGCAACCTGACGGACGACGCTCATGTCACCTTTGCCCTCGCGGTAGGCGACCTGGATGGCGACGGCGATCTCGATCTCATTGCGGGGAACTATGATCAACCCAACCGCATCTACCTGAACAACGGCTCGGCTGCCCCGTTCGACGGAGTAACGGGCAGCGACCTTACGGTCGACGCCCATAGTACCCGAGCCCTCGTGATAGCCGACCTGGATGGCGACGGCGATCTCGATGTCATTGCCGGAAATGACGGTCAGGCTAACCGCGTCTACCTGAACAACGGCACGGCAGACCCCTTCAATGGCGTAACGGGCACAGACCTCACGGCCGACGCCCATAGTACCCGAGCCCTCGCGGTAGGCGACCTCGATGGCGACGGCGATCTCGATGTCGTAGCGGGGAATTATATCGGTACCAAGGCCAACCGCGTCTACCTGAACAACGGCACGGCTGCCCCGTTCGACGGAGTAACGGGCAGCGACCTCACGGGCGATGAGCATGAGACGTATGCCCTCGCGATTGCCGATCTGGATGGTGACGGCGATCTGGACGTCGTTACGGGGAATTACAATCAGGCCACCCGTGTCTACCTGAACAACGGCACTTCCGACCCCTTCAATGGGGTAAGTGGCAGCGACCTCACTGCCGACGCTCATGGCACCACCGCCCTTGCCGTGGCCGACCTGGATGGCGACGGCGATCTCGATGTTCTCGCGGGAAATTACAATCAGGTCAACCGCGTTTACCTGAACGAGGCTACAGCCGACCCGTTTACCGGCGTGTCGGGCAGTGACCTCACGGCCGAGGCCAATGAAACCTATGCCGTCGCGGTGGGCGACCTCGATGGCGATGGCGATCTGGATGTCGTCGAGGGGAACTTTGGTACCAACCGCGTCTACCTGAACAACGGTACGGCTGACCCTTTCAACGGGGTGGCGGGCAGCGACCTCACCGCCGACACGAACGCTACCTGGGCGGTTGCGTTATGGGACCTCGATGGCGACGGCGATCTGGACGTCGTCGCGGGCAACTTAGGCGGTCAGGCTAACCGGGTCTACCTGAACAATGGAACGGCCGACCCCTTCAATGGGGTCA
>JAWLBW010000043.1:0-6489 GCA_041687475.1 bacterium
CCGAGCGGGTCTGGTCGCAACTCAAGGCCGCGCAGCGGCTCGGCGTTACGCGGGGCACCCTCGATCGTTGATGTCGCGCTGCGACCCCCCGCCGTCTTCGCGTCTACACCGTCACGGCCCGATGTTGGGTCGATGCCGCCCCGCGCCTAGAATGGCGCCGGAGGTGTCTTCTATGAAGATTTTCGACGGACTCGTGCACGACATACTGCGTGAACGCTGGCAGACATCGCCGGTTACGGCGACCCTCGACGGTATTCACGACTACGACGATCAACTCGACATCTATGATTCTTCTTTCCGCATGGACGTCGTGCGCAGGAGAAAACGGTTCCTGCATGCCCTCGACGCCGTACCCGACGACGAACTCGATCTCTCGCGCCGTATCGACAAGGCCGTGCTCAAGGGGGCGCTGACCGCTTCCATCGACGACATTGAGATCGTGCAGAGCTGGCGCCGAAACCCGGCCCTCTATCTGCAACTCGGTCTGTACGGTCTCTACTTCCTACTCGCGCGCGAATTTGCACCGGCCGACGAGCGGGCCAACGCCGCGGCCCGTCGGGGCGAAGCCTTTCCCCGTCTGCTGCATGAGGGCAAGCGCAACATCATCGTCGCCCCCATGACCCATGTCGAAACCGCCCTGCAGATAGCCGAAGGCGCTCGCAGGTTCCTGCGTGAAACTTTCCATCCGTTTCTCGCCGCCCATGACGGAAGTCGCGCCGACTCGGTCACGACGACCTGCATGAACGCACTCGACGATTACCTGCACCACATTCGCGTGCACTGGCTCAAGCATGAGCCCGACGAAGAGTTCGCCATCGGCAACGACGCGTTCCAGCTGAAGATAAACTCGGAACACGGACTCGGCTATTCTCCGGAGCAGCTGCTTGAAATGGGCGAACAGGGCCGCCGCCACACTCTTCGCCGAATCGAGGAAGTAGCACGTCGAATCGATCCATCGGTTCGCTGGCCGGCGCTCATCGAACGGTACCAACGCGAGCACCCGACGGCGGGCACGCTGCTCGAGTCGTACCGCTCGGAAATGGCGCGCGCCCGTTCGTTCGTCGAGAGTCACAACCTGGTAACCGTACCGCCCGACGAGTCGCTGGAAATCGTACCCACACCGAGCTTCGAGCGCCCCACCACGCCGTATGCCGCCATGATGCCGCCCGCCCCCTTCGACCGCGGGCACCAGAAGGGCTTCTTTTACGTAACCCCGGTCGAAGACGGCAGCGACGAGCGCCTTCGCGAGCACAACCGCTACGCAATGACGGTTACCGCCATTCACGAAGCCTACCCGGGTCACCATCTACAGCTGACGGTGGCCAACGCCAATCCCTCGCCGGTGCGCAAGCTTTACCGCACGCCGGTAACGGTAGAAGGCTGGGCGCTTTACTGCGAAGAGATGATGCACGAACAAGGCTATTATCCCGACCTGCCGACGCGCCTGTTCCAGCTCAAGAACCTGCTCTGGCGCAGCATAAGGGTCATACTTGACGTGAGCCTGCACACCCAGGGAATGAAGGCATCCGAAGCCGTCGACTTTCTGGTGCGCGAGGCACACCTCGAGCGCTCGAACGCCGAGGCCGAGGTACGCCGTTACTGCGCAACCCCCACGCAACCGATGAGCTACTTCATCGGTCTGCACGAAATACTCAGCCTGCGCCGCGAGTTGCAGATGCGCATCAGCGGCGGGCCGCCCCTGCGTACCTTCCACGATCGGTTCCTGGCCTGGGGCAACATTCCCATACCGCTCATTCGCGAGGCACTGTTCGCCGACCCGGCCTTCGCCCGGGCCGCCTGAGCAGTCGAGGCGCCACATCGAAGCTGTGCGGCGGCCCACCCTCGGGTACAATGGCATGCATGCGCAGGCTTGATGAAATTCAGAAGCTGCTCGTCGAGGAAGGCCTCGACGGGTGGCTTTTCTACGACTATCGACACTCCGATCCCATTGCCTACCGTGTTCTCGGCCTGCCCGAAACCATGCGCTCGACCCGACGCTGGTTCTATCTCATACCCGCGCGGGGCGAACCGGTCGCCCTGATTCACCGCATCGAGGCCGACCATCTCGACACCCTGCCGGGACGCAAGGTTGCCTATGCCGCCTGGGAAGAGCTTTCGGCAGCACTGTCGACCCTGCTGCGCGACTGCAGCCGCATTGCCATGCAGTATTCACCGATGAACGCCATTCCCACGATCTCGCGGGTCGACGCCGGCACGCTTGAACTCGTGCGCAGCCTGGGTGCCGAGGTCGTCTCAAGCGCGGTGTTGATTCAGCAGGTAGAATCGACGTGGACGCCAGGGCAGTGGCAACAACATCAAGCCGCCTCACAGGCCCTGATGGCGTCTCTCAAAGACGCCTTCGCCTTTCTGCGCGACACGGTCGCCGCGCAGGGCGGCACCGATGAGCTGACGCTGCAGGCACGCCTTGTCGAGGCAATGCAGACACGCAATCTCGTCTTCGATCGCCCTCCCCTCGTGGCCGTCGGCATGCACACCGCCGCCCCCCATTACCAGCCGCATTTCCGCACGAATGCCCCCATCGGGCGGGGCGACCTCGTGCTCATCGACCTGTGGGGCAAACTCGCCGAACCCGAGTCCGTGTACGCCGAACACACGTGGGCGGTATTCGTCGACACGAGTGTGCCCTCTCGCTACCGCGAAGTCTTCGACGTGGTTCGACGCGCCCGTGACGCCACCCTGACCTTCCTCGAAGAAGCACTCGGCGACGACCGCGACGTGCACGGCTGGGAGGTCGATGCGGTCTGCCGGCGCGAGGTGTACGGCCTCGGCTACGGCGACTACTTCACGCACCGCGCCGGTCACGCCATCGGCCAGGACCTGCAGGGATACGGCGTCAACCCCGACGACTTCGAAACGCACGACGACCGGCTGCTGCTGCCCCGCACCTGCTTCAGCCTCGAGCCCGGCGTATACCTGCCCGGCGAATTCGGGGTGCGCACCGGGGTAAACGTGTATCTCGACGAAGACCGGAAGGTGCACGTGACCGGCGCCCCCATGCAGAACGAAGTGCTCGCTCTCATGGCCTGACGCCTTTCTCGCCGCAAAAAAAAAAAGGAAAGGGGCCTTCCCCCGGGGGAAGGCCCGAATGCTCGACATACCGCTTGCTCAGCGGGTTCGACTGCCGCTGCCCATGACGACGCCGTTCGGTTTTTCGAGCTCGTCCGACGGTTGCAGGGTAACCACGATGCCGTCGAAGGACTTGAGAGGCGCCGCTTCCGGTTTTTCATCGAGTACGCCGCCGGCGCCGACGTAAACCCCGCTCGAGCCCGCGAGCCCCGCCACCTTGTCGGGGTTCAGGTCGTACGTCACGCGCGCCTTGCCGCCCTCGTCGGCCGAGAACGTCGCAACGGGTACGAAGTGCATTCGCTCTTTCTCTTCGCGTACCAGCCACACCGCATAGACGCCCTGGTCGACCGAGCCGACCCAGCCCTCTGCATCGCCCTCGCCCACCGAAGGTTCGGGCAGGCGGTCGAGCGTAACCACCAGCGACGTACGCCCATCGGCCTCGACCTTCTTCCAGGCGGTTCCGGTCACGGGCGCCGCGGCAGGCGGTACGAGAGCATCGGGTACGCTCATGCCGCACGCCGTAATGGCCGCAAACTCTTCGAGAACCGTGCGATCGGTGCCCTCGCCGGGTTCCTCGGCGGGGGGCTCTTCGGGCGGCGTGGTAACCGGCGGCGTTTCCGGCTCAGGTTCAGGTGCGGGGGGAGGCGGCTTCGGCAGCCAGGCGCAGTCGACACGCTCCTTGAAGAAGAAGCGCACCCGATCCGACTCATCGGTAAACAGGTCGATTTCAGCCTCGCTTCCTTCGGGAATGGTTCCGTCGATGTGCACCGACTGGTAGAAGAACTTACCCTCCTGGTACACGCCCCCGTTCAGACTGACGTCGCCCGATACGATTTCGGCCTGCGGGTACCCGTTCATCAAGGACTCGTGCGTCTGAAGCAGCACGGTCGCGTCCTGACAGGTAACCGAGTGTACGGAAATATTGTGCGGTGCGGGCTGCACCATGGGCTCGGCATTACAGTCAGATGCCGGAACCAGCCGCAGCCATGTGCGCGTAAAGAACGCATCGGGATCGGAGAAATTCGGATTATCGGTCTGAATGATGATGGCCGCCGTAATGTCGCGATCGTCGGCCGAAGCAAACGCCTCGTTCACCTGCATGGTGAAGTCGAATTCCTGCGTGGCCCCGACCGGTATGGTGATGCCCTGCGGCGAAATCGAATAGTTCTCGATGTATTCGTTACCGTGGTAGAAAATCACGGTAAACCACACCCGTTTCGCCTCGGAGTGCTGTGAGACGTTCGAAGCCCTGAGCTTGAAGGTGTAGTCGCCCGAGCAGATGTATGCCTGCTGGCGATAGGCTTCCCATTCCATGTAAAGATCGCTGTTCCCGCCGTCGTGATCAAGCGACCGATAGGAGGAAGCATTGGTTTGCCCCACAAGGGGTGTCATGGGGCAGATCGACGCCGGCAGATTCGCCTCGGCCGTCGTTCCCCCCGATTTCTTGTCGTTCTTATCGCCGCAGGCCACCAGGCCCAGGGCAACCAGAACCCCAAGGAGAATGCGTTTGTTCACGAGTGACTCCTTTCCAACCGTACCCTGATACGATCAGCGTAAGGCCGAAAGGTGCCCGTTCACATGCCTGCCGGTCACCAGGCAAGCGGCGGCATTGACAGATTAGCCGGTTTGCTGTAACTCGAAGGCTGCCTGCCCCGTTGACACCGACCCCCCGGAGCGGTACGATTCCCTGAACCGGTAACCCGGGGGGGCCTCATGCACAGGCAAGCATACCCATACCTGTTAGCGACCGTGCTACTTGCGACGGCTTGCCGATCCGAGGCACCCGTCGAAGACAATTCGCTGCTCGAAGCGCTTGCTTTGGTGCAGGAAGACGCCGTTGCCGCCGGCATCATCGATGCCGCCGGTGGGTCCATCGTCGTTACGCAGGGCGCCTGGGCCGGTGCCGGCCTGGAGATTCCCGAAGGCGCATTGACCGAGCCTGCCCTCTTTTCCCTGACCGCCACCGCACCGGTCGGGGGAACCGAAGGCTACCTCGAAGCCGGCCCCGCACTGGCCTTCCGCACGACGGCCGCCCGTCTTGAAAAACCCGTCGCACTGCAGCTGCCCATTCTACCTGCGTTCCTGACCGAGGGTGTCGATGGATTGTTGCTTCTGCACCGCCTCGAAGACACCCTTACGCCCGTTGCCGGGGCGGTGCGAACCGGCGCCGTCATGGCCGCCGTCGTGCACGAACTCGGCGATTTTCAGGCCGTAGTCGACGATTCGATTATCGGCGAGGGTTCCGGCGCTGACGACCCCCAATTCTGTGAATCGGCGCTTGGAAGCGTGACCCTTGCCGCCGCCGTCTCGGGCACCCGTACGGCCGCCTCTCTGTCGCTGGACACACCGAAGCTGTATGCCGTCTCTTCGTCTTCGGTCGACGACTGCGGCAGGGCGCTGAACTGGGAAGTCGAATGGTACAGCACGACCGACGGCCAATCGGCAACGCTGGTCTATCCGGGCAGCGGTTCACTCGAGCCCATACTCTCCGACACGCTGCCCTGTGCGGGCACGATAGTCGAGTATTCGCCCGACGCCGACTCGCCGGCCATGCTGGCCGATTATAAGGAACGCAGGGGAGAAGGTTTCGGCGAGCTGAGCGTAACCACCCTGTCGTGCGCCGAGGGCTTTTCGCAGCCCCGGGTGCGCATCGCCGAAAATGCGCGCGCCGATGCCTGGGCAGACTATGCGCCCGACGGCACGTGGCTCGACGGCGAAGTACCGGAATAAGGGGAATTCAGGCCGGCGTTCGTCCCGACAGTGGGCCGATCAACCGTCGACCTGGCGCAGCCGCTTTTCGAGAAAAACGAAGAGCTGGGCCACCCGTTCGACCAGGCCTGCGAATACGACGACGATGAGAAAACGTGCGATCATGGCTGTTGTGAGGGATAGACCACCATAGCAGAACCTCGGCCGGAAAGGCAAGGGGCCGCGTCAGTCGCAGCCGTCAACCCTGCAGAGCCTGATGTTCCGTTCGACCGCGTCGCTCGCCAACGAGCTTCGCACGGCCCGGAAGGCAATCGGATAATCGGTGAAGCCGTTGCGCGTGTCCGACGGGGGAAACAGCGTAACCTGCCAGGTTACGGTCTGTCCGGTGACCCACTCCTGGTACTGGGTTCCGGTATTGTTCGAATCGAAGTCGAGCGAGCGGCTTCCACCCAACAGGCGCTGGTCGCCCGCAACCCGCAGGTGCGTATTGACCTCGCGGGTACCCTTGAACACCGGGTTTTCACCGAAGGGAATTTCGGTATATCCTGGTGTGGGCGTCGCCGGGCTGCTGACCACAGGCGCGGCAGGGGCCTCGATGCTCTGCGCCCTTGCCGGCAGCATGTCGAGTTCGACCAGGTAACTCGACCGCGGTTGCACCACGGGCAGCGTCACATAGCCCTTGTAAAGAGGCTC
>JAWLBW010000043.1:6499-12674 GCA_041687475.1 bacterium
TTCAACGCCTCGGCGTAGACGATTTGGTTCTCGGCCGGCGGCACCTGCATGCTGCCCGAACCCGACTCGCCGCCTTCGATCTGGAAAATTTCGATGGCGTTGTAGGTTCCCGCCTCGTCCTTGTTGCAGGGCGGACGCGGGTCATCATCGGCCCTCAGCGCCGCCGTGATGTCACGACAGATCATGACGGCCAGCGACCTGATGCTCGCAAGGTCTTCGGCGGCGTCGGCGGCGACATACCCTGAATGGGGAAAGTTAATCTCTACCCCCAGACGGGCGGCTTCCGGATCCTGTGTTCCTTCACCGCACGACGCGGCGAGAAGGGCAAGTCCGAGACCGATTCCGAAGCGAAAACTGCGCATTTCCATTCCTCAGTTGTCCGTCGGCTGGGGGAAGTTCCAACGCACGTCGAGCGAAGCGTCGCCGGGCGCCGTGGTCAGGCCCGGGCGATCGAAGCCGCGCGTGGTCTGCATCTTACGGTGGCTGTCGAGCGTGCGATAGGGCGCATTCTCAGGCAGCGTGGGCCGGGCAATCTGCTGACGCACGACCGAGTAGTTGCGCTCCATGCGTTCGGCCACCCGATCGGCGCCGGCAAACGGCATACCGGCCTGCGCCGGGGCCACGTTCAGCGCTGCCGAGGCCCGGTACACGGCGACATCCTTCTCGGCCAGATTGCTGGGCGTGGTAGGCGGACTGTCGGGAGAAAGCAACGTGCTCTGCTCGCCCTCGAGTTTCGCGGTGCCCGTTGCCCCCATGCGATTTTCGGCGGTGGCGTTTCCGCCCAGGGTCACCACCTCGGTAAACTGGCTGGCCGAGTTGTACCGGATGAGTACGTCGCCCCCCGTAGACACGACCTGCGACACCTGCGTTCGCAGGGTAACCGGGCTGCGGCTGCCCGGCTTCGACATGAAGCGCAGCACGCCCTTCTTCAGTTCGAGCGTGAGGGGGTTCGTCTCGGCAATCGCGGTTTCAGACAGCGGCCCGAAGACGACCACCGTGTCACCCAGTATCGCCTTGAGGTTCGTACGGCCGAGCGCCTTGATCACGTCTCCGCGGCGCAACTCGACACCCGGCTGCACGGGCACCTGATCGGCGCCGCGGTTGATGAAGGTGCCGTCTTCGCCGGCGACCACCACGTTCTCGGCGCCGGCCGGCGACGAAAGCGCTGTGGTCAGCAGCAGGGTCGCGGTTACGAGCAGTGTGCGTCGCATCAGAAGATTCCCCTTACGAAAACGCCCGCCAGGAATCGGTCGTACGCGTACGGGTCTTCGGCCAGATTCCGGCTGTAGCCCGCGCTCACGTCGATTTCCAGGTGGCTGAACAGGAGGTAACCCAGCCCCGCGTCGCCCGTTACCAGCACGTCGGCCGGCCGCACGTCGTTTTCGGTATACATGCGGTAGGCCCCGAACACACCGGCATCGGCATACAGGCCGGCTACGAGGTTCAGGCGACCGTTCAGGCCCACCCGGGGTCCGTGCCAGGGCTGACCGCCACCGAGTTCGACATCGCTCACGTCCTTGACGACATATTCGGCAAAGGCCCCGAACGCGTCGAGCCTATCGTCGAGCACCCAGTAACCCGCAACGCCGCCGCCGTACACGAAACCACTGTCGAACGAGTCAAGCGGCGCCACCGCCGCGACATCGGAAAGGTCCTGATACTGGAAAATACCGTAGAGCTTCGAGGCCGTGCGGGGCGAATGGTAAATCAACAGGCGCGGGTAAACGCTGTGCGTCAGATCGTGTGTTTCGTCGGCCAGGGTGCCGTAATGAAAGGCGTACTCGAGACCGGGTTCGAGCGAGTAGGTGTCCTGCGGAAGGTACAGCGCGCCGTCGACGAAAAGGCTGTAGCTGCCGAAATTGAAATCGGAAGTCTGGCGCGTGTCGCCGTCGGGAATTTTGGCGCTGACCGTCTGCCCGTGGTTGATGTCGGCGCCGAAAGCCAGGAAAAAGTCGTCGCCCACTTCGGGACGAGCCCAGGCCGATGCCGCGAAGATCAGCCGCTGGCCGCCGTAGCGGGCCGCATCGTTGTCGTTGTTCAACAGCATGTTCGTGTCATGCTGAAAGCCGATGGCCGCGTCTACGTTATACCAGCGCTCGAGTTCGTCGCGGCGCTGGGCCAGATCGATGAAGCTGCGAATCTGCTCGGCAAAAGGCCCGCGCTTGCCGCTTTCCAACGCGGCTTCGAACTCACGTACCGCCTCGGGGGGATTATCGGCGAAGTTGAGCGCGCCCTGGGTGTAATGGAAAACCGGCCGAACCGCCGGTTCGGGGCTTGCAGCCCGCTTGAGAGCATCGAGACCTTCGGCGCGCTGTCCGAGCGCAAGCAGCGTTTCACCGAGCCAGAGAAAGCCCAAGGCATCCTGCGGTCGCCGGCTTGTGTAGGTGCGCAGCTGTTCGAGCGCGCGCTCGTTTTCGCCGGCCAGGTGCAGCGTGCGTCCGAGTGTCAGTCGGTAGTCGGGAATGCGGGTCGAAACCTCGGGCGGCAGGGCCTCGAGCAGCTCGATGGCCTTGTCGTACCTTCCGCTTCGCTCTGCGGCCACGCCCGCCAGATACCCCAGTCGCGGGTCGTCGGGCGCGCGCGAGCGGGCATCTATCAACAGGTTGTACGCATCCGAGGCCTGCCCTCTACCCAGCATCAACTGGGCATTGGCGAGAAGCCACTCGGTTTCGCTTGCCGCGGCGCTTCCGGCCAACAGCAGCGTGAATATAAACGCAGAGATTATCGAGCGCTTGGTCATGAGTACCGCACAGCTTAGCAACCGACTTTTCGGGTGTCAAGCAAGACGGGGCATGGTTGCGCCCGTGCCCCGGAAACCGTGCAGAGACCCTGATCAAAAAAGGGGCACAGTCGGTTGACGGAGCCCCGAAAACTGAAAGGTATGTAGACGCCTCAGGGCGTCTGTGCAGCGCCCGTTGCGTCGGCAGGCGCGGTTGCCGCAGCAGGCGCAGTCGACTCGGCCGGTGCGGTCGCTTCAGTCGGCGCCGTGCCTTCACCCGGCGCTTCGGCAATCGGCTCCGCTTCATCCTGCCCCTGCTGCCCCGGGCGCTCTTCCTGCCGTTGGCAACCTGTTAGGAACAAGGTAGAGGCCAGAACGGCAAGCACGACGAAACGTAATCGATACATCTGAATCTCCTTCCGGCCCAACGACCGCCGACGGCGGGAACGTGGCCCATTACTGGAATTCAGAAGTACGCTAGCACCTTTTTCCGGTGCCTGACAACGGGGGTCGCGCGGTGCTTCAGCGCTTTTTCTTGGAGCCGGCGGCGGCAATGGCCTCGCGCACGCGAGCCTTCAGACGTTCTTCACGACGTTTACGGCGAGCCCTGAGCTGTACCTTACGCTTGTTTCTCGAATTACCCATTTCGTATATCTCCGAAAACCTTCAGTATAGATGCCCCATACATGCTGCGTCAAGACTTCGGACGGCCGGGTAGCCGCCACCCTGCGCATGGGCGGAAAACTTTTGTCGCCGCGCCGTGTGTCTCTCGGTCTGCAACCGTTATAATGTTATTTTTCTTCAAGGGAGACATCGTTATGGCCGTACACCAGTCGGACGTGCTGATTATCGGGTCGGGGCCTGCCGGTCTGACCGCCGCGGTTTACTCTGCCCGCGCCAACCTGAACGTCATCGTGCTCGAAGGTATTCAGCCGGGCGGCCAGCTCACGACCACCACCGAAGTCGAAAACTTTCCCGGTTTTTCGAACGGCATCATGGGGCCCGCGCTCATGGACGAAATGCGCCAGCAGGCCGAACGTTTCGGCGCCCGCCTGATGGTGCGCCATGTCGACAAGGTCGAGCTTACCGAGCAGCCCCTGCGCATCTACGCCGACGACGATGTCTTCGAAACGCGCAGCCTGATCATCGCCAGCGGCGCCTCGGCGCGCCTGCTCGGTCTGGAAACCGAAAAGACCCTCATGGGTTACGGTGTTTCGACCTGCGCCACCTGCGACGGCGCATTTTTCCGTGGTAAGGCGGTCGCCGTGGTGGGCGGCGGCGACAGCGCGATGGAAGAAGCCACCTTCCTCACCAAATTCGCCTCGAAGGTGTACGTCATTCATCGCCGCGACACCCTGCGCGCCAGCAAGATCATGCAGGATAAGGCCTTCGCCAACGACAAAATCGAGTTCGTGTGGGACTCGAGCCCCGAAGAGGTGCTGGGCGATCGCGAGCAGACGGGCGTAACCGGCGTCAGGGTCGCGAACCTGAAGACGGGAGAGAAGAAGGACATCGCCGTCGACGGTGTCTTCATCGCCATCGGCCACATTCCCAACACCTCGATTTTCAAGGGCCAGGTCGAAATGGACGAAGCGGGCTACATTCTGACCCGCGACGGCACCCGTACCAACCTGCCGGGCGTCTTCGCCGCCGGCGACGTGCAGGACAACCGCTACCGCCAGGCAATCACGGCCGCCGGTAGCGGCTGCATGGCCGCCATCGACGCCGAACGCCACCTCGAAGGCATTGCCGACGTACACTCGGAGTAAAACGGGCGCGACCCCGTTCCCAGGTCCGCGGAAGGCTTCGTTCCTTCCGTGCGCCCACTCCTATGGCATTCGGTGCCTTCTCCTGTTATGATCTGGGCACCTATCGCCGGGTGAAGCAATGGCTGACTTGAGTGTCGATCTTCTGAAAAAGGTATATCTCTTCCAGGACCTGACGGGCAAGGAGCTCGAGCAGGTCATCGGTATCTGCGAGGAAGAGACGTTTCCCGAAGAAGCACTGATTGTGCGCGAGGGCGAATCAGGACAGAAAATGTACCTGATCATCGAAGGCCGCGTACGCATTCAGAAAAACATCAAGGGCATCGGCAACGAGGCGCTTGCCGTACTGAGTCCGGGCGATTTTTTCGGCGAGATGGCTCTCGTCGACGACATCGAACGGTCGGCCGATGTAGTCGCGCACGAAGGCCCGGCAAGGGTTCTTTCGCTCGACAACGAGAAGTTCGAGAGCCTGCTTTTCCTGAACAAGGAGCTTGCGCACACCGTGCTCTGGGCCTTTGTACGCACGCTGTCACGCCGTCTGCGGGAAACCAATGAAAAACTTCGCGGATTCTTTGCCATGTCGGGGGGCTTTTAAGCGCCTCGCGGCACCCCTGCTGCTGGTTTTCGCCACGGCCTGCGCCACGAGCGACGACGGCTCGCTGAGCTGCGGCGCCGACCAGGTCGAACGCGACGGTCGTTGCATATGCGCGACGACCGGCAAGTTGCCCGTCGACGGAGTATGCGTGACCCAGACCGGGCTTCCGCCGCTGAAGAGCGTGCTGGTCGACGGCGGCGGCGACACGGGCAACGGCATCGGCCTCGACCTCGACGCCGACGATTACCCCCACATGGCCTACTACGAAGCCAACAACGGCGACCTGCGTTACGCCACCGTCTCGGCGCGCACGGGCAAGTGGGTCATCGAAACCATCGACCGCGTGGGCGACGTCGGCCGCTACCCCGCGCTTTCCGTATACGGCCCCGAAGGTTCGCAGCAGCCGGTCGTCGTTTACCACGACGTCGAACAGGGAGCCTTGAAGGGCGCCATTCGCTCCGACGGAACGTGGAAGACCCGCTTTCTCGACCCCCGCAACGACGACGGCTCGAGCTACAAGATCGGCACCTACACCAGCATCGTCGTATCCGAAGAAGACGACTCGGTCGCGCACATCGCCTACATCGACGAGCAGAATGCCGACCTGATGTACCTGCAGTGGAACCTTACCTCGGGCGACATCCTGGTTTCCGAGCAGGCCGACCCCGGTTTCGATACCATAGAAGGCATTCCCTACGGCAGCGGCCTCATCGGCGAGCACACCAGCATCGCCCTCGCCCCCGAGGGGCGCCCCGTCATTGCCTACCGCGACGTGAAGCTCGGCGACCTGAAGGTGGCCGTGCGCGGCGACGACGGCACGTGGAGCCGCACCTTCGTCGACAACGATCCCTTCACCGAGGTGAACTACGGCGACATGGGTCGTTTCGCCTCCATCGGCGTCGACGGCATCGGCAACTACCACGTCGCCTACCTGAACAACAGCGACAAGGATCTGCGCTACGCCCACTTCGACGGCTCTGATTGGGCCATTGAAACCGTCGTGCGCGGCGGCGTGGGCGGGCACATCTCGCTCTCGCTGCGCAAGGACCGCACCCCCATGGTCGCCTACTTCGACAATGGGCGGGGCTCGGCGGC
>JAWLBW010000043.1:12684-21149 GCA_041687475.1 bacterium
GGCGATCGCCCACCGCCGCCGCGACGGCCGCTGGCACATCGAACACGTGGCCACCGCGGGCATTTCGGGCCTCTATGCCCGGCTTCACATGACGCGTGAGGGCTGGCCCGCCCTGGCCTGGCAGGATTTCATGAAGCGACAGGTCTTCTTCGACTACATTACCTGGGTCGTCTTTCCGTGAGCGCCGGCGACAAGGTTCTCGACTGGTCGCAGGCCAGGGAGCGCTGTCTCGGGTGGAAAGCCGATCGACGGAAAATCGTTTTCACCAACGGTTGCTTCGACATTCTGCATCCGGGCCACGTCGACCTGCTCGAAAAAGCCCGGGCCCTGGGCGATGTGCTTGTCGTGGGCCTGAACGACGACGATTCGGTACGGCGGTTGAAAGGCCCCTCGCGTCCGGTCAATGAGGCCGCCGACAGGGCTTTCGTGCTGGGCGGCCTGCAGGCCGTCGACGCCGTCGTCGTCTTCGAAGAAGACACGCCGCTTGCGCTCATCGAGTGGCTCGTGCCCAACGTACTGGTCAAGGGAGGCGATTATTCGGAGGCTACGATTGTGGGGGCACCGTTCGTGCGGGCGCACGGCGGCGACGTGGTTGTCGTACCCCTGGTAGAAGGAAAAGCCACGACGGCGGTCGTGGAAAGAATTCGCTCGGAACGCGGCTCGACGCCCGCCGCGTCCACCCGTTGAGCGGTTGACACACTTTCTCCTTCTTTGTTAGATTGAACGGCGTTTTCTCAGTATTTTCGACATGTTAAAGTTCGCCCTCCAATACGACTCGATCGCCGGATTCGTGCACGAATTTCCGGAAAAGATCGCAACGAAAGGCCTGTTTCTGAAAACGGCCAAGCCAGCCGAAACCGGCGGCCGGGTCGGTCTGCTCTTCAAGTTCAAGACCGATGCCGAAACCTTCACCGCCACCGGTGATATTACCTGGATCGACGACTCCGAACTGGCCGCCAGCGGAAAGCGGGGCCTCGTCATCAAGAACATTCAGCTCGACGCTCCGAGCAAGCAGCTCTTCAACCAGTACCTGAAGGCCGAACTGGCAGGTCCTGAAACGGTGGTGGCTACCGCTCCGGCCCCCGCGCCCAAGGCTGTTCGCCCGGCTGCGGCCCCTGCCCCCGCTGCTCCCCAGCCCGTATACGCCGCCCCCCGGAAATCCCGCTGGGGCCTCTGGCTCACCCTCGTGCTGCTGGTACTCGGCGGCGCCGGGTTTGCAGCCTGGTACCTCGAATTCGGCGGCAAGGACATTATCGCCAACCTGGGCGTCGAATACCGCGACGGCCGCGTTACCCGCATCGACCAGGTCGAAGGCACCTTCAGCATGGGCCTGGTGAACCAGCGCTCATCCGACTGGCATGTCGTCGTCGGACCCCAGACACAGTGGATCGGCGTGCGCAGCCTGCGCGAGCTCAGGGTGGGCGATCGCATCGGCCTGCGCTACAAGGCCCGCGAAGGGGCTTACGACGCCCGCCAGGTTACCGTCAAGGAACGCCTGGTCACCGGTACCGTGGGCGGCCTGGTCGACAAAACGAAGGGGCTCCTGCGCATCGAAGATTCGAAGATTGCCGGGTCGTTCGTCGAGCTTACCAGCGAATTCAACGACAACGCCAAGGCGCTGCTGGCCAAGCTTCGACCCGGCGACAAGGTCGAGGCGGTATATGCCGTCGGCCAGGACGGTCAGAACGCGGTTCGCAACCTTGTCGTGACCAGCCGTGAGGCTGCAGGCCGCATATCCGAAATCGACCCTGCCGCGCGCACGTTCACGATGGAGGCCGCCGACGGCGAGCTTCTCTCGCTTACGGGCACCGCCCAGACCGCCATCGCCCAGGCCGACGATTGGAAGGCCTTTGGCGCGCAGGATACGGTACGCGTCCGGTACTCGCCCGAAGACGGTCTCGTGCAGGAGCTCGAGCTGGTCGAAAAATACGTCGCCCCCGCGCCGAAACCGACTCCGAAGCCCAAACCCAAACCGAAACCCAAGCCGCTGCCCCCGGTAGCGCTGCGCGACATTCTGCACAGCGCCGATGCGGTCGTGGCCCGTTTTGCACTCGATTTCAACCGACGGGCCGCTCATGAAGCGCCCGTACTGATCGAAAACCCGCGTCGAATCATGCTGCGTATTCCCGATGCGAAGAGCGAATATCGACGCAGCGAGCTTTTTCTCAGTAAGGGGCCTCTTCGCACCCTGCGCATCGAAGAGCAGGGCGGCGACCTCGTGTTGACGTTTCTCGTCGCCGACGGAGTTACTCCTCGCTACAGCTTCGAGACCGAAGGCAACCGGCTGATTGCCCTGATCTTCAAGCAGTAAATCTTTGTATCGAAAGGGCCGTGCGCCGCACGGCCTTTTTTCTGCCCTCCAAGCGGAGCCCTTCGCCATGCGGATGAAGACAGCGTTTCTGGCCTCCGGCATGCTCGCCGCCCTGGCCGTTCCAACAAGCCTGCCGGCCGAACAACTGAAAACCATGTGGAACGGCGCCGGTACCGGCGGCATTCACGTTCCCGGCGCCGAAGTTACCCCCGAGCAGGCGTCGGTCAGCCTCTTCGGGTCATACTTCCTGCAGGACGGCCTCGTATCGCCCGCCGACGAAGCCTCGCGCCTGCGCTACGGCCTGGGCGGCGTCGTCAGCCCGTTCAAGCCCGGTCAGCTCGACCCCTTTCGGGTCGAATTCGGCCTGGCGCTTGGCGGAAGCTCGACGACCAACGACCTCGGCAACCCCGAAACGCTCGATTCGTTCGGCGACCTGGCACTTTCGGCCAAGGGCGTCTATCGGGTAAACGAAGCCTTCGGCGCTGGCATTCGCGCCCGGCTCATTCTGCCGTACGGCGTGTCGGGCGAAAGCGGTTACGGCGACACGGCCGGCTATGCGGGCGAAGCGCTCGCGTCGTGGCGCAGCGGCGACTTCGTCGTGCACGGCGCCGCCGGCTTTCTGTATGACCGCACCATCAATTTCGTCGACCGCGAGCCGACCGGCATTGAACGCTTCGCATGGGGCCAGACCGACTACAACCAGGTTACCTTCGGCCTGAGCTTCAACTACGAGACCGAGCTCATCGACTACCTCGTTGAAGCAAGCGGAGAGGTTCCCGTCGGAGAAAATGCGCCGGCCTTCGCGGCCGCCCCCCTGCGCGTGACACCGGGCCTGCGCATACGCCCGTGGAACGCGCTGGAAGTTCACGTAGCGGCCGACATCGGGCTGACCGGCGAATCGGCGCAGGGCGTGCCCGCTCAGCCGAATTGGGACGCTCTGGCCGCCGTGCGCTGGCTCTTCGACTTCGGAACTCGCCCCGCAATCGCCGAGGCCGATTCATACGCACCGACCACGACCGAAGCCGAACCCGAACCCCAGACTCCCCCCGCTTCGGAAGCAACGCCTTCGGTCGAGGCTCCCGCACCGACGACGGAGCCCACGACCGTCATTCCCCGCGGCGGCCTCCAGGCCATCGTACGTACCCCCGAGGGCGATCCGGTATCGGGCGCCACCATTCGCCTTCAGCCTGAAGGCGCCGGGTCGGAAACCGATGCGTCGGGTTCGGTCTCCTTCGAAAGCCTTTCGCCGGGCCCCGTTACGCTCGAGGTTTCGGCTCCGGGAAGAAAGGCGGCGCGTACCACCACCCGTATTGAAGCCGGCGAAACCCGGTCGCTCGAAATTACCCTCGAGCCGATGGAAAGCGCCCTTGAACTCACGGTGCGCGACCAAAGCGGAAAGCCGGTTCCCGATGTCGCCGTGACCATCGACGGCAATGCGGTCGGCCGAACCGACAATGAAGGACGGCTCACCGTTTCGCCGGTGACCCAGGGTCGCCGCGACGTACGCGTAGAGAAAGACGGCTTCGAGGCCGCGACGGTCACGACCACCGTGGCCGAGGGTTCGCGCAGCAGCATCGAACTCGCCATGAAGGCCTTGCCCCGACCGGGCTATGTCGAAATCAAAGTGCTGAACGAAGCGCGCGAACCCATCATGGCCACCGTCACCTTCGAGGGTCACCCCGACCTCAAGCGCACCCTCGACCCGGCCAAGGGCAGTGAAACGCTGTACAAACTGACGCCCGGTACGTACAAGATTCGCGTCGAAGCCGTCGGTTACGAAGCCGAAGAACGTGAGTTCCGCCTGGCGGAAGACGGCGATCTCGCCCTACGCTTCCGGCTTTCCCAGTAAGGTTGATGAGGGGGAAGACGGGGCCTAGCCCTCGTCTTCCTCGAACAGCACGGCCTGCACCGAAGAGAAGTGCAGCTTGGCCGCTCGGCCGAGCGCCGTGGTGCCGCCGGCCCTGTACGTCCACCGCAGCAGGGTGGGAATCTCGGGCGCCGAGCTGCCCCGCGGCCAACGGCGCCCCTGCGCGGCCTCGCTTTCGAACCAGTCGAGACAGGCATCTCGCGCGAGAATCGAGGCGGCCGCGACGGCCGCATACCTTTCGGCTTTCGGCTCGGCACGAAAGGGCACGCCCGACGGCAGGTCGGCGCCGAGAACCGTGTCGTCGGTAAACCTGTCGATTACCACCAAGGCCAAAGGCCCCCCGGCAAGCAGCTCGGCCGTGCATTCGCCATGCAGACGCGCAAGCAGCCGATTGAGGTTGCCACCGGCCATGCGTTGGGCTAGGAAAGCGGCATTGTAGGCCTCAGGCTCGAGGCAGCGAAGCGCCGACGTTATGGAAGCGTGTTCGCGAATGCGCCGCGCCCGCTCGCGTATCTGTTTGTCCGAAAGGGTCTTGCTGTCGCGAACCCCGAGCTCACGCAGGGTCTGCTCTCCCGCCGCGTCTTCGACGCGTACGGCCGCCACGGCCAGCGGTCCGAAGGTATCGCCCTTGCCCGATTCGTCGCCTCCGGAGTGGGGAAAGACGCCTACGGATACCTGCCGAGCCTCTTCGGCCAGCACGGGAAAAGCCGCCATCATTTCGGCCCTGGCCTGCTCGCCCGCCGGCCCCGCCTTTCCCTGTTCCACAAGCGCTTTTTTGCCGGGGTAGTAAAGCCATGCCAGACTCTCGCCGCGCACGCGATAGGCAAAATCGACCCAGGGGCGCTCGATACGCTCGGCCCAAGGGCGGGAAGACAGCCAGGCGTCAAGACGAACGGCTTCGTCGGGATGCAGCTTACGTGAGAAAGGCACCTGCGTGTCGATCGGTTCGGGTAGAAGTCACGGCGTGGTGGTAACCGCCGACGGTGCGGCAGACTCGAGCGCATGCAGGCGATTCTCGAGCACGACCAGCCGCCTGCCTTCCTTGCCGTCGACCAGACCGCGCGCCTGTTCGAGATACGCTCGGGCACGCATGGGGTTTTCTTCGGTCAATGCTTCTTCGGCCAGGCTAAGCGTCAGGCGCACGAACGATGCCCGGGCTTCTTCGCTACGGTCGCTGTCGGGCAGAAGGCGTACGACGGCAAGATACTGGGTACGCGCCTCTTCGAGATCTCCCTCGGCCTCGGCCCGCGAGCCTTTCTGATACATCGTATCGGCATTCGTGCATGCGCCCGCGGCGAGCGCAAATGCGAGCAGTAACAACAGGGTAGGTCGGCGGCGTAGAAGCATGTCTCTTCTTACCATTGTCCTTCCCGTTTGCGCAAGGCAAGAGCGTTTACGAAACTGTCCAGACGGCGATTTCCGTACCGCGCCAACCGCCTTACAAGGTTGCCCGACGCGTGCTATAGTGGCGCTGTGTCGGACGGCAGCCCGGGTACCGAGCGGTGCCTGAATCACAGTGAAGCAGGGACAAACGGTCTGCCGCCTTAGAACTTCAATCCATTGCGAGCGGATGGAACCGGAGGGGGATTTCGCCATGGCGGTAAACCTGTCTTCAGCCTACTTCCTGAACCCCGAAGCGGGAGAACTCGAAAAAGCTCTTCTGCGGAATATCGAACGGCGCGTCTCACAGCTACGGCCCCTGCATCCCGTAAGCCTGCTCGACCTATCGCCCGCCGATGAAACGGCGGTCATTCTGGCAGGCGGCCTGCGCGACACAGGTCGAAAAATTCGCCTGATGACCTATGAATGGTGCGGCCCCAAGCATCCCGAACGCATACCCGGCGCCTCGGAAGTGCTGGTTGAAAAGGGGCGGCTGCCCGGTCTTCACTTCTCCGAGGGCGGCTTCGATTACATTACCGGCTGTACCGTGCTTGGTTCTCTGGAACCCGACCTGCGGGCGCGCGCGCTGTCGGAAATGCGACGCACCGCCCTGCGCGACGTGGTGCTGGTCGAAAGCAGTGAAGGAGCGGCCGCCATCAGCGAGAGTCAGCTACGCGATACCTTGCTCGAAGCGGGTTGTGGCCACGGCAACATCACGAACCAGAGCGGCTTACTGATCGCCCGCTGCTGAGCCGGCAAGCCGTAGCTTTGCCACCCCCACGGCCATCGGGCGTCCCCCCCTGAATAGCGGATGGGCACCTGGTCGCCGGACGGACAAGCACCGAAACAGCGGATTCACCGCCTTCCCGCGTCACTGCCCTTCCACCCTCAGTGCAGCAAAGGGTGAAGAAAAGTCCATACCGGGCACCCGGAAGGCGTACGTCGGCGCGTGAGTGGCATTATGCCGGAATGAATCACCGGATATTCTTCGCTGCCATTCTCTTTTTTATCGCGAGCTCTCTACTCAAGGTCTCGTCTTCAGGCTGGGCAGGGTCGAGGAACGCGGCGCCCCCGTCACCCCGGTAGAGTTACTTGGGGAGTCTCAATTGATGATTTATCACATCTGACGGAACAACGTTCCACATCGAGTTGCCTTGTGGCGCAGGGCGCCACGGACAACGAGATGGGCACCATAGCCCGTGCTGCCGAAGAGCATCGGGAGACCTGATCGAGACCGTTTAGCTGTCCACCCAGTGCATCGTGACACACGCGTACGCCTCTCGTCGTCGGCCTCGCTCTGCTTGGCGACGCGACTCGAGACGGAACCTTTTTTTAAACTCGAAAAATGTGACGAATGATGAGAGTCTCAAAGTCAATACTTGGGAGAGTCGTCCGTCTGCGCTTCCGGTACGGCCGTTCCAAGTGGGCACATCCGGCGTCGGCGTCTGCGATAAGGATCGCTACCGGTAAGAAAGAAAAAGGCGAAGCAAGCCGTACACGCTTCCTTCGCCGTGAAATCGTTTCGCGAGTGAATCAGAGCCGTACGACGTTCAGACCGGCGGCGCCGCGCGTGGCGTTGCGGGTATCGACCACCAGCTTGGCCTCGGCAACAAGGCGCGCGTAATCATAGCAGCCATGGTCGGTCACGACGACCACGCAATCGTATTCACCGAGACGACCTTCCCAGGGCGCACTCGACAATTCGATACCCTCTTCGTGCAGATCGGGCACGTAGGGATCGTTGTAGTCAAGCAGGGCGCCTTTGGCCAGCAGCAGTTTGATGATGTCGAGCGCCGGGCTCTCGCGCACATCGCTGATGTCTTTTTTGTAGGCCGCGCCCAGAACCATGATGCGACTGCCCTTGACGCTCTTCTGCACCGAATTCAGTGCGTCGGTAACCTTACTTACGACGTAATTCGGCATCTGGGTGTTGATTTCGCTGGCCAGCTCAATGAAACGGGCGTTGTAGTTCACCGCCTTCAGCTTCCACGACAGATAGTGGGGGTCGATGGGAATGCAGTGACCGCCCAGTCCGGGACCCGGATAAAAGGGCATGAACCCGAAGGGTTTGGTCGAGGCTGCGTCAATGACTTCCCACACGTCAATGCCCAGCTTGTCGCAGATGATGGCCAGCTCGTTCACCAGACCGATGTTGATCGAACGAAAGGTGTTTTCGAGAATCTTCACCATCTCGGCTGCCCGGGTCGAGCTGACCGGCACCACCGTATCAATGGTTGTTTCATACAGGGCCTTGGCCACCTCGAGGCAGGCGGGCGTGGTGCCGCCGACGACCTTGGGCGTGTTTTTGGTCTTGAAGGTGCGATTGCCCGGGTCGACCCGCTCGGGGCTGAAGGCGAGAAAGAAGTCGCGACCGATTTCCAGGCCCGTCGACCGCAGTTCCGGCGCCAGGAGTTCGTCGGAGGTACCCGGGTAGGTGGTGCTTTCCAACACAATCAGCATGCCGGGGTGCAGGTATTTTTTGACCTGCTCGGTGGCTGCGATGATGTAGGAGACGTCGGGGTCGCGTGTCTTGCGCAGCGGCGTGGGCACGCAGATGCTTACTGCCTGGCAGGTCGCAAGCTCGGAAAAATCGGTTGTGGCCCGCAGCCGCCCCGAACCCGTGTGTTCAGTCAGGACGCTGGCAGGAATGTCACCGATGTAGCTTTCGCCGCGGTTGACCTGGTCGACCCTGGGCTGCGAGACATCGAAACCCACGACCTCGAACCCCGCACGCGCGAACTCTACGGCGAGTGGAAGCCCGACATACCCCAACCCGATAATACCGATTTTCGCAGATCGCGCTTCGATGCGCGTGCAAAGCTCTGCTCTGTGATCCATTCGTTGTCCCCCAAGAGTTCCACGCTGAGTTCAGACCGGCGCCGTCCTTCCATTCTAAGAGGGCCAGGC
>JAWLBW010000044.1:0-6980 GCA_041687475.1 bacterium
CCGGACGGGTAATACGCGGATCGCGCGCCATCTTGAACACGGGCCCGTCCATTTCGTTCATGGCCAGAAGTTCGGCAAGACGGGCTTCGGCGTCGACGAACATGGTGCGGAACTTCAGGCAGGAAAAGGTTCGCCCGTGCAGGCCCACCCGCTTCTGCCGGAAGAACACGGGGCCCGGCGAATCAAGGCGAATCCACACACCTACGACAACGAACAGAGGCGCCAGCAAGACGAGAAGCAGGCCTGCCACGGAAGCATCCATGGCCCGCTTGAGCATCAGCTGAAACGGTGCTTGCGGCGCCGTCGAGAACGTCAGAACGGGCATGCCGAACTGGTTATCGACACAGAGCCTGGCGACCTTGAGGTCATCATTGCCGGGCAGAACCACCGCATCGACACCCAGGCGCTCACAAAGTATGAGTTCTCCATTCAAAGTCGGCGATCCGGTAAGCGGCCCTGCGAAGACCACCCGGTCGATGGCCCTTGTCAGCAACAGGCTCTCAAGGTCGGCCCGCCGCCCTGCAACGGGGTGGGCCCGGGGCACGCTCCCGCCGTCATCGACGAGAAAGCCGTGCAATCGCTCGCCCCAGCGCTCGTTGTTGCGTATCTGTTCGGCGTACATGAGGGTGCGGCTGTCGGTTCCGACAATGAGTACGTTGACCGTCTCGAATCCGAGCCTGCGGTAGCCGTCCATGACCAGGCGGGAAGCCATGCGCCCCGCGACGAGAAGCACAAAGGCGGCGGCGGGAAAATGCCATCCCAACCTTTCGTCGAAGTGAAACCAGCCCAGCGCCTCGAGAAAGACGCGCTGAAGCCCCGTGTAGGCCAGCGCAACCAGGGCCAGCTTGCCCATGACCAGCAACGGATGAGTTCGCTTCGCGGCATAGAGACCGACGAAGCGAATACCCAGATGCCAGGCCGCCAGAGCGAACGGCAGCAGAGCCAGATAACGTTTTCCACTTTCAGACGGGAGCGTGTTGTCGCTGAGAACCGCGATGAGAAAAGCACAGCTGATGAGTATGAGATCTCTGACGACCGCGAACCCGCTCAAGAAGTTCGCATTCGATCGTAACATCCGGTTTCCTCCCCGGGGTTTTCTCCCCGCATCCATGTATCGGCGCGCCGGGTAACGACATGGCCCACTTCGCCGAGAGCCGAATCGATGACTCGACCCATGGCGCCGCGAAAAGCGGCTTCCGAAAAACGCATTGCCGAGCGACGAATCGCCCCGACGTTCCAGACGCGTCGCTCGCATTCCCGTACTGCATCAATCAAGGCATCGGCGTCAAGCCGGTCAAAAAACACGACCGTGTCTCCGTCAATCTGCGACTCGGCCAGCCCGCTTCCGCGAAAGCCGACCACCGGTTTTCCGAACAGATTCGCCTCGACCGGCGCAATACCGAAGTCTTCGTCCCACGGCATGACCAGAGCACGACACCCGGCATAGACCTCGGCCAGTTCGCGGTCGTCGATACGGCCGAGAAACTCAACGGGCGCCCCCTCGGCCATCTGCTCGAAAAGGCCTCTGTCTTCGCCCTCACCCACGATGCGAAGGGGCAGGTTCAGCCGGCGGAACGCTTCAATGGCAAGATCGATTCGTTTATAGGGATAAACAAGGCGGGCCACGATAAGGTAGTAACCCTTGTCACGGCAGACAGCCTCATCCTGAAAAGGAAAAGAGACGGGGGGATACACCACGTCGGCATCCCGCTCATATACGGCGCTGATGCGGCGAGCCATTCGCCCGCAGTTCGAGACGTAGCGGGTCGGTCGCCGCGAAGCCTCGCGGTCCCACTTTCGCAGGCGCCTGAGAGCCAGGTCGTAAACAGGCCGGGCAGGAGAAGGAATTCTCTGTCGGTACTCGTCTTCCTGAAACCAGACGAAGCGCATCGGCGTGTGGCAATAGGTAACGTGAACACTGCCCTCGGGTACGTGAACTCCGTGGGCGTAGGCATACGAGCTGCTCAGGATGAGGTCGTAGCCGCGCAAGTCGAGCCGATCGACATAGCGGGGGTAGACGGGAAAAAGCTTTTTATATCGTCTACGCACCGACGCCGACGCCTGGAACGGGCAGAAGGGGCGAATGTCCCATGAGCGCCAGTCTTCGGGTAACCCGGCCTCGTCGGCCAGCAGCGTATATACCGGGGCATTGGGAAACATGTCGTGCAGAACAGCCAGCACCCGCTCGGCGCCGCCTTGTTGCATCAGAAAGTCATGTACCAGCGCCACCTTCATGCCACACCTCCCACACGAACCGCCCTCTCACGAACGTCCTGTTCTTCACGACCCGCGGCCTGCATCTCGTCGAGCAACAAAAGCACCTGCCCCGCAATGCTCTCGACCGAAAACTCGCCCTCGGCACGGACGCGACCGGCATGGCCCATCAAGCGGGCAAGCGACCGATCATGGAGAAGACGATCCATCGCCTCGCCCAGGGAAGCACTGTCGCCTTCGGCAACCAGTAACCCGTCGACGCCATGGCGAATCAGGTACTTCGGGCCACCCGTTGCGAATGCCACGACAGGCCTTGCGTGCGCCCAGGCTTCAATGACCGTGCGGCCGAAGGTTTCGGGACCGCCGTGCCTGGAGATGGAGCTGGAGACGACAAGGGCGGCTTCACGGTACAGGCGGTCGACATCGTCGACGTAGGGCAGAATCGATACCCGACCGCCCAGGCGAAGTCGGCTGATCTGTCGCCCGAGAGCCTGCCGGTATTTCACTTCGTGAACGGAGCCGGCTATCACCAGCTTCGCGTCGTCGTTCCTTTCGGCTACCAGCGCAAATGCCGCAATCAGGTGATGCAACCCCTTCCACCTCGCAATATTGGCAAGGCAGAGCACCATGGAAGACGCCTCATTCAGTGGGGAAAAGGTATCCTGCGCCGGAAGGACCGCGTCGGAAATTACCCGAACATTCACCCCTGAGAGAATCCTGTGCCAGGCCGGGTGCGAGGCAACGGCCTCGCTCGGCGCCACCACCACCGACGACCGCAGCCCCGAGAAGATGATTCGCTTGTAGCGCCAGAGGAAGTCGCGAACAAAGACAAGCGCCGGCACAGAGCCTTTCGAGGTGCGTTGTGCAAACATGGCGAGCAGACCGGCTTTGTTGGTATTGGCAATGATGGCGTCGGGACTGAACCTGTGCATGTACCCGCGAACCCTGCGAACCGTGGCGAACCATGTTCCGGGCCCATTTCCCCCCGCAAGCGCAATCACACGTCCCTTGCCGAGATTCAGACCGTTCAGGGCTTCAACGTGTCGTTGGTTCTCGGCAAAAACAAGGATGCGATACTCCCGGGCCAGTTCGGGAAGTATGGCCTCGATACTCTTTTCGGCGCCCCCGTAGTGGGACGCGTTTGAGAAAACGAACAGTGTACGCATCAGTTACCTTCCCTCGTCGGCGTAAGCTCAAGCACCATCACCTCGTCCGGCACCTCGAGCGTGAATACATTCACTCCTTTCCATTTCTTCAACGGCTCCCTGCCCGTGCGCGGTCGATAGAGCGAAGCCTCGCCGATTGGCGTGCCGAAGGTGACCTTCAGAGCGCGTGAAGGAGGGTGCAGCGTGCGGCGCGTACGTTGACTGAAAGACTCGACGTCGGACCAGAAGCAGAAATAGTAAGTGCCGTTTCGTTTCTGAAAAACCGCGGCACGAACCTGGTTGTCGGCCACCACACCGACAGGCAACGACACCGGTTCAAACCGCGGCCCGGGGTCGGCAAGCAAAGCAAGCAGATTGGCTACCGCATGAAACGAGGGCTTGGGTCGAAACTGCGCGTCAAGTAGCCCGAAATGCTGCTCCCGATCCGTCATCGTGGGGTCGGTTGCTTCGTCGTGAAACTGGTAGAGATATGTACGGTGTACCCCTGCGACGAAATAATCGAGCAACAATCGAGGCAGGTATCGGGCCACCGCCTCTTCCGACGCCGGCAGGTGCCCGTCACGGTTTCTTACGGCACGGTGGTAGCCGGTTTCGCTGGCCACGACCCGGCGTTCGGGCGCCGCCTTCAGGGCGAAACGAAGGTGGCGCTCGAAATCGTGAAGCGGTCGCCGCCCGCCCGGGTAGGAATGAACGTTTGCAAAGTCGGCCCAGGCCGAGATATCGCCGACTTTGGCGTAGTTCCGGGGCTCGGCGACAGAGGGCGCAACCAGAGGAACCACGAGACCACGTCGGCGCATTTCGTAACTCAGTGCGCGTTGATAATCGCGTACGCGCCGATGCCAACCCGGGCCGCCTCTGGCGTCGTATTCGTTGGGCCCTTCCAGCGCCTCGAGGGCCTCGGTTACCATGCCCGCCGCCTCGACGTTGAAAGTAACGGGCATGGCAAGCTCGGCGATAAGCAGCAACCGGATACCGTCTTTCCCCAGGGCACGCCAGCGCGCCGGAATACCGTCTTCCTGGTACAGCTCGGGAATGCCCACGATATCGTCGCGTACATGACGCACGCCCAATCGCCCGAGCCATTCTCTAACACGGGTGAAATCATCGAAATAGCCGGTTCCCTGGTGTCCGAGGTGAATGTTGACCCCGACCGACTCGACGAATTCGTCGGCGGGACGAACTGCCGGCGCGGGAGCCATCGAGCCTGCCACCCGCTGCCTCGCCCCCGTATCGGTATCGTCTTCTCCGGCCGATACGCCAAGAATCAAAGACCCCAGTAGAATGAAGCGAGCGAGTCCCACCATCAGCCCACCCCCAACCGTGCCACCTGCCCGCCTCTTGCGGTCCGAGCGGCACTTTCGGTTGCCGGATACAAGGCCGGGGCGGCGCCTTCCGTTACCCGTGAGACAAGTACCCCCACGACGAAGGCGAGCCAGCCCGATTCGAGCACGCTCATGCTGACGCCGGCCGTCACAACGGCTCCCCCCAGGACGAAATAGAGAGCGCTTCGACTACCTTCGACGCAGAGCAACCATAGACGCCGAATGAAAAAAAGCAATCCGAGAACGCCGGGTAGCCCGAACAGCGCCAGCAGGTACACGAAAAGATTGTCGGCCGGATTGTAATGCGAAGGCAGGAAATACGACTGCGGAACCCCAATGGCCCCCAATCCTCCCCCGAGTAGCCACGAGTGCTCGAGGAACTGCTGAAAAGCATCGGGCCAGGTGTTGAGCATGCGATCGAGCATGGAACCCAGGAGCATGGAAGCCCACTCGCCACGCAGTTGGACCGACTGCTGCACACCCAGAAGCGGCAGGCCGATACAGAGTGCGGCGACCGTCGCGAGCAACCCCCGTGAGAGAAACGGGAGCCTTCGCGACGTAAGAGCGAGCGCGACCGCCGCCACAAAGGCCATGAAAAGCCCCTTGGTCGTGGTCATGAGAATACCCGCACCGGTGAGGCTGAGAACGACTGCCCGCATACTCGCACGCTGCAGGGTGAACGCGAGCGCAAAGCCGAGGACCAGCAGGTGACCGGCTGCCTCATAGGACGCCCGGGCAAAGCCGCTCAAGCGAGAGAATTCACCCATGGCCCAGACCCGACTGCCTTCGACCTCGACCCCCATTACCTTGTAGGAAATACCGGCCCAGGGCAGGTCGATATAGGCGTCGGCGGCTACTCCTGCAACCGCCGTCAGCCACAAGAGCGAAACAAACCAGCGCATACGGGTGCCAGACCTTGCCGCGTCAAACCAGGGAGCGACGGCTATTCCGGCAAGAAGCGGCACGAAGATTTTCGCCCCGAAGGCTGCCTGGCGCGCATCGAGCTGAACCAGGCCCACAAGCAGAAAGAATCCGAGCGCCGCCACCGCCACCGCTGGAAACACGCGGGTACGCCGCAGTACGGTAACCACGACGACATAGGCCGGAGCCAGAAGAAGAAGGCCGTCTCGAAGGTACAACAATGCCTCGAGCCCCCGTGCCGCGAGCCCATACCTGAGGGGCGCCTCGACAACATAAGTGGCGAGGGCTACGGCGGTAGCCACCACGCAGAGATCACGAAGGGTGAAAGGCACGCTACGCGGCAAGCGAAGCCTCCCTTTCGTCCAGCATGGCGGCGTAAACCTGCTCAAGGCCGTCACAATGGCGCGTCAAGGTATGCGGGTTGCGCCAATACCCGTCAAAGGCTTCTCGCCCCAATGACGACACGAGTGAATCGTCGCGCAGACGTAACAGGCAGTCGACCAATCCGTCGACGTTGCCGTTCCCGAAAAGCAGGCCATTTCGCCCCTGCACGATCAGTTCAGCCGGCGCCGTACCGTCGGAGCACACCACCGGAACCCCACGTGCAAAGGCTTCGAGAACGACAAGGCCGAGGGTTTCATACCAGAGCGACGGAACCACGACCGCACGGGCGCTCCCGTAAGCGGCCTCTAGAGCATTACCGGAAAGCCACCCCACGAAGCGATGTTCGGGATAGCGCTCTGCGAGGCGACCGAGCATTTCACCCTCACCCACAAAAACCGCCCTACTGCCGGCCCTTCGCGCAGCCTCGGCAAAGATGTGCGGCCCCTTCTCGGCCGAAAGCCGGCCTATGAAAAGGAAAGGCTCGTTCGAGGCACACCGGGTGAGCGTTTTCGACGCGGCATCGACCGGATTGTCGACCCGGTGCAGGCGTGCGCTCTTCGGCAGATACGGCGCCAACAGTCGGGCGCTGAAATCGGAAACGGCAACGAAATGACGCACCTGCCCCAACCCGCCCACCGAGCTCTGAACCGCATGCCGCATCAGACGCCATACCTTGTGCGTTCTGGCCCGCGCATCACAATGCGTGCCGAGACATGCCCGCGACAGCGGCTTTCTCTCGCAGACCCGGGCGGCCGGATATTCGAAGAAGCCGCCATTGGGACAGGCCGCAAAGTAATCATGCAGGGTGACGACCACCGGCACCCCGAGAGACACCGCCCGGGCGATGACGCTGGATGAAAGTGCCTTCGTCCACCCGTGAACGTGAATGACGGTCCGGCTCCGATTCTTGCTGCGGAGAATTTCCTCGAGAGCATCGGCGGCGGCCACATTCCAGACGCCCCGTGCGGCCGCC
>JAWLBW010000044.1:6990-20821 GCA_041687475.1 bacterium
GTGCAGAAGATCGGGTTGCTGCGTGAGCACCGCCGGTACCCCCGCTTCGACCGGGCCCATAGCCGCCAACAACGTCACGTCGTGGCCACGGCGCGCCAGTTCGGCGGCCGAGTCAAGCGCCACCTTGGCGGCGCCCCCGGTTACGTGACCGTGATCATTGAGCACGACAACATTCACATTGCCCTCACGCATTCACCCTCACGCACTCAGAAAATAGCGTCTGATTCGCTGGAGAAACGTCGGCGAAGCAGTGTTTTCGGCGTAGTAGCGCAGGTACGCATCTTCGGCATGCCCCGCGACCCTGGTCAGAATGACACCCTGCACCCTGACTCCGCCCTGGCGAAGTCGATTCAGACAGTCACGCGCGTCTGAAAGCCTGGTTTTACCGACGGCTACCACGAGGTAGGCCGCATCGGCCAACGAACCGATCAACGCCGAGTCGGAAAACAGCCCGGCCGGCGGCACGTCGATGACCACGGCATCGAATTCGGCCCGAAGCTGAAAGAGCAGTTCACGCAGGCGGGTAGAATTGAACAGCGCCGTCGGATTGTCGGGTAATTTCCCCGCCGGCAGCAGGAAGAGGCCCTCGACTCCGGTAGCCGTAATCGCGGTCGAAGCTTCGCTCTCTCCGCGCAAGGCTTCGGCCAATCCGGGGCTGCCCTCGACCTGGAAAATCTCGTGAAGCCCTGACCGCCGCAGGTCGGCATCGACGAGCAGCACCCGCTTCCGGCTGTCGCGCGCCATGGCGATGGCCAGGTTACAGGCCACGGTCGATTTGCCATCGCCCTGCTCACTGCTGGTGCAAAGAACCGTACGGGTCAGGGCCGCTTCGGGCGCGAGCAACATGCCGGCCCGCATCGTTCGAAAGGCTTCGACAAATGCCTGGCGGGGCCCCATGCGGTCGAGGCGTGGCAGGCCGTCGCCGTCATCGTCGGATACAGAAGGAATCGCCCCGAGAATGGGCAGGTCGAATGCCTCTTCAGCCTCGAGCCTGCTTTTGACGCTGTCATCGGTGTATTCGACGGCAAACGCCGCCCCGACACCGAGCATCAGGCCGGTCAGGAGCCCCAGCAACATCAGTCGCTTCCAGTCGGGACTCACCGGCTTTTCGGCCGCCACGCCCTCGTCGACGACACGAAGATTACCGACGACAGCGGCTTGGGCAATGCGCGCCTCTTCATGCTTCTTCAGCAGAAAGGTATACAATTCGGCATCGACATTGCTTCGGCGCGTTATCGCCGCAAGTTCGCGCTCGGCTTGCGGAAGCTTTCGCAACCGGTCTTCGTATTCCGAAATCATCTTTTCGGCGGAAGCGAGCTGGGCTGCGGTTGCAGACTTGCCGTTGTGAACGGCCGCCTTAATCTTGGACTTGAGCTCATCGACCCGGTCGAGCAACATGCGAACCCGCGGCGTGCGATCGGTGTACATCTGCCTGAGACCACGGAGTTCGACAAGCAGGGTTGAAAGCTCACCTACCAGCTTGTTCGTCATTTCATCGGCCAGACTGGCCTCGCCGATGAGAAAAGGATCATGACTTTTTCCCGCGTTCCGCAATCGATGATCGATGTGCGAGAGCTGGCGATGCCGCAGGGTCAGCTCGGCCATATTCACCTCGAGCCTGCTGATCTGCCCGATCAACCGCTGGGCTTCTTCACTGAGAACGATGATGCCCCGCGTAGTCTTCAGGTTGTCGAGCTCCTGCTCGCTCTTTTCCAGCTTTCCCTGAATGACCGCCAGCTGACTCTCAAGGAACGTCACCGTCTGCTCGGCTTCGCGACCCCGGTAGGCCAGATGTTGTCGAACATAGGAATCGGTGATCGAGTTGACGATTCGCATCGCCAGTCCGGGATCGGGCTGTTCGACCGCAATGCGCACCAGGTTCGATTTTTCACCGATCTCTTCGACATGAATCTGCTTGCGCAGCCTGCTAAGCGCTTCAATTTCGGAAATCTTGGTGAACCAGACTTCCTGGCCCACCCGAGCTCCTATCGCGTCGAGCGTGAGCTTGACCTCGCGAGAATGAAAAGGCTCGTTCAGGCGGCCGACGCCAAGTTCCGCGCCGAAGGCATCGTAGAGTCGATAGCGGTTATCGCTCTGGAACACGACACGGAACGAAGGCTTCTCGACCGAAGGAAAAACCTCGGAATCATAGCCCTCGATGCGCAGCCGCAGCACGGGGTGGCGATCTGCCGGAACCACGTCGAGACCGAGTTCACGCACGACAGGCAGTAGAATGAGGCGCGACCGAATGATCTCGACCTCGGCGGCCACGGGCGAATCATATTTCGATGGAAAGCGGTCACGTTCCTGCTCGATGAGCAGGCCCGACTTTTCGACTTCGACCTGCAGCACGGCCTCGGAACGAAACGCGGGCTCCTTCAAGAAGAAATAGACTGCCGAAAGCACCGTCATGAGAATGACGGACCCTATTACCAGGCGCCGGCGGCGGCTGAGAACGTTCCAGATATCTTGTATGGAAACCTGCTCGGCGCTCATGTCAGTCCTCGTCGATAATGTCTCGAATGATGAGGTAGTCGCGTATGAACGTGACCGGCTTGACAAGGATGGTGTCCAACGTCGGCGTAATCAGCTCAAGCGCCCTGTTCCAGTTGGCGATACCCGAAGGCGGCACCCAGACGATGTCGCCGGGCTCAAGCCGGAACAGCAACGCGGCACCTGAGCCGTACTTGAGGGCTGCGTCGAGGTCGAGAACCCGCAGCTGAATCTGATTGCCCACCCGGCGCAGAATCGCGACTTCTTCTTCGGAGGCACCTGCCGTGATGCCCCCCGCGGCCGCAATCGCCTGAATGGCCCCCAGCCCCCCATTGGAAATGGGAACCGCACTCGGGCTTCGAACTTCGCCCAGTACGTACACGAGCGAAGACTGCCGCGAGGGCACGTAAAGTACGTCGCCGGCCTGCAGGTATACCCCGTCTCCCCCCGCGGTGAAGGCATGCTGCAGGTTTACCGGCCAGGCCCGCCCCCCGCGAGAGAGGTAGGCCGAATCGGCCAGTGCGTTCTCGGTCAATCCGCCGGCGCGCGCGATGGCCTCGCCCAGTCGCATCGGACGCAGTATCGGGTAGGCGCCCGGCCGCGCGAACTCGCCGGCGACGAAGAACACATTCGAGCGCACTTCGGTGGGCCTGACGTCGACCTGGGGATTGGGAACAAACGGCTCCAGAGATTTGACGAGCCGGCGCTGCGCATCGCGTAAACCCAGCCCCGACAACGGTATGTTTCCGGCATTCGGCAGAAACACCGTGCCGTCGTCCTTGACGAGAACTTCACCCGAAAGATCAGGGTACTGCCAGACACTCACGTGCAGCCGGTCGAACGGCCCCACGGTAAAACGGGTAACCCCGTTTCCGTAGTCTCTCAGTTCCGCCGTGTCGACCTCGACCGTTTTCAGAAAAACGGCTTCCTCGAAATTGCGAGGCTTCGGGTAGGAACACGCGAACGCAAAAAACAGAAACGACAGAATGAGACATCGAACCATTGCCTTCCCCCCAAGCGGTGCCCGACCAATCGATGCGCTGTCACCAGTATACGACAACCTCACCTAATAACAATCCCCATTTCGGGCATGTGACACAACGCAAAGAGGACACTGATCGCCGTAACACTCGCGTTTCATGGCGATTCAAACAAAGTATGAATTGATGAACGATTTACCTAACAATACTCACACGCAAACTATTAAACAAAACCCTTCAAACGATGTTGATTTTCCGAACGCCTTGGTTCACAGAGAAGATGCGGGCACTCGAAGGCAAAGTACCCGAGGCACGAAGCCCAAAAAGCAAAAGCCGTGTCGGAGAACCGACACGGCTTTTGGGGTTACCATCTTCCCTTCAAGTCAGGGACGAATTTCCAGAATGACAATCTCGTCGGGCACGGCCACGTTGATCGAGGTTCCCTGCTGGGAAGCAACGGCGGCAGCTCCCGTTCCCGGACGGTAGACACTGACGTTGCGGCTCTCGGCAAACGACACGGTCACCGTCGCGTCGGGGTTGGTCAGGTCGACACGGCGCGAGACATCCCACACCGAAGCATCCTGCCAGAGCACGAGGTAGAAGTTGCCGTTCGACTTCTGAAGAAGCGTCGAGCGCAGGTTACCGGGCGCCCCCGAGATGCTGTACGAGAGATTTCCTCCCGGAACGTTGCGCGACGTATCGTTAAGCACGGCAATGGTGTGCTTGAGCGAATAGAACGCCGGCTTACGGCTGAAGTCGGCCCGAATGATACCGAAATTGGCCTCGGGGTTGGTCGACGACGGTGCGAACTCATCGAAGAGCTGGTACGAATAGGTGCGCACCACGCCGCGATTGAAGTAGTCGAAGAACAGACGGGGCAGGTACTTCGCCGTCGCCCGTTCCGAAGCGGGCAGGTGCCCGTTCGACGTTCTTACCGCATTGTGATAGCCCGTTTCGGTGGCCCAGATCGACTTGGTGCCGGCCACGTGCTGCGCCTCGGTAATGTGGGTATCGAAGCTGTTGAGCGGCCGCTGCCCACCCGGATAGGGGTGCACGTTGCGGTGATCGGAGTAGGCCGACAGATCGCCCATGTACTTGTAGTTCGACGGGCTGGCCGTCGTCGGCATGAGTACCGGCAGATGACGATACTCGGCCGAACCCTTGACCACATTCCACATCATCTGCTGCCACGAACGCACGCGTCCGACCCAGTCGCCGCTCACGAAGATATCTCCTTCGTTCTGCCCTTCGATGGCGTTGATGATCTTCCTGTTCGAGGCAAGAATGTTGCGCAGATCGGTTTCCGACCAGTATACGGTGCCGATCATCAGCATGCGGATACCATTGTCGGCCAGTTCGTTCCACACACCGGTAATCGGCCCGCCGAGATACCAGTTGCGGAAGTCGCCGCTGCCGCCGTCGCGAATGTGCTTGACACCGACTTCGTACAGCGCGTCGGCCACCGGACCGTACTCGGTGAAGTACCGGTACGAGGGGAAACCGAAGTGCGTGTTCAGGCCGATCGAGTGGATGAAGTCATACGCCGGCTTGGCATTCGACGGCGAGGGCGGTGTCGTTGAACCGGCCGCCACCACCACCGACATCGAGAGCGTATTGTTGCTTTCGTCCGATTCGGGAATGCGGTTGACGTCGTCGACCCATGCCGTTATGTTCTGGGTTCCGGCAAGGGCTTCCCAGCTCTTGTTGCTCGTGAGCTTCACCGAGGCACCCGCCGCCAGCGAAGACGTATGGGTATCGGAGAATGCGATGGTGCTTCCCAGCGAGTCGCTGAAGCCGACGCCGAGAACCGTGCCCGACGGCGTGGCGGTATCGCCCTGGTTCTTCACCGTGGCCGTGAAGGTTACCGTGTCGCCGGCCTTCGGGCTTGAAGGCGAATGGGTAACACCGGTAACGACCAGATCGGGGCCGGCGGCCGTCGGAGCCGACTGAACGACAAGGGTCTTCGAGCGCGAATTGTTCGACTCGTCGCTTTCTTCGATAAGATTGTCGACATCGACGACGGCGTCAATGGTGTGGGTGCCTTCAACCGCCGTCCACGCCTGGGTTCCTGTTACGAGTACGGTTCCGCCCGCGGCCAGCGAGGCGGTGTGCGAATCGGCGATCGAAAGGGCGTTACCCTGCTCATCGACAAAGGCTACGGCCAGCTTCGTTCCCGAAAGCGTGGCGGCATCGCCCTGATTCTCGACGGTCGCACTGAAGGTGACGATATCGCCCGGATTCGGCGATTGAGGCGACCAGCTCAGATCGTTGACCACCAGATCGGCGTAGGCAACGACACCGGCTTCAACCACGACGGCCTTGGCAAAGGTGTTGTTGTCTTCGTCGCTTTCGGCAATGCGGTTGACGTCGTCGACGAAGGCGACAACCGGATGCGAGCCTTCGACGGCCGTCCACGTCTTGTTCGTGACAAGCTCGATGGACGCGCCGGCCGGCAGCGAGTCGACATGGGTGTCGGAGAAGGCAACCGTCTGTCCCTGACCGTCGGAGTAGCCGATGCCGAGAACGACGCCGTCGGGCGTCGCGGCCGTTCCCTGGTTCTTGACGGTTGCCGTGAAGGTCACCTGGTCGCCGGGGCGCGGAGCCTCGGGGCTGTACGTGAAGTCGGAAATCACGAGGTCGGGCTCGCCGACAGGCGTCGTCGGAACGGCGGCCACCGTGAGGGTCGCCTGCGCCGAGTTATTCACCTCGTTTCGCTCGGCAATGCTGTCGACATCATCGGCAAGCGCGGTGAGTTCGTGGGCGCCTTCAACGGCCGTCCACGTTTCGTTGCCGACGATGGTTACCGAGGCGCCTGCAGGCAGAGAGTCGGTGTAGGTGTCGGCGAATGCGAGAATCTTTCCGCTGTCGTCCTTGAAAGCGACGCTGAGAATGGTGCCCGCGGGCGTGGGATAGTTCCCCGCGTTCTTGACCACCGCCGAAAAGGTAACCTTGTCGCCCGCGAAGGGTGTTGCAGGCTTCCACTCGAAGCTTTCGATGATCAGATCGGGTGCGCGTCCTTTCCCGTTCTTGTTCTTGAGGTCTTCTACGTCACGCCCGCTTCCCGGTCGGTCCGGAGCCAGTGCCGAGCCGTCGGGAGAGCCGCAGGCGGCAAGCATCAGGGTGATAATCAGAGTTGAGATCAGTCTCATATCGGATTTTTGCTGTTAAGGGTAAACAGAAAGTGAACTGACTGCCCGGGAAGCCTGACTGCGGCTTCACATAAGGTTCCGGGCCAGCATCGGAAAACAAGGTAACAAGTCAGTCGATTTGGTTATAAGCCACGCTGCGTTCTGTCTCCGGGGTGTCGCCGAGAGAGCGCACGTTGGATTTGAGAGGGCAAAAGTACGGTGAGCGGCGGTTGAAACTTTTTTCATTTTTTTTTTACCGACCGGTCTTCGGTCGCCGTCGACGGCGGATAACTCCGGAACGCATGACCTTCGCCATGAAAAGCTGTGACGAAGCAGGGTAAGCTGTAGTGATGTCGGTCATCGAGCCTCTTCACCGCCTTCTTCCCTTTGAGGAAACAGCTCTTTCCGGGTCGGTTTCGCTGCACGCAACGGCCGCACGCCGCAAAAGAGGGCTTACCTTCTTCTTCAGGCTGCGCGGGGAAAATCCCGATGCCTTGTCGCAGCTGGAACTCGGCACGCTGAAAGACCGGCCGGCGCGCCGAAGGCAGGATGGGCTCTGGCAGCGAACCTGCCTGGAAGTTTTCATGGCTGTTCCGGGAGGCGCGGGTTATGTCGAATTGAACGTCTCACCGACCGGAGACTGGAACCTGTACGGCTTCGACGATTATCGCAGGGGAATGCACCGGATTGAGGCATCGGCGCCGGAAGTCGACCGGAGTGACACGGAAGGAGAAGTCTCGTGGCGAATCGATATGGAGCAAGCAGGCACGGCCCCTGAACCGGCAGCTCTCTTGTCGGCCCGGCACCTTTCCTTGAGCCTTACGGCGGTTCTCGCTTCGACAGACGGCGCACGCGCCTACCTGGCACTGGCCCATTGCGGAGAAAAGCCGGATTTTCACATTCGCGAGAGCTTCATCATCACACTCTGAGGCGAGAAACATGATTCAGACGGGAATCGACACGCTACTTCAGAATCAAGGGCATCTACGCGCACTATCCGGGCGGCGTGTGGCGTTGCTGGCCCATCCGGCTTCGATGACGGCCGACTTTCACCACAGCCTCGATGCGTTGGCGAAGACGCCGGGCCTCCGGCTGACGGCCGCTTTCGGCCCCCAGCACGGCATGCGAGGCGAGAAGCAAGACAACATGCAGGAAACGGCCGACTACCCCGACCCCGAACACGGCATTCCGGTGTTCTCGCTCTACGGCGAGGTACGCCGTCCCACGGCCCGCATGATGGATACCTTCGACGTGCTTCTCGTCGATCTGCAGGACGTGGGCACCCGCATCTACACATTTCTCACCACCCTGCTATACGTCATGGAAGAGGGGGCCCGTCGCGGAAAGTCCATATGGGTGCTCGATCGCCCCAACCCGGCCGGGCGCCCCGTCGAAGGCATGCTGCTCAGGCCCGGCTGGATCAGCTTCGTGGGCGCGGCCGAGGGCCTGCCCATGCGCCACGGGCTGACGCTGGGCGAAGCAGCCCTGTGGTTCCGTGACAAGCTGCGCATCGACGTCGACCTCAAGGTCATTGCCATGAACGGTTACCGGCCCGACGAAGGGCCCGGGTACGGTTGGCCGTCGGGTGAAATGTCGTGGGTGAATCCCTCGCCCAATGCGGCTACGCCGAGCATGCCTCGCTGCTTTCCGGGCACGGTGCTCATCGAGGGCACGAACCTCAGCGAAGGTCGCGGCACGACGCGTCCACTCGAAATGGTGGGCGGCCCCGATCTCGACATGGCGGCCATTCTGCAAACGATGCATGCCCTTGCGCCCTCGTGGCTCGACGGCTGCCGCATTCGTCCGTGCCACTTTCTGCCCACCTTTCAGAAGCATGCGGGCGTCATCATTCCGGGGTTTCAGATTCACGTCGACGATCACGCCTACGATCACCAGCGCTTTCGCCCGTACCGTCTGGTATCGCTGTGGCTGAAGGCCATTCGGAAGCATTACCCCGATTACCCCATCTGGCGCGACTTTCATTACGAGTATGAAAAGGACCGCCTGGCCTTCGATCTCATCAACGGCGGCCCCCAACTGCGCGAATGGGTCGACGACGCACAGGCCGAGCCGGGCGATCTCGACCGCATCTGCCTGGCCGACGAAAAGCAATGGGAAGAAGAAAGGCGCCCTTTCCTCCTGTACTGACCGGTCGAACAAACATGTTTTCTTCCATCGGACGCACAGTCATACTCGTACACGACTACGAAGAAGCGCTGTGGTTTTACCGCGAAATTCTGGGATTTTCGGTTCTCTTCGACGAGGAAACGGGCGACCGGCGGCTCCTGCACGTCGGCCTGCCCGAGCAACCCGGCGTGGGCCTCTGGTTTCTGGAGGCCACTTCCCCTGAGCAGCGCGAGCGCGTGGGCAACCAGACCGGCGGCGCGCCGTTGCTCGTCCTGTATACCGACGACATCGACACCGCAGTTCGCTCCCTGCGTGAAAGCGACGTGCGGTTTCGCGTAGAACCCCGGGAGGAACCTGGTTCGCGCTTCGCGCAGTTTGAAGATCTGTACGGCAACGTCATCGTGCTGGTGCAGTTGCGCTGAACCCGCTCGCTCGGCCCGCGACAAATCTCTGCAAAGCATTGCCAACGACCACGCTGTGCGTTAAAGTACCTACACGCTCAATCAGTAACGTGAGGTTGCCTTGTACCCAGCCAGAAAGCTCGTTGTCGCCTCGTTTCTGACACTTTCCCTCGCAGCCTGCAGCGGCGATGATACGCCGAGCGTATCGTCAGGTCCGGCACCCGTACTCGAAGCCATTGAGCCTGCCGCCGGAGGCCCCGGCGACGAGTTCCGCCTGCGAGGCGCCCGATTCGTCGACAGCCGGGGCAATGCTGCCGAGATTCACTTCGGCGACACCGTGGTCAGCCCTCGCGCCTGGGACTCGACGTGGCTGATTGCCGGCGTACCCGAAAACGCCGTCACGGCCACGGTCGACGTTCGCGTGCGCCTGCACGAAACCTTCAGCAACGCCCTGACTTATGCCGTAAGCATTTCAGGCCCGACCGAAGACGACCCTGCCGACGATGATGAAGAAAACCCTGATGTTCTTTCTCTCTGCGATCCGACCGCCTGCCCTGAGGGAACCGTAACCGACGCAAAGGCATGCCACGCGACCGGCGATACGGTTCGCCTGACCGCGCAGCTGAACGACCTGCTGTACGACGACAAGCTCGTCGACGCGCGCTTGCTTCTTCTCGACAACACGAGCGGTTTGACAACCGGCGCTTGCGCCCTTGCCGACACGACGGGCAAAGCCGTGCTGGACGTGCCCGCCGACACCCGCTTCGCGCTTCGAGTAACCTCGACCAACGGACGGGCGGTTCACACGTTTCACCAGTTGCTCACAGAGAACTCGTCGCGCACCTACTACGGACTTCGCATTCAATCGTATTCCTTGCTCGAATCGTACATCGGCGGAACCCCGGCTCCGGGCAGCGGCGTTGTGTTCGGCATCGTATACCGCGCCGGCAAGACGCCCTACTTCACCTGGGCGACCGACTTCCATACAGCGAGCACTGCCTGGGCCTATGAGGGCGAAACCACCGTAACCACGGCCCCGACCGGCGGTACCGCAGTATACACCACCAGCGGCGGATGGTGGAGCGACACCCAGACGTACATTCACCCCGATACGGGCCGTTTCATCGTCTACAACGTCGAGGCAGGGCCGGCCACCCTTGCTTACTTTCAGGACGGCAGCCGCGTCGACGTCGACCATGCCGACATGCACGTCTTCGCCGACGGAGTGACGGTCATCTTTCCCGTGTGCAATGCCGCGCCCTGCCCTTGATCACGGGGCGGCGCCTGCCGTTTGACTCGCGGAGTGTCTGTTTCCCCCCTGCAGAACGGGCGGCGCCTGCGGGCTTATAAGGACCGTTGCCCGTCGTGCCCGGCGATGATGCATACGCCGTGCGGTAACCCGGCAACTGGCGTAAACGCCCTTGCTGTGATTGAATGGTAAGTTCTTCACCCCCCAGTGAAAAACCATGAACGAGCTTGAACAGCGTACCCGTGACCTGCTGGCCCACGCAGGCCGTTCCGTGCAGGAGACCGCGGCTGCGCTCGGTGGCGATCTCGCCCCCCTCATCGAGGCCGTGGTCACCGCCCTGCGCAACGGACGGAAGGTCATGCTGTGCGGCAATGGCGGCAGCGCGGCCGACGCCCAGCACATCGCCGCCGAGTTCGTGAACCGCTACAAGATGGATCGACCTCCGCTGGCGGCCATCGCCTTGACGACCGACTCCAGCATTCTCACCTCCATCGCCAACGATTTCACCTACGACGACGTGTTCGCCAAGCAAGTGCTTGCGCTGGGGCAGGAAGGCGACGTACTCATCGCCATCAGCACGAGCGGCAATTCGCCCACGGTCCTTCGCGCGCTCGATGCAGCCCGCGAAAAGAAAGTATTGGCCGCGGCCCTGCTTGGAAAAGACGGCGGCAAGGCCCGGGCGCACGCCGATCTTGCCGTGGTCGTGCCCCTGCAGGAAACGGCGCGCATTCAGGAAGTGCACCTGATGCTCGAGCACACGCTGTGCGAACTCGTCGACGAATTGCTTTTCGCGCAACAGGCATGAAAACCGGCCTTCCCATCGACATCGGCAAGCTTCGCTATACCAGCCTTTACGACCGCAAGAGCAAGGTCGGCACCGACAGCTTTGCCGCGCCGCCCGCAGAGAACGCGTCTTTCCTCGATTTCTGGAACAGCCTGCCGGCCATACTTGGCGCCGCCGATCTGCGCGACATTGCCGCGCGCATGGTACGGGCGCGCAGAGGCGGCAAGGTCATTCACTGGTCCATCGGCGCCCACGTGGTCAAGGTGGGCCTTGCGCCGGTGCTCATCGACCTCATGCGTCGCGGCTATCTGAACGCCCTGTCGGTCAACGGCGCGGTACTGGTGCACGACACCGAAGTGGCACTGGCCGGAAAGACGAGCGAAGACGTCGACGCATCACTGGGCGACGGCAGCTTCGGCGTGACCCGCGAAACGGCCGAGTTTCTGAATCCCTGCGCCGTCGACGCCGCAGCGCGCGACATCGGCCTTGCCCAGGCCGTAGGCGAGAAAATACTGGCTTCGGGCGGCCCCCACGTCGACCAGTCGGTGCTGGCCCAGGCGGTGAAAATGGGCATACCGGTCACCGCGCACGTAGCCGTCGGCACCGACGTCATTCACCTGCACCCGAACGCCGACGGCGCCGCCATCGGCAAGGCCTCGATGCAGGACTTTCGCGTGTTCGCCGGCGTTACCGCGCGCCTGCAGCACGGCGTATACCTGAACGTAGGCTCGGCGGTGCTGCTGCCCGAGATTTTCCTCAAGGCGCTGACACTGGTGCGCAATCTCGGGTATGATGTCACCGAATTCACGACGGCCAACTTCGACTTCGTACGCCACTACAGGCCTATGACCAATGTCGTCAACCGTCCGACCGGCAAGGGGGGCAAGGGCTTTCACATGACCGGTCAGCACGAAATTCTAATTCCCCTGCTTGCCCAGGGGCTTCTCGCCACCGAGCAGACAGCGGAGGGTTGAATGGAAAATACCGAATACCTGCGCACCGTTTTTCTCTTTCGTGAACTGACCGCCATGGAGCTGGTTCAGGTGAACAAGGTGCTGCGTACCAAACGCGTGCCCAAGGGCACCGAGCTCCTGCGCGAAGGCGAGGGCGGCGAAGACATGTTCATCATCAAGAAAGGCGCGGTCGACATTTACAAAGGCGAAGGTCTTTCCAAGCGGAAAATCGCACACCTTCTGCCCGGCAGCCACTTCGGCGAGATCGCGCTGATAGAAGGCGGACCGCGCACCGCCACGGTCGTAGCCCTGGAAGACAGCGAACTGCTCACGCTCAACCGCAAGGACCTCGAGGGCCTGCTGAGTCAGAACGAGCACATCGCCCTGAAATTTTACAAGGCGTTTACCAAGGCCCTGTGCGATCGACTGCGTCAGTCGAACGACAACCTGATCGTAGCCCACGCCCTCTGAAGCCCCTCGCTTGAGAGGCGAATCTTTCCGCCGTTCGGGCAAGGCCGGGTCGGCTTGCGGCTATCGCGTGCATGTATGGGTAAGGCAGGCCGCGCCCAGTGAATCGGGTCGCCGGATTCAGGCCTGCCAGGGTCTGGTGCGGGCGCGCAGGCGTATGATGGCTTCGGCCAGTTCAGCCATGGCGAAGGGCTTCAACAGCATGCCCTCCTGACCATCGCGGCGAAGCTTCCGGGGGGCTTCGGTATCGGCCGTGATGACGATGGTGGGCACGTGCAGCCCCATCTCACGCAGGCGCACCATCAGCTCTGCCCCGCTCATGCCGGGCATCATGAGGTCGAGCACCAGCACCTCGGGCGGCGACACCTGAATGCGGTGCAGGGCATCCTGGGCATTGTCGGCGGTCGCAACGTCGGCCCCCTGTTCACGCAGGAAAAGCGAGATGACGGTGAGAATATCCACATCATCATCTACCACCAGAATGCGGGCCGCTCTCAGCCCTTCGGCGTGTGTCGAACTCATATAGTCAACCATGATAGGGGCAACTCTACGTATGCGCAGCCATGAACGCTCATCGGCAAGACCCATACTTACCAACTCGGTCTCATGGAAGGCGCCGGCCATTCTCGCGGTTGTCCTGAATTTGCTCGGGCCGCGAACCGCCTACGCCATCGAGCCCGACGTAGTCTGCGTGCAGGCAGCACGCGCCATTGAACATGGTAGCGCCGCAGAACGTGGAAGAGAGTTTGCCCGGTGGCGCGAAGACAGCGAAACCTTCGCGAAGCGTTGCCGTGGGGAACTGCTCGGCGCTTTTACGGCTGCTTCGCGCACCTACGTTTCGCCAACGCCCATCGACCTCCGAAATGCCGAAGAAGACCTCTTTGCAAGCGTACTCATGGCGGTAGAAGACGTGCAGGCCATTGCCGCCCTTCGCCACCTCGAGGCAGACAGGCTGGCGCCGGAGCGTCGACGTTCCCTGCTGCTGCATTTTGCCTCTCTGGCTCATGAAGACGCCGCCACTGCGGTGCTGACCGTTCTGGAGCGCATCGACGAAGGCCCCAAGCGTATCTCGGCCGCCCGGTCGCTCGAAAGTTGGCGCCGCAAGCTCGAATCGACAAGCGTGACCGAGGCCACCCGGGTAGAGACAGGGCTCTCGAAACTCGGCTTCGCCTCTGTCTACACAGACGACGACACCGCCGCACTGTGGATGCTGGGTCGAAACGACGTGAAGGCGCTCGAGGCGGAAGC
>JAWLBW010000045.1:0-20772 GCA_041687475.1 bacterium
CAGAAGCGCCGGCAGGGAAAATCCTGCAGTCATGCCGGTAGTATTCATGTCTTTGCCATGCAATAAGGGTTCGCTGTGCAGACTGTAGCAGGCCACGGACCACCCGGCAAAGAAAAAACGCAGCCGGACGGAAAATTGCTTTGCTGTCGGGAAAAATGCCGGGAATGCCCCTTGTACTCAATCGAGTTCGAACCAGGCAGTCATCTATCGACCGTGCCGTCGACGCGGTGGGCGGGCGATTACCTCTTTTTTACCCGCGAGGCATATAATATGGAAACTCATTGCTGGAGCGTTCATGGCCACCGGGGTCTTCGCTACGTCGGCTTTTCTTCTCGTTCTCTCCAACATTTTCATGACCTTTGCCTGGTATGGGCACCTGAAGAATCTGTCTTCGAAGGCCTGGTACGTGGCCGCCCTGATCAGCTGGGGAATTGCCCTGTTCGAGTACCTTCTGCAGGTACCCGCGAACCGCATCGGTTACGGAACGTTTTCGGTGGCCCAGCTCAAGGTCATGCAAGAGGTCATCGCGCTTGCGGTGTTCGTTCCGTTTGCGGTTTTCTACCTGGGCGAACCCGTCAAGCTCGACTATCTCTGGGCGGGCCTGTGCCTGGTCGGCGCCGTGTATTTCATGTTTCGATAGAGTCGGCGACTTTTCTGCCCGACAGGTGGATTCCGGACTTGCGTCGGGGTATCGTGATCTCAGCATGAAAGAGACAAGTCGAGAATCAAGAGGCGAGCCGGCTTCCGAAGTAATCGAACCCGAAGTCGTCGATCCCTATCGCGAAGCGGTGCAGCTACGCCTGAACCGGCTGGCGTGGATTCTGGACAGCGCCATCGGCATTCCGGGTACACGCATCAGATTGGGGCTTGATCCATTGTTGGGGCTGATTCCCGGCGTCGGCGACTTGATCGGCGCCGCCATCTCTACGTGGATTCTGAACGAAGCAGCCGCGCTCGGCGTTCCGCGCACCACGTTGATTCGCATGAGCTTCAACGTGGGCATCGAGGCAATCGTAGGCATGATTCCCTTTGCAGGCGATGTCTTCGACGTCGCCTGGAAGGCCAACATGCGCAACGTCAGGCTCCTGAACGCCTGGCTTGAGAATCCCAAACGCACGGCTCGGGCTAGCCGCCTCTTTGTCGTAGGGCTGAGCGTCGGCGTCATGGCCTTTGTCATTGGCGTCATGGCGTTGAGCATCTTTCTTGCCATGCAACTCGTCGAGCTGATCGGCGGTTGACGCCGCAGCCGACGCCATCGCTTCCTGTCAAGGAACGAGCCGATCAGATACAATAATACCTTTACCCGCAAGGGAGTTGTCGACGGGCGCCGGCCTGGCGCGCGCACGACTTCTACCGGGTTTCATGCAACCGATACCTTGAATGCTGCGGTCGCGAATCAGCGCGGCTCGCCACAATCACTGGAACGTTATGGCTGACGTAAAACGCGATAAGCCCTGGGTCATGCGCACCTATTCGGGCCACTCCTCTGCGCAGAAATCGAACGAACTCTACCGCATGAATCTGGCCAAGGGCCAGACGGGCCTTTCGGTGGCCTTCGATCTGCCGACGCAGACCGGGTATGACGCCGATGACCCGCGGGCCCAGGGCGAGGTGGGTAAGGTCGGCGTGCCGGTCGGCCACATCGACGATATGGCCACGCTGTTCGACCAGATTCCCATCGAGCAGATGAATACCTCGATGACCATCAACGCCACGGCGGCCTGGCTGCTGTCGCTGTATGTCGCGCTGGCCGAAAAGCGTGGGGTCGATCCCAAGCTGCTGCAGGGCACGACGCAGAACGACATTTTCAAGGAATACCTTTCGCGGGGAACCTATATTTTTCCTCCGCAGCCTTCGGTGCGCCTCATCACCGACATGATCACCTACACGGTCGACAACATTCCCAAGTGGAATCCGACCAACATCTGCTCTTATCACCTGCAGGAAGCGGGCGCGACGCCGGTGCAGGAGTTGGCCTACGCCCTCTGCAACGCCATAGCCATTCTCGACGCCGTCAAGGCCACCGGCAAGGTCAGCGACGAGAAGTTCGACAAGGTCTTCGGCCGCATTTCCTTTTTCGTGAATGCGGGCATTCGCTTCATCGAAGAGATGACGAAGATGCGCGCCTTCACCCAGATGTGGCAGAAGCTGGGCCGCGATCGCTACGGCGTTACCAATGAGAAGAGCCTGTGGTTCCGTTACGGTGTGCAGGTGAACTCGCTCGGCCTGACCGAGAGCCAGCCTGAGAACAACATTCCCCGCATCGTGCTCGAAATGCTGGCGGTGGTGCTGTCGAAGGACGCTCGCGCCCGTGCCGTACAGCTGCCCGCCTGGAACGAAGCGCTCGGACTGCCGCGCCCCTGGGATCAGCAGTGGGCCTTGCGCATTCAGCAGATCATGGCCTTCGAAACCGATCTGCTCGAATACAACGACATCTTCAACGGCTCGCCGGTCATCGAAGAGAAAGTTCGCTCGCTCATCGAGGGGGCGCAGGCCGAGATCGACAAGGTGCTCGACATGGGCGTCGTCGACGCCATCGAAACCGGTTACATCAAGGAACGCCTGGTCGACGCCAACCGGCAGCGCCTGCAGCGCATTGAAGCGGGCGAGCAGGTCGTGGTCGGCGTCAACAAGTACCTCGAGAGCGAGCCGAGTCCGTTGTTGAGCGGACAGGACAGCGGCATTCTCAAGGTCGATCCGCAGGCCGAACGCGAGCAGATCGAGCGTCTGCGGGCCTTCCGCGCGAAGCGTAGTCAGACCGAGGTCGACGCCGCATTGCAGCGACTGCGCGACGCGGCCCGCGGCGGCGACAACATCATGCCCGTGTCCATCGCGGCGGCGCACGCCGGTGTCACGACCGGCGAGTGGGCCAACGCGCTGCGCGAAGTCTTCGGCGAATACCGCGCCCCCACGGGTGTCGCCCGTCAGGTGCTGCACGCAGCCGAAACCGAAGCGGCGCAGAAGGTGCAGGGCGAGGTCGAAGAGCTTTCCCAACAGCTGGGCCGCAAGCTCAAGATTCTGGTCGGCAAGCCCGGTCTCGACGGACACTCGAACGGCGCCGAGCAGATTGCGGTCAAGGCCCGCGACGTGGGCATGGAAGTGGTGTACGAAGGCATTCGCCTGACGCCCGAGCAGATCGTGAACTCGGCGCAGGAAGAAGGCGTTCACGTCATCGGCCTGTCGATTCTGTCGGGCTCGCACGACACGCTTGTGCCCCAGGTCGTCGAAAAGCTCAAGGCCGCGGGCATGAACACGCCGGTGGTGGTGGGCGGCATCATTCCCCCCGAAGATGCAGAAGCGCTTCGCAAGGCCGGCGTGGCCCGTGTCTACACGCCGAAGGACTACGAACTCAACACCATCATGAGCGATATCGTCAAGGTGGTACGCGAGTTCAACAGCGCCGTCGGCTGAGGCCGAGCCTCGGTTTTCGTGGGCGCACACCGGAAGGCGTGCGCCCTTTTTTCATTCAGGCTGCCGGAGAGTGCATGGAGCCGTCAATCGAACGCATCAGGGCCGGTGAGAAGGGGGCCGTTGCGCAGGCGTTGAACTTCGTCGAAGACATTCGCCCCGCCATGCGCGCCGACATCGAGCGTTTTCTCGCCAGACTTGAAGAGTCGGCCCGGCGAGCGCAAGTCGTGGGCATTACCGGACCGCCGGGGGTGGGCAAGAGTTCGCTCACGTCGGCTCTTATCAGAGAGCTCAGGCAACGCGGCGTGAGCGTGGGCGTGGTGGCCGTCGATCCGAGTTCGAAGCGTTCGGGGGGCGCCCTGCTCGGCGATCGGGCGCGCATTCGCTACGACGTTTCCGACCAGGGTGTATTCATTCGCTCAATGGCGGCAGGCGAGCAGTTGGGGGGGCTGGCCCGGGCCAGTCAGGCCGCCGTGCAGGTCATGGCGGCCGCTTTCGACCTTGTCATCGTCGAAACGGTGGGGGTGGGGCAGTCGGAAACCGACATTGAAGACATCGCCGATACGGTTCTCTTCGTCGTGCAACCCGGTTCGGGCGATACCCTGCAGTTTCTCAAGGCCGGCGTCATGGAAATTCCCGATATTCTCGTGATCAACAAGGCCGATCAGGAAAAGCTCGCGCGCCGTGCCTACCTCGACCTGAAAGGATCGCTGACCTACAAGGAAGTGGCCGAGGGCGACTGGCACCCGGTCATCGTGCGCACGAGCGCCGTGCAGGGAACGGGTTTCGACGAGCTGGCCGATGCCATCGGCGCGCACGGGCAGTGGCTCGAGAAAAGGGGACGCGCCGCGCACCGGCGGTTGAAGGCGCAGCGTTGGGCCCTGGCAACGTTTACCCGCTTGGCCGGTGAGCTGGGCATTGAAGAGGCAGGCGGAAGGAAACGCCTGTTGCGCCTGCTTGAAGAGTCCGAGGCCGCCACCCACCGGCAGTGCCTGGGGTTGCTGCTCGACCAGCGCTCTGCAGGCTGATTCGGCTGGGCGACGGGCCAATCAGCCCTTGACGTTCCAGAGGCGGGCGGCCTCGACGGCGACTTCGTCGGCTTGCTTCAGCGGTTCGCCGCAGCTCGATCCGGTACACACCCTGGCCGTGTCCTGGCCGGTCCACCGAATCATCGTGCGCGGTTCGGGGTAGCGCTGGAAGGCAACGGCCTCTTTCCCTTTCCACTTGCGGGGTAGCTCGACACGAATCGGGGGCTGGCTGACCGTCCACAATGCCGTGACGAAAGGCGTGAGAATCGGCTTCAGCTCTTCGCCCGCCCCCGCCCAGGCCTCGACCAGCCGGCGTGCATCTTCCCGAATGGTGTCGTCGTTCTTGAGCACGCCCAGTTGCCAGAGCGAATTGGCGAGGCGCAGGTTCGTCTGGGGTACGATTTCAGCCGTGAACAGATTGTCGATGGCCTCGCTGGTGGCCGAAGCGTAGCCGGTGCGTGTACGCAGCGGGGCCAGTGCCGCGGCGATTTTCTCGGCTTCGTTCAGCCAACGCTCCTCGGCCGTGGCCGCGTAGAGTTCAAGCGAGGCGGCGAGTGCGGCCTCGGCGTCTACCAGCCGATCGGGCGCTTTCTTTTCAAGTGGAAGGTGCCAGAACAGCCCGGTATCGGTGCGCTCCGAAAGCACACGTTCGAGAATGCGGGCGGCCAGCGAGACCTTCTCCGGTCGTTCGCCCCAGCGTCCCGCTCGCGAGAGCCAGAGAGCCGTGGTGGCCGAAATGTCGGTTCGCACGACGGTCGAAACCCGAGGTTGCGCCTGTTTCCTGCGTTTTTTTCCGGTCGAAAGGTAATAGTCTCGGGTTGCGACCTCGCCGGCGCGAACCCAGCCCTCGGGGGTGAGGTAATTCTCTTCCAGAAAGGCCAAGGTTCGTGCCGCCGCGTCAAGATAAGCTTCGCGCGGCATCGGCAGGGGCTGCTTTTCATCGGCAAGCCGGGTAACGGCTATCAGGGTCGCCGCCGCGTGGGCCTGGTCGGCCGCGCGTTTTATGGGCGTGATATCTGCCCAGAGACGCGACTTGGTTTCGTGCAGGAACCCGCCATCTTCGGCATCGTAAAGGTGTTCGAGCATCGAGCCGATATGCAGATAGGCGCGCGAACGGGCGTCCTTGACACCGTAGGGCGTACCCAGCAGAAGATCAGTGGTGAGGTCGTCGAGCGATATTGACTTGGCCGCTGAATAGCCGTAGCCGTCGGCTTCGAAGTCGAAGAGAAAGTTGGCCTGATAGAGGTGCTTGCGTACCATGGCCGGGTCCAGCAGACCGAACGACGGGTGAAAGCGGGGGGCGGTTGCCGGCCTGCGCACCGTAGGCTCGTCCTTGAGTGTCGCCCGCAGGCGCTGTACCAGCTCGCTGGGTTGCAGGAAGCCGGCAGAAGCCTGAATGTCGCCCCGATTGCGTACCACGGCAATCATGGGTAGAGAGTCGCCGTAGTGATCGAACCATTCGGGGCGCTCGTCGATGTCGACGCGCACGGGTACCATGCGTTCGTTCAGGAATGCAATGACCCTGTCGTCGCTGAGTGAAATGCGGTCGAAAACGTCGCACCAGTAGCAGACATCATTGCGCACGCTTACGAAAACGGCTTTGCCGGCGGCCTCTGCCCTGGCGAAGGTGGCCTCATTCCAGGGTTGCCACTGAATGGAGGCAGCCTTGGACGCTCCGGGGGGAAACCGCAGCGAGGCTTCGGAATCGGCCGGCTTCCTTTTTTCACAGGCGGTCAGAAGCAGGGCGCCGACCAACAGGGCAGTGCTGAGAAAACGCATGATGACCAGTTTGACTTCGGTTGTGCCGACCGCTCTACTAGCGGTCGTCGGGAATGTTTCGGACTCCGCGGTAGAAATCGTCGAGATCGGAAAGGACCTGTTCGATATCGTCGGAATCGACTTTGCGAACCTGCAGCTCTTCGGCGATTCGCTGGAAGACCGCAAGCGCAAAACGATACCGGCTTTCTACGTCTATCGACTCGACATCGGACGGAAGCGCCGAGAGGCCGTAGCGCTGCAGGGTTATGCGGAAGCACTTGTCGACGAGGTGGGCCGAAAGCTCGAGCGAAAGACGCGTGTCAAGCGCGACGATCTCGGCGGCCACCGCGAGCATGCGCTCCGAAACGGTTTCGTGCTGTGACGCAGGCTCAGTCATGGTGCGGTCAATACTTTAGCAAAACCGGCCCATGCGGGGCAAACCGTTCGCAACGAAAAAGGCGCGGCACGTGGTAGATGTCGAGTTTTTTCTCAGTTCTTTCGTGATTCTCTTTTCGGTCGTCGACCCGGTGGGCAACGTGCCGGTCTTTCTGGGCATGACTACCGGCGACAGCGAAGCGCGCCGGCGGCACTATGCGTCGCGCGCCACCCTGACCGCCGTGCTTACGCTGTTGTTTTTTCTGCTGTTCGGGCAGGGTGTTTTCCAACTGTTCGATATCACGCTGCCGGCTTTTCAGATTGCGGGTGGCATTATTCTGCTTATTATCGCCCTCGACTTGCTTCAGGCCACGCACTCGGGCGTGCGGCTCGACAACAGCGAGGTTGCCGAGGGCATGGAGAAAACCGACATCTCCATCACGCCGCTCGGCATACCCCTGCTCGGCGGTCCGGCCGCCATTACCACGGTCATCGTTCTCAGTTCGCAGCGTCCCGGCTACGAGGGGGTCGGCATCGTGGCGGTGGTTATCGTTGCCGTGGGGGCCTCGTGCTACATTGCCCTTCGGTCGGCTTCGCGCCTCAGTCGGCTGCTGGGGGTTACGGGCATTCACGTAACCAGCCGGCTCATGGGCCTCATTCTACTTGCCATGTCGGTGCAGTACTTGCTGAACGGACTGGGCGGGGCCCTGCCGCTCATGCTTGAAGGAGTGGTCGACCAGTGATAACGACGCCCGAGCCGCCGAAATTCTTTTGTGACGCCATGCTGGGGCGCCTGGCCAGGCGTATGCGGCTTGCCGGTATCGATACCGCTTACCGGAATCAGATAGGCGATCGCGAGCTGCTCGAGGCGGCCGCCGGCGAAAATCGCGTGGTCGTTACCCGTGATCGACGGCTGGCCGACCGGCGTGCCGCAAGGGGCATGTGCGTACTTCTCGACAGCGACTTGGTCGATGCGCAGTGGCGGCAGCTTCTTACGGTGTTTCCGCAACTGGCCGGCATACCGTCGTTGACCCGCTGTGCCGTCTGCAACACAGAACTCGAGGTGGTGCCGCGCAGCCAGGTACGTTGGCTCGTACCCATTTACGTCTATGAGACCCAGCCTGAGATTCGACGTTGCCGCACGTGCGGGCGTTTGTACTGGCCGGGCACGCACATCGCGCGCATGCGAAGGCGGTGGCTGCCGATTCGCAGTGGTGCGAACGATGGCAGGTGAGAGCGGCCATAGGTCGAATGGCGTCAAGGCAAAGGTTGTGACGGTTTTCCGCCCCTGACCGACCCTGCAGGCGGCTGCCGTGCGAGCCTTCTTGGTTGTGCCCGTGCTGGCCCTGCCCCACGCTGGAGAAGATGTTGAAGGAGGTTCGGATGGCAGAGAATTTCTATCGTCGATTTCGCAGGTTGAGGGAAGAGTGTCGTGACGCCATCGGTAACGAGGGCATTGTCGAAGAGGCCCACGAGTACCGCTTCGACATCGATATCGGCGATCGGCGTTTCGCCTTTCAGGCCCTGCCGCAGGAAGATCGGGTGCTGGTCGGAGAAGAGATCGGCAACCGGGGTGTCGAATGGTTCGAAGAGCTGGTCTGGGACGAGGTATACCCAGGCTGGCGAACCAGCGATCGCACCGCGTGGGAACTGGCGGCCACCCTGGCCGAACGACCGCGTCGCCGTGCGGTGGTGGCGGGGGTTTCCGAGACCGCCCAGCGGCTGTCGCGGGTGGCCGAAACCCTTGCCTACGCGGCACTGGCCTGGCGTGGGGTGCGCTACGTGGCCCGCCGGGCCTCACACCCGCGCGAGACCGGTCGTATGTTGCGCAACAGAGCCCGTTCGCTGCGGTAACGACACCGATTCAACCGGCGTCGAACCAAAAAAAAGGCCTCGCATGCGCGAGGCCTTTTTTACTTCTGAATCGGTAAGGAACTCAGCGCAGATCAGCCGCCTTGAAGGGCGTCTTCTGGGCGGCGAACTTCTCGCGCAGGTCGGCCACGAAGGCGGTATCGACCGGGTCGGCGCTGTTGCCCCAGCTGCTGCGAATGTAGGTGACCACAGCGGCGATTTCGGCGTCGCTCATCGAGGCTTCCCAGGGCGGCATCTGGCCGGTGTACTGCTGGCCGTTGACCGTAATCGGACCGGCCAGGCCCTTGAGCACGACCTTGACGGGCACGGCGGCATCGCCGGTTACCCAATCGGATTCTACGAGTGGCGGGAACACGCCCGGTACGCCCTGACCCGTCTGCTGGTGGCACGAAGCGCAGATCTTGTTATAGGTGGCTTCGCCGTCGACCGCGGCTGCCGTTTCGGTCTCGCCTTCCGTCGTGGCCTCGGTCGTGCCTTCGCCGGCGGTTCCTTCGGCGACGCCGAGGGTCTCGTCCGAAGCGGGCTCTTCGGCGGGCTCACGGAACGTGGTGGCGTCGGTAACCTCGGCCTTGCGCTTTTCGACGGCCGACTGCATGAGGGCTCCACCGGCGAAGTAGAGCACCATCACGATAACCGTGGCGACGATGGAGAGCACCGTCCAGTTCATTTTCGGGCTGTTCTGCGGGCTGGCGTTGTGATTCTGTTCGGCCATGGCCTTCCTTCCCCCGGAAGCGTTGGAAAAATAGAAACAAAAATGGTACCACGCCCCCTGCCGTTATGCCAGAGAGGCCATGGTGCTTTGCAGGCCGCTTCTCGAGCCGTCGACGTGGCAGGCCCGCAGCGGTCTGAGCCTGCAAGGGGCATACGAAAAAGGGGAACCGTTTCCGGTTCCCCCTTCAGGCTTCGGAGCGACAGGGCTCAGAAGGCTGCACCGAGGGTGAGGCCGGCGGTCCAGTTGTTGCCGCCGGGGAAGTTGTCGTCGAGAATCTCGGTGAGAATGCGATAGGTGCCGCGGGCACCGATCGTGAAATTCTCGGCCGGGTAGTAGTTCACGCCCACGCTGAGCGGGAAACCGATGCTTTCGTTGGCGTTCTGGAACAGGTCCAGATCGCCTGTTCCGTCAAGGCGGTAGTAATTCACGCCCGCAGCCGCGAAGGGGCGAATGTCCGAATCGGGCAGCAGGTTCACACGGCCGAGTAGTTCACCGGCCGAGGATACGACGCTTTCGTCGAAGTTTTCGAAGCTGTTGGCCGAACCGAAGTAGGCCACTTCAAGACCGACCGGGCTCGACGCGCCGAAAATGCCGCGCAGTTCCCAACCCACGCCGGGGTCGGTGGCGTCGGCAAGATCGGAGGTAAAGTTCGAAAAGGCGCCGCCGACCTCGAGTGCGAAGTTGGGTTGGGCCTGGGCACGCGCCGGTTCACCTTCGGTGGGAATGACGATTTCCTGGGTTTCATCTTCTTCGAACTCGTCGACGGCTTCCATGTCTTCTTCCCAGGCTTCTTCTTCCCAGGCCTCTTCGCCGTTCTGCCACTGGCCTTCTTCTTCCATCGTCTGCGCCCAGGCGGGGCTTGCGGCAAACAGCCCGAGCACCGATAGCGTGGCGCATTTTTTCAGTAGGCTCGTCATGATTCCTCCATCTTTCGGATCCGTTTTCTGGCGAGTGCGGCAGGGGCTGATACGCCCGTAAACCGCGTCCGGCGATGACTGCAGTCGCCAATTCGATTCTCGACCCATCGATCCGGCCTGCCAATGAAGAGGCCCCGCCGGGCAGGCGTAGAGGAAGAAAAAGGGGGGGAGGCCGTATGGCCTCCCCCCCGGGGAAAACAGCGGAGTCGCTTCGACTCAGAAGGTTGCGCCCAACGTGAGACCGGCGTTCCAGTTGTCGCCGTCGGGAAAGTTGTCGTCGAGCAGGTCGGTCAGAAAGCGGTAGGTACCGCGGGCGCCGATGGTGAAGTTCCGGAGCGGGTAGAACGAGATACCCGCCGTTACCGGAAAGCCCAGGGCTTCGGTGCCGTCAATCTGACCTTCGCCGCCGTCGAGGCGGAAGTAGTCGATACCGCCGCCGATGAACGGCTGCCAGCCTGCGGTGGGCGCCTGCAGGTTGATGCGCACCACGGCTTCGCCTGCCGTGGCGATGGCCGTGTCGTCGAGGTTTTCGAACCCGTTCGCGGCGCCGAAGTAGCCGAGTTCAAGGCCCACGGGGCTCGAGGTGCCGAGCACGGCGCGCACGTCCCAGTTGCCGCCGTTTTCGAGGGCGTCGTTCAGGTCGCTGGTGTAACTCGAGAAACCGCCGCCGACTTCAATGGCGACGTTCTGCGATTCGCGCAGTCGGGCGGGCTGTCCCTCCATGACGATCACCTGGCCGGTGTCTTCACGGGGTACTACGGCCTCGAGCTCACGCTGCTCTTCTTCGGTCAGCCCTTCGATGGGTTCGCCTTCTTCCGAGGGGGTTACCGATTCGCTTACCTCGGTATCGGATTCGAGTTCGTCGACCGGCTCACCCTCGGGGGTTACGGTCTCAGGCACTTCGGCGTCGGATTCGGCGGGTTCGGCTTCGAGCTCGACGCTTTCGCCCGTCTGTTCGTTCTCCAGAGACCCCTCCCAGGTGTCTTCCTGGGCCTGGGCCCATACCGGACCGGCAGTCACGAGCAGGCCGGCGGCGGCCAGAAAGGCCATGTCACGCACACGTTTCAGCATTCAGATCCTCCTTCGCATAAACGGAATACCGACCGGGCCCGGCGCCCGGCTTTCTGTCTCCTATTGTGAGACCGGCGAGAGGGCCTGCCAACAGCGAGCCCCTGCCCGGCAGCGGCTCGCTTGGCAGGAGCTCGCAGGCACGCCTCTGAAGGATGCTGATGTCGTGTGGTTCAGGTCGCGACGGAGGGGGGGCTGAGGGCATCGCGAACCCAGGCGTGAATATCTCGCTTCTCGAGAAAGCGGTACATGCGTTCCATGTTCGCGCGCCGTTCCTCGACCGAGGTCTGCAGCGATTGGAACAGAGTGTCGGCGATACGTTCGATATGGTGTGGGTTGACCAGAAAGGCGCCGTCGAGCTCGGTCGAAGCCCCGGTGAATTCCGAGAGTATGAGTATGCCCGGATCGCCGGCCTTGGCGGCGACGTATTCCTTGGCAACCAGGTTCATACCGTCGCACAGCGGCGTGACGAGGGCAAGATCGGCCGCCTTGTAAAGCGCCATGAGCTCGTTGGGGGCAAGGTGGCGGTGAATGTAGCGTATGGGCTCCCAGTCGGGCGTGCTGAAGCGTCCGTTGATGCGCCCGACGAGCTCTTCGATTTCGCGTCTGTGCTGGCGGTACTCCTCGACCTCGCCGCGGCTGGGCACGGCAACCTGTACGAACGACGCTCGCTTGCGCATGTCGGGGTAGCGTTCGAAGAAGTTTTCGATTGCCATGAGCCGTTCGGGAATGCCCTTGGTGTAATCGAGTCGGTCGACCCCTAGCAGCAGCGATACGCCCGGATGGCGCAGCTCGCGCACGCGCTTGTGCACCACTTCCTGCGCCGCTTTCGCGGCCAGCGATTGGGTGTCGACCGATATGGGCAGTACGCGGGCGACACAGCGCCCCGATCCGTCGGGCCGTACGACCGAGTTGCCGCGTATGTATTCCTGACCGAGAAGGCGGGCCACCGCATCGAGAAAGGAGTCGCGATACAGGGCGGTGTGAAAGCCGATTTCGTCGGCGGCGATCAAACCCAGCAGCAATTCCTCACGCCAGGGTATGTGGCGAAAGATTTCGAAGGCCGGAAAGGGTATGTGTAGAAAGAAGCGGATGTACCGCTTGGGGTCTGACCTGCGAAGCAGCTCGGGTAGAAGCAGGAAGTGGTAGTCATGCACCCAGATGTCTTGCGTTCCGGCCTGTTCGTCGAAGGCCTGCGCAAAGATTTCGTTGGCTTCGCGGTACGCATACCACCACCCGGGCTCGAAGCGCGAGCGACCGAGCAGGTCGTGAAAGAGGGGCCACAGGGTTGCGTTGCAGAAGCCGGCGTAGAACCCCTGCTGAATTTTCTCGGGAATGGAAACGGGGTAGACTTCGTAGCCGATGTGGGCACGTACTGCGTCCCAGTCTTCTCCGGGCTCGCCGTTGCCGAACCAGGTACCGCCGTGTTCGAGAAGGACCGGTGCGAGCGCGGCCACCAGGCCTCCTTCGCCGCGTTCAAGCTTCCAACCCCGGGAGCCCGCGCGAACCGGGCGAACGGGAAGTTTGTTGGCGATGATGGTCAAAGGGCTCATGAAAGTTCCGGAAAGGAAAGGTGAAAAATTCTTTCCATTCTAGCATGAGCAGGGGCCGGCCAGAACGTGCTCGCCCCGAAATCGTAAGGTCGTGCGGTCAGACGGGGGCGACGTCGCCGACTGATTGAGTCTGAGGCGAGGTGTCGAGAAGGAGCGAGGCGGTCTCACCCGCAATACGGGGGCTGAACAGAAAGGCGGCATGCCCCAGAAAGGGAACGTAGCGATCTTCGGCCGGAGCGCCCATGCAGGCGGCGCGGCTGGGCAGAATCAGTTGATCGAGATTCGACCAGTAGGCGACGACGCGGCAGCCGTTCAGCTTGTCCAGCGAAGCGTCGAGCGTGCCGAGCAACACACTGCCGGGCCGCATTTCACGGGCCGAGCGGCCGAGTCCGGCGTACGCGATCAGGGTGCCCCGGTGAGGGGTGGCCAGGGTTACGAGCAGGGCGACGCGCGCGGCGCCCCCTCGCTGTTGTATGTACCAGCGCGAGACCAGGCCGCCCATGGAATGGGCCACGATGTTGACCCGGGGCGCACCGGTTTCGGCAAGCACCTTCTCGACCTTGCGTTCGAGACGCCGGGCATGGCTTTCAATCGAGGCGAACATGCGCCAGAGGGTCAGGTGCGTCAGGTTCTCGACGCCTTGCCGGCGCAGCATGCGGGCGAATACGAACCAGTTTCCGGCGTTCTGTGAATAGCCGTGCAGCAGAATCGTGGGGTAGGGGGCGCCGGGCACATACGGGCGCAGGGCAATGGGGCGTCGACGTACGCGAAGTAGCGTAAAGGCGGCAAACAGAAGGCCGCTTGCGCTGAGAAGCACGAAGGTGACGAGCTCGAACGCGAGTCCGAGTGCAAGGCCCCAAACCGGCATCACTGGGTGACGTTGATCTTCACTCCCTCGCGGGCCGAGAACGTCATGGCATTGGCGGCGATGGAGGTAAGGCCGAGCTGTTCGCTCGTTTTCATGTTGAGGTACAGTTCCATTCCCTGCGGAGCGGCAATGGCGACCGAACCGGCGCTCTCGCCGCCCATGACCCGCCTGGCCATCTGGCAGGCCTGACCGCCGATGCTGGCCGCATTCGGACCGAGGCTCAGCAGGGCGCCCGCTTTGACGAAGGCTTCGTTATAGGCGAAGAAGGGAACATTGTCTTTCTGCGAGAACTCGAGAATCGCGCGGAAGGCTTCGGGGGTGACCACCGTGGGGTCGGGAATCAGCCAGAAAGCGTCGATACCCGACGAAAAGGCGCGCAGTGCGCGGGGGGTATCTTCAGGCGCGTCGACCTTGCTGGCGATGAGTTCGAGCCCCTGGCTCGTCGCATGTTGGCGGGCGGCCACAACCAGCTCGTTCATCTTCTTCGGATTGTAGATGACGCCGACCTTCTTCGCTTTCGGCACGATTGCCTTGAGGGCCGCAAGCTGAACCTCGACCGGAATTTCCAGCGAGATGCCCGTAACATTGTCGGCCTTCAAATCTTCACGCTCGGGGTTGAGCACCATGGCGAAGACGACCGGAATCGACGAATCGACTCCGAATCGGGCCATGCGGGCGGCATGCTTGCCCACGGCGTAGACCAGAGCGGGCTTCATGGCGTTGATTTTCGAGACGAACTCTTTGCCCTTGTCGACATCGAGGTCCATGTCGAACTCGGTGTAGCTGGCCGAACAATTCGTCTTGAAGGCGACGACGGCGTCGTTGTAGGCAGGCAGGCTCTTACTCTTCAGCACGACGATATCGTTCGCCGTCGCCGACTCGACGGAGACGAGAGCGAAAAGGGCGGCGAAGGCAATGGCTGTCAGGCGAGTAAGGGGCTGCATGAAAACCGACGAAGTAAAAGACGATCCAATTGTAGTAAGCTCGGACGGCAAAGTCAATGGCGCGCTGCGTCAGGAAACGCCAATCATATCGCAGTGTTGCCAAGGTAGTCGACGGGTACTCCGTCGTACTCCGGCCGATCGGAGCATAGATCAAATAACACAGTCGCCGTGAACCATGCCAGCGTTTTCGACCTGATTCGGAACAGAATGTCTGCGTTTCCCCAAAAAAAGAGCCGCCCCGAAAGGGACGGCCCGGAAATGGCTGCCTGCGCGGGTGGTTTGCGCCGCAACGGCTCAGAAGGTTCCTTCCAGGTACAGGAAGGCCAGGCGCTTGATGGGTTCACCGCCATAGTTTTCCGTAGCGGTCAACGGGTCGCCGTCGATGTCGACCTCGCTCAGACCGGGAAACTCGCGGTGCTCTTCGACAAGATTCTTACCGATGATGCCCACCTCGAGCTGGTTGTTCCAGAAACGGTAGCCGAGACGGGCGTCGAGAACCACGTAGTTGCCCAGCGACTGGCCGGCGGTAAAGGGCACGAAGAAGTTACCCCGCGTAGGGTCCGAGATGCGCCATTCGCGCTGCGAGATGTAGCCGGCGAATACATTGGCGATGAGGCCGAAGTCGGCGCGCCAGGTAAGCTCGCCGTTGAGCTTGTGCATGGGATCGGCTTCGTCGTCGGGGTCCTTGGCCAGGTAGGCGTAGCTGGCGCTGCCTTCAAGCCCCTCGGTAAAGACGATCTTGGTCGACAGTTCGCCGCCGTAGGCGTTGACCTTGACGGGCCGCCCGTCTTCACGCTGAATGTCGAACCGAACCTGGTTTGCCTGAAAGACGATGAAGTTCTCGTACTGGTTGTAGAAGAGGTCGGCGTTAACCTTGACCCGTTCGCCGAAACGCGCCGCGTAGCCGAGTTCGTAGGCCGTAACCTTTTCGTTCGGCAGCTCGGGGTTCGCGAAGTTCAGGTTCAGTTGTTCGAGGGCCCGCACCTGAATCTGCCGCTCGAAGAAGGCCGGCTTGCGGAATGCCTGCCCGTAGGAAACACGGAAGGTATTGTTGTCGATCGGCGTCCACACGACCGAGCCGCGGGGCGAAATGGCGGGGTCTACGCTCTGGAATTCGCCGCTGCAGGTCACGTTGGTTGCGGTGGCGCCTTCTCCGCAGAGCGGACTTTCGAACAGGTAATAGTCGAGTCGGGCGCCGGCCGACAGAATGAGGTTTTCAATGGGACGCAGTTCGTCCTGCAGGTAAAGGCCGAACCGGTATTCGTTCGAATACGGATCGGTGAGAATGTCGGAGTTGAAACTGTTCCACCGAACATTGCCGCCGACGATGAGGCGGTTGATTTCGCCCGACTCGAAAGCATAACGGCTTTCGAGGTCGAAGGTGTTGGCGATGCCGTTCAGGTTCGTGAGAATTCGATCGGAACTGGGGGCCTGGGTCGGATTGAGGGCCGGATCTTCTACCGCGAGTTGCTCGTCGAGAACGTTCCAGAAGACGTCGGTCTTGAAGTTGCCCTTGTCGTAACTCAGGCGGGCTCCGGTCTGGAGCAGTTCGGCCGGTAGTTCACCGATGGTGGTGAAAATTTCGGTGCGCGAGTTGTCGACGCTGAAGTCGGCCGTTACCGCACTGTCGTCGGCAATGCGGTAGGTAAAGAGCGTGCGGGCCGAGGCGCTCTGCATGCTGTTTTCCGAAGAATCCGAAAAGGCATTCGCCGTGCGGTACCGGGCCGAGACCGAGTACCCGTATTTTTCGTCGACATTGCCCATGGCCAGCGCCGACAGGTGGGCATTGCCGTAATTTCCGCCGGCCACCATGCCTTCGTAGGTGCGTTGGGTTTCAGGGGTGCGGGTAATAATGTTGACCACGCCCGAGAAGGCGTTGGCGCCGTAGAGGGCCGACCCGGGACCGCGAATGACTTCAATGCGGTCGATTTCCTGCTGGGTAACCGGAATCTGCTCAATGAAGGGAATGCCGAAGAGCTCGACGTTGACTTCGCGGCCGTCGAGCAGCACGAGAATCAGGTTGTTGCTCTCGGTGGCGAGACCGCGGGCACCGATGATGGTGTAACCCTGCGAGACCCGGTACACATCCATGCCCGGCACGCGCCGAAGCAGATCGCTGAGCGTCAGCGCCGCCGCCGACTCGATTTCGCGCGCGGTAATGACGTAAATGGCGCTCGGCGCCTCGGAAGCCTTCTGCTTGTGCTTCGAGGCCGAAACAACGACGTCTTCGGCGGCGAACAGGGCAAACTGCTCTTCCAGAGCTCCCAGATCCTGTGCCCCGGCCGGCGATGCGGCAAGGGCAGCGGCCAGGGTTGAGAGAACGACACGCTTGAGCATAGAGCGACTCCTGAAATCCATACCGTATGGCGATGGCTTCGGGTCCCTCCCACCCCGGAATCCGGGGGCCCCCCTTCCCGCGCCGGGAATACCTTTATTCGTTCGGATCGACGCAGCAGCGGAATCCGAACTCTTCATCCTTGACCGTGGGCATCGAGTTGTAGCGGTTGGCGCACCGGTCGTGATAGTCGGGGCGGGTGAAGCTTCCGCCGCGCAGAAGCATGTCCTGCGAATCCGACTGCAGCCGGCTTGCCGTCCATTCCCACACGTTGCCGCTCATATCGGCCACGCCGTAACCGCTTTCGCAGGTGAACTGCCCCGAAGCCGCGAGCGTGCGATCGTTGCCGCCGGCGTCTTCGGTGTTGCATTGGTTGGCGTCGAATTCGTTTCCATAGGGAAATTTGTAGTTCTTCGGTCCCTTGCAGGCCCGTTCCCATTCGAATTCCGAACACAGGCGCTTGCCCGCCGCTTCGCAGGCGCGATTGGCTTCGAACCAGGTTACACCGCGCTGGGGCTTGGTTCCTTTCTTGTTCGGGAACTCGTATTTGTCGATGCAGTAGGCCTTGGTGCGCAGCCGTTCATTGTCACGCTCGCCCGGATTGCGATCGGGGTCGTCGGGGGCACTGCCCATGACGAAGGTTCCGGCGGCGATGTACACGGAGCCTGCGGGACACACCGGGGGCTTTTCGGCCGGTTTGGGCTCGACCTTCGCCTGAACGGGCGCCGCTGCGCGTGCCTTGGCCTCGCGGGCGGCCCGGGCCTCTTCGGCCTTGGCTTTTTCTCGGGCGGCGACGGTTTCGGCAATGGCGTCGGCAAAGGCTTTTCGTGCCGCGCCGGCCTCGCTGAGGGCCGCGGCGAAGTTGTTTTCGCGCAGGGCGTTACCGGCCGATGCCAGGCTCTGCATGGCGCCGATGAAGGTTTTGGGGGCGCCGTCGTCTGCGTCGGCCGCGATGGCATCGGTGCGGGCCTTCTCGGCAAGCGCCAGGGCTTCTTCGGCCTTGGCCTTTTCTGCCTCGGTTGCAGCCTGCGCCGCATCAGGGGCCTTTGCGGCGGTCTCGCTCCCGCTCTTTCCACCGGCGAGGAAGTACCAACCGGCCCCCGCGGCGGTGAGCAAAACGAGCAGCACCACAATCGCAAGGGGCGCCTTGCTCCCGCCTTGGGCGGGGGTGGGTGCCGGCTCCGCGGGCGAGGCCGGCGGCTGCGCCCTGGTGTCGTCTGCACCGGCGTCGCCGAGCAGAGACTCATCGAACAGACTTGCGCTGGAACGTGGGGGCGTAGCCTGCGCAGAAGGCTCGGGCGCAGGGGGCGGGGCGGGCGGTGGCGCCTGCTCGACCGCCGGGGTCAGGGGCGCGCGCTCGGGCATTTCGTGCAGGGCAATTTCGGCCCGGGCCGCCACCTCGGGTTTGCCGGCGAACTTGGCCAGCTCGAGCAAGAGGGCGGCAATGCTGGGAAAGCGCTCATCGGGGTTCGAGGCCAGCGCTCGCTGTACGATGGCGTCGAGTTCGGGGGCGATGCCGTCTACCTTGTCTGCCGGGGCGGCAGCGTCGGCTTCGGGCGGCTGCCCGGTAAGCAGATGGTAGAGCATGGCGCCGACTGCGAAAACGTCGACGGCCGGATCGGTGAGCAGTCGTTCGGGGTGCCGGCCGAGTTCGGGGGCGAGGTAGGGACTCTTCCCCTGGCGGGCGACGAAATCGGAAGAATCTGTAATGCCGGCCAGCCCCAGATCGGTAAGGGTAACCGACGCAGGCTGAATGAGCACGTTTTCGGGCTTTAGGTCGCCGTGCACGTCGCCCGGGCGCATCGAAAGCAGTACCTGGCAGACGGCCGTGACGATGGGCTCGGCCTCGTCCCAGGCGAAGTGGCCGCCGGCGCGTACTTCGAGCAGGCGGCGTACCGAAAGGCCTTCGAGGTAGTCGGTGGCGATGACGAGATGTTCGCCCGTATCGATGGCGTCGTACACCTTGACGAAGCCGTCGGCATCCCATTCGCTGAGCGCCGTGAATACGTTGACGGTGTTGCTGCGCACGCCTGCCGGGCGGGCGAAATCGGTGTGCAGCACCTTCAAGGCGACGATGACGTCGAAGCGCGTGTCGAGTGCTTTGTAGACACGACCGAAAGGCCCTTCGCCGACGTGCTCTCGAATCACATAGTGTGCAAGCGTGTCGCCTTCTTTCAGGACCGATCCGTGCGCGCCCGAGCCGCTATCGGGCGCACGTCTGATGCGGAACGCCGACGTCGCCCGAACGTCGGTGAGAGACTTGATGCGGTGCAAAGCGCCTCCTGAGAAACCTGAGCCTGTTCAAACAAGCTAGCAAGATACCACACCCTTCCTGAGACGGGCAAATAGGGGCAATGCGGCGGGAAGGCCCGATACGGCAGGGTTTCAGGAGCCCCCGGGCTGCTTGCCTGCCGACCATACGCTTGCCCGTTGCAGAAGGGTACTGGGGGCGGTGTCGGCAAAGCTGAGGCGGAAAAGGACGTTCTCTTCGGGCAGGTTGGTGGCGCCGTAGATGGTCTGTGAGAAACAGGTCGGGCAGGAGCAGCTGTCGCGGTTGGCCAGATAAAACTCGACGTAGGCGCCGAGAACGACTTCATTGATGTCGAAGAGGCGGCCGCAGTATCGGCAGGTGCCTCCCTTGGGAAGGGTGTCGTCGATAGCCGAGGAGGTGCGCATGCCTACAGGCTAACAAGCCTGCGTTGCCGAGCGCATTGATCCCGATCACACTCGCTGCCGAAAAACGAGGCGCGCAGGAAAAGAAACGGCGGGGCACGTAAAGCCGTGCCCCGCCGAAGATTGACCGCCCTCGCGGTCGAAGCTCAGACCAGATCGAAGATCAGACCAGCTCGATGGCCAGGGCGATGCCCTGACCGCCGCCGATGCAGAGCGAGCCCACGCCGCGCTTGAGGCCGCGGGCCTGCAGGGCGTGAATCAGCGTAACGATGATACGGTTGCCGCTGGCGCCGACCGGGTGACCGAGGGCAACGGCGCCGCCGTTGACGTTTACCTTGGCCGGGTCGATTTCGGGGCGTTCCTTGAGTACACCCAGCGATTGGGCGGCGAAGGCTTCGTTGAGCTCCCACAGGTCGACCGAGTCGTACGACCAACCGGCCTTTTCCATGACCTTGGGAATGGCGCGCGCGGGTCCGAGCCCCATGACGATGGGCTCGAGGCCGGCCGAGGCGTAGGCCACGACGCGGGCGAGGGGCTTCAGGCCGAGCGATTTGACGGCCTTTTCGCCGGCGATGACCGTTGCCGAGGCGCCGTCGTTCACGCCGCTGGCGTTGCCGGCCGTGACGGTGCCGTCCTTCTTGAAGGCCGCGCGCAGCTTCGAAAGCGTATCCATCGGCGTTTCGACCGGGTCTTCGTCGGTATCGAAGATGATGGGGTCGCCCTTGCGCTGGGGCACGGGCACGCCCACGATTTCATCCTTGAAGCGACCTTCGCGAATGGCGGCGAGCGCCTTGTTGTAACTTTCGAAGGCGAAGCGGTCCTGGTCTTCGCGGCTGATGCCGTGGCGGCTGGCGACTTCCTCGGCTGTGATGCCCATGTGCACGTTTTCCATCGGGCAGGTAAGGCCGTAGGTCAGCAGGTCGACCACCTTGCTGTTGCCCATGCGGTAACCCTGACGGGCGTCGAGCAGGGCGTAGGGAATGCGGTTCATGTTTTCCATGCCGCCGGCCACGATGACTTCGGCGTCGTCGAGCTTGATGGCCTGGGTCGCAAGGGCAATGGCCTTCATGCCGCTGCCGCACGCCTTGTTGATGGTCATGGCCGGCGTTTCCTCGGGAATGCCGGCGCGAATGGCGGTCAGGCGGGCCGGGTTCTGGTCGTTGCCGGCCTGCAGCACGCAGCCCATGATGACTTCGTCGATACGGGCGGGCTCGACACCTGCGCGCTCGACGGCTTCCCTGATGGCGACCTTGCCCAGATC
>JAWLBW010000046.1:0-20588 GCA_041687475.1 bacterium
CGTCGGCCGCGATGAAGCCTTCCTGATCGAGCTTGACGCCGGCCGCCTGTTCGGCAAGCAGCCCGAAGCCCGCATGGACTACGAAAACATTCCCACGGTCATCTTCAGCCATCCGCCCATCGGCACGGTGGGCATGACCGAAGAAGAAGCCCACGCCGCGTACGGCTCCGAGGTCAAGGTTTACTCGACGCGCTTCAACCCCATGTACCATGCCATGACCCAACGCAAGGTACCCACGGCCATGAAGCTGATCACCGTCGGTCCGCGCGAAAAGGTCATGGGCGTGCACGTCATCGGTCACGGCGCCGACGAAATGATTCAAGGCTTTGCCGTAGCCGTGAAAATGGGCGCCACCAAGGCCGACTTCGACAACACGGTGGCCATTCACCCCACGAGCGCAGAAGAGCTCGTGACCTTACGATAAGCACGAACGAACGGTAGTCGCCCGACGTCCGTCGTCGGTCGCCCGAGTAGAAACGGTGTAGCTGCGGCCCCGTCGAGGAGCAGGGAAGTATTGTGTGCCCGGCCTGGCAGCCGGATCGCAAAGGGGAACGAGGGTCATGGGGGTGCAGGGGGCGAAATCCCCAGCGGTAATATGAACTACGCACGGTCATCCCGAGCAGCGGCGAGGGACCTGAACCCTCCAGCACGAGCTAATGAGGCTCGACGCAGATCTTATCGCCCCTTCTCAGGCTCACCTTCTCTCCGGTTCAACCGTTTCGACAGTCTCGGCGAAGAAGCCGTGCTGCACGACCGCACGTGGGGATCGCAGCCGTCGGGCTGCTCCGGCTTCGCCGCCGTGGGAATGGACGGGGTGGACGGAGTGGACGAGGTGGACCACCGAGTTACGGTAAGTCGCCCCTTCTCCCCCTCGCTCCCTCTCCCCATCAACGCGGGCACCGTCCGTAAAGCACGCGCTCGCCAGGCAGCCTCCGGCAATCGACGTTCGTCCTCCTTCCACCCGAAAGTAGAAGGCGAAATGGCAGATCGGCCTGAAAACATTCCCCCCGGGTGGGCCTATAACCCAGCCTCGTGGTCGCAGCGCCTGCCCATTGTTGCGCTGGCTTTTCTGGGCTTTCTCATCGCCGGCTACCTTTCGCTGTACCAACTCGACGTGTTCGCCACCGTGTGGGAGCCGTTTTTCGGCGACGGCAGCGAGAAGGTGCTCAATTCGGCGATTTCCCATGTACTGCCCATTCCCGATGCGGCTCTGGGCGCCTTCGCCTACCTGGTCGACGTCGTCGCCGGCGTCATCGGGGGGCGTGGCCGCTGGCGCACCATGCCCTGGGTGGTCATCGTCTTCGGCATTGCCGTCGGACCGCTGGGCGTCGTGAGCATCATGCTGGTGGTCTTTCAGCCGGTACTGCTCGGTGCCTGGTGCACCCTTTGTCTGGCATCGGCGGTGATATCGCTGTTCATGGTCGGCCCGGCCATGGACGAAGTGCTCGCCAGCCTGCAGCACGTCAAGCGACGCGTCGACGCGGGGGCATCCTTCTGGCGTGTGCTGTGGAATGGAGAAGGATGATGTGGGCCCAGGTACTCAATACCCTGCTCGGACTCTGGCTCATGGCGGCCCCCGCCCTTTTTGACTACGCCGACACCCCCGCGGCCGTCAGCCACCGCATCGTCGGGCCGGTGGTGGTGAGCTTCGCCTTCATAGCCCTCTGGCGCGCCACCCGTCCCGTTCGCCTGGTGAACCTACCCCTCGGGTTCTGGCTCATCGTGTCACCCGGTCTGCTGACGCATGTACCCAGCACGCTGTGGATCAGTTTCGCCACCGGCACGCTTATCTGCGTATTCTCGCTACCCGGCCACCGCAGCGCCGACGAATTTGCCGGCGGGTGGGGCGTGCTTTTCCGGAAAGCCGTGAGAGGGAAGTAAGGACAAGGTCGCGCTTCGCGCTCGTTTGTTCGTGAAAAGCTATTTACAGGAGAGCGCGGGGCACGCAGAGGGGTGGTGCTCGAAAGCGGTGGTTGCTACACCTCACCCAAGGCACTTCTTCTTGTTGGCGCGAAGGCGTTCAACACGGTAAAAATGCGGGTAGGGAGTCAGCGAAGCGATTACCCGTGCCCCACATGAAGCGAAGCGCAATCAGACGGCGCTCGCCGGAGGCGAGCATCAGTCATACACCCATGCAATGGAGGCGCAGGCGGAAAGCCGACTGTGCTGCACGTCGCCCCCTCTCCGGGTCAGATGGCACGACGACTCCCCCAAGGGAGTGGCCTCGTGCAACCCGTATTGTCTTCAACTCGATCCACCGCCCGTCGAAATCCGGCAAACCCTGCCCACTCCCCACCGGGGAGTGCTGAATCACGGCAATTCGGAGAGGGGGTTCGCCCCCCCCCCCCATTGCTGCACGTCGTGTTGTCCTTATTCCGACGTCCGACGTCCAGAGCCTGTCCTGAACGTAGTGAAGGATCCGACAACCTTCGTGCAAGCCGTGCTGCACGTCAAGTCACTTCCCCGTGACTTCGAAGTCCTTGTACTCGGCCGCCTTTTCCTCGAGACCGCGCTTGCGGGCTTCTTCTTCGCTCACGCCCTGTGATTCGGCAATTTCACGAAGGTCCTGCGTGATCTTCATCGAGCAGAACTTGGGGCCGCACATCGAGCAGAACTTCGCATCCTTGAAGGCGTCGGGCTCGAGCGTCTCGTCGTGATAGGCCTGCGCCGTCTCGGGGTCGATGGCCAGCCGGAACTGGTCGCGCCAGCGAAAGTCGAAACGCGCCCGCGACAGCTCGTCGTCCCACGCCTGGGCGCCGGGGTGCCCCTTGGCCAGATCGGCCGCATGGGCCGCAATCTTGTAGGCAATCAAGCCCTGCTTTACGTCGTCCTTGGTGGGCAGGCCCAGATGCTCCTTCGGCGTCACGTAGCAAAGCATGGCCGTGCCGTGCCAGCCGATAACCGCCGCGCCGATGGCCGAGGTAATGTGGTCGTACCCCGGAGCGATATCGGTCACGAGGGGTCCGAGGGTGTAGAAGGGCGCTTCGTGGCACCATTCCTGCTGCAGGTCGACGTTCTCCTTGATCTTGTTCAGGGGAACGTGGCCCGGGCCCTCGATCATCACCTGCACGTCGTGCTTCCACGCGATTTCAGTCAGTTCGCCCAGCGTCTTCAGCTCGGCAAACTGAGCCTCGTCGTTGGCGTCGGCAATCGAGCCGGGACGCAGTCCGTCGCCCAGCGAGAACGAAACGTCGTACTTCTTCATCAACTCGCAGATGCGCTCGAAGTGCGTGTAGAGGAAGTTCTCCTGGTGGTGGGCAAGGCACCACTTGGCCAGAATCGAGCCGCCGCGCGACACGATGCCGGTTACCCGTTTCGTGGTCATGGGAATGTGGCTCAGCCGCACGCCCGCGTGAATGGTAAAGTAGTCGACGCCTTGCTTCGCCTGGTCCTCAAGCACTTCAAGAAAGATGTCGATGTTCAGGTCTTCGAGCTTGTCGACACGGGCCAGCGCCTCATAGATGGGCACGGTGCCGATGGGTATGGTGCTCGCCCGCAGAATGGCGTCGCGGGTTTCCGGAATGTTTTTTCCCGTCGACAGATCCATGAGCGTATCGGCGCCCCACTTCATGGACCAGTTCAGCTTTTCGACCTCTTCGTCGATCGAGCTGGTCGTGGCCGAGTTGCCGATGTTCGCGTTCACTTTGACTTTGAACGCCTTGCCGATAATCATCGGCTCGAGCTCGACGTGGTTGATGTTGGCCGGAATAATCGCCCGCCCGGCGGCCACTTCCTGCCGCACGAACTCGGGATCGAATCCCTCCTTGCCGGCGATGAACGCCATTTCCTCGGTTACGATGCCCTGCCGGGCATAGTGCATCTGGCTGACGTTGGAACCCTTGCGGGAGGCGACATAGGGGCGGCGATTCATCGGAAGACTCCTGGGGACGGATCGAATCCTGGAAACGGGGACGGCACCAGCCCGCCGCCGTTCCTTTACCATACATCCGGCGGCTTGACCTGACAACGGGCCGAAGTAACCAGCTTACGCTCCCGCACCGATTCCGGCAATGGATTGGGGCACCAAAACGACAGGCTGCAGGCGCGAACCGCCGCACGTTCACGCCGAAACTGCTAACCTGAATATCATGAAGACAGCGCTCGTCACCCTGGCCCTTCTCCTCCTGCACACGCAGAACGTCGCCGCTCAGGCCGTTTCGCCGGTCACCACCCCCGCCCAAGCGCCTGCCCCGGCAACAGCGGCGGCGCCCGCGGCTGCCACGGATACGGCCCGCGCCGCCACGGAGCCAACCACGCCCACAGCCCCCGACGGCCCCGAAGCAAAAGACGCCAAAGACGAGACCAGCGATAACGATTTTCCCGATAAAGGCTGGCTCGTGTCGGCAGGCGGAACCGCAACGCTGACCGAGGGAAACTCCAGCACTCGGGTTTTCGGCGTTCAACTCGATGCCGACCGCGAATCGTTCCGGTACTTCGTCGGTATCGAAGGGTCGGCCCGCTACGGAAAGACACGCGTCGTGAGCATCGTGCCCGACCCGCGCGGCGAGACCGAGGCGATTCGCGAGGGCCGGCCGGGCGGTTCGTTCGAAGAGAACATCAACGACTGGCTGCTGAGTAACAAGTACGGCCGCTATCTGAGCGATCGTCGTTCTCACTACATCTATACCCTGGCCTCGGTCGAGAGCGACCGGTTTCGCGGCTTCTGGATTCGCAGCCAGGGTCAGCTCGGCTACGGATACCGCCTGGCGAACGAGCGACTCTCGGCCAAGGTCGAGGCCGGTCTCGACTTCACCGAAGACCACCAGGTCGTCGGTTCGATTCGCAGCCGTCTTTCGCTGGCGGCCAACATGCTGATTGAATACGTCATTTCCGACACGCTGACACTTCGCGAGAATTTTTCGCACGTGCGAACCCTCGAAACCAACATTCTCGACGTCAGTCCGCTCGAAGACCACCGCACACGCAGCAATACCAGCTTTCAGGTAAAGCTGACCGACAATTTCGACCTGCGCACTTCGGCGATTCTCGACTATGCGAGCGTACCGGCTCCGGGCGCCCATAAGACGGACATCAAGTTCACGACGGCCGTGCTCTACTCGATTCTCTGACGCCCCCAAAGCACCTCTTCCCCACCACTTCGGAAACGAGGCTGGCCCTGCCTTTTCATATCGGCGACAATATCCGGGTGGCTTCCCCCCGTAAGCTGGGAGACGGTTGCCTCGGCATGGTTTTCGCTGCATTCAGGAAGCAGGCAAGGAAAAGGCTCCTTTTGCCGCGAATTGCCGTGCAAAAAAATTGCAGCCGGGCAAGGTAATTGCCGTTTTTTGTCACATGGAAGAATGGATTGAAGGAAAACGCCACCGCCGGACATGACGTGGCAGTCAACCTCAGACTCGAATGACGACCGCCGTAGCTCCTGACAAGGTATACGAAGCCTGCCTGGTCGAACTGTACAAGACCATGCGCGCGGCGTCGTTCTATGCCCTCGATCACCCTGCCCTCGCACAGGCGGCCACCCGCGCCCTGCGTTACTTTCAGAATCTCCTGCGTGTGGTCGACCGCCTCGAGTTCACCATTACGCGCCAGCAGATCATGCTGGGCGAGCGTCCCCTGCGCGGTCAGCAGCAGGTACTTACGGCCCTGGCCGGCGACCTCTTCCGCCGCCGGGTAAAGAAGCTCATTTTCCTGCCGGGTATCGAACTCGACGACATGCTCGGCTTCCTGCGTGCCTTCAAACTCGACGCCGACCAGGTTGCCCGTCGCGGGGGATTCGAGAATGCCCTGGCCCAGTTCGGCGTCAAAGCCATCTGGCCGAACGAAGTCGACTTCAACCGCCTCGAAGAAGCTGCCGAATTCGAAGAGGAAGAAGAAGAACTCGAAGAGGAAGAAGACACCGAAGAGCTGTCGCCCGAGCAGGAGGCGCTGCGCGATCTGCTGCGTCGGTTGACCGCCGCCGATGCCGGTCCGTTCATGCTTCTGCTCAAGGAAGTCGTCGAGCGGGGCCGCAACCTTCTCGAAACGCGCGAATATGCCGAAGTGGGCCTCATTCTCGAAACTTTGCTGGCCTGCACCGAAGACAACGATCGGCATCTCGTGGCGCGCGAATATTCGGAAAAGGCCATTCGCGCGCTGGCATCGCGCGAGCTGGTGCAATTCAAAATCGCCGAGCTCGAAAAGGCCGGCGACAGGCAGATTGAAAGACTGCTCGCGTTGTTTGAGCTCGTAGGCAGACTGACCGTGCCGTTTCTGCTCACCGCCCTGGGTACAGCCAACGACAGGGCCGCCCGCCGTAATCTTTCACGCGCCATCGTTTCCTTCGGCGAAAAGGCGGTTCCCCGTGCCGTAGAAATGCTGGGCGACGACCGCTGGTACGTCAAGCGCAACATACTGGGCATTCTGGCCGACATAGGCAACGCTTCGATACTCGGGCAGGTCGAACCGTACCTCGTGCACGAAGACCCGCGGGTCGCCAAGGAAGCCGTGCGAACGGTCTGGCGCCTGGGGGCAGACGACGGGCTGCGGCTGCTTGCGACCACCTGGCCCCGGCTCGTTCCCGAGGTTCGCATGCATGTGGTGATGCTTTTCGGGGCGCTGCGCTGGCTCGAGGGCCGCAGTGTTCTCGAAAAGGTCGCCCTCGACCCGAAGAACGTAGACCTGCAGCTGGCCGCCTGCGAGGCCCTGGGCAAACTCTCCGAACCCGAGAGCTTTCCGGTGCTGGCCCGACTTTACCGGAAAAAGGGACTCGTGGGTCGGGAAAAACGCCTGCCGGTACGTCGCGCGGCGCTCAAGGCTTTGCTAAACTATGGTGAACCGGCCGAGCCGCTTCTTCGCCGCGCTCTCGTCGAGCGCGACCCCACCCTGGTTCAAACGGCTCGCCAAGGCCTCGAGCGCCTGGCCGAAACCCAGGGCAAGACAGAGGAGAGCGCATGAAATCGGAAGCGACAAACATCTTCGCGAACCTGCTCGGTGCGGTCAGAGCCGTCAACTACTACCCGCCGAAACACCCCTCGCGCACGCAGCCGATTACCCGCTCGCACCAGCTTCTCAAGCCCCTGTTGGCCCGTCGCGGCCAGGTAACCCTCGCGGTGGTCGAAGACACCCTCGTCTTCGAGGGAGAGCCCTTCTTCGGCGACGGTACGGTCGAAATCGAGCTCAAGGAACTGCTCGACGAGCGCCAGATCATTCTCATCAGCATTCAAAAGGGCGTCGGCGACGGCGAGCTGGCCGTCCTGGTCGAGCTCCTGAGCACGACCCGCGAAGGCATGGCGGCCTGGAATTCGGTCGAGGAGTTTCTTGCCTCGCGCCAGGTCAGGCACATCGAAGTCGAAGTGCTCGATGAAGACATTCGCGAGAAAGCGCGCAAGGTATACGGCGACGCCAAGAATTTCATTCTCGACATCATGCAGGAAGAGCGCGTCGGCGCCATTCCGCGCGGCGAGAAGGCCATCGAAGTCGTCAGCAGCCTGAACGACATCATTCTGCAGGATGCCGACGCCATCATGGGCCTGACCCTGCTGAGCGACTACGACAACTACACCTTCAATCACTCGGTCAACGTAGGCGTGTTTTCGCTCGCGCTGGCCCACGAGCTCGGCTACTCGGGCGAAGAGGCCGTGCTCGCCGGCCTGACCGGCCTGTTGCACGACGTCGGCAAGACCAACATACCCCTGTCGATCATCAACAAGCCGGGCAAGCTCACCGACGAAGAGTGGCGCATCATGCAGACGCACCCGGTCGAAAGCGCCAAGATTCTCAAGAAAATGGGCAGCGCCATCAAGGAAGAAATCATCGAAGGCGTACTGACCCATCACGTCCGGTACGACTTCACCGGTTACCCCAAGTGGGACAAGCCGCTTACCTTCGGCTCGGAAATCACTTCGGTGGGCGACTGCTACGACTCGATGACCACGCTGCGCCCCTATCAGAAGCGTTTCGAGCCCAAGGACGCCATTGCCGTGCTCCAGCGCATCAGGGGCAAGGCCCTGCAGCCCGAGTACGTCGACGTCTTTATCAAGATGCTCGGTATGTACCCGGTGGGCTCGGTCGTGCGCCTCAATACCAATGAAATCGCCATCGTATTCGGTACCAACCCCGAAGCCGAAGACTTTCCCCTGGTCAAGGTCATCATCGACAAACACGGCAACTACCTGACCGAACCCGAGCTCATCGATCTGGGCAAGACCGAGAGCAAGGTTCTCGGTGTCACACGCCGTATCGTGGCCGCGGTCGACCCCACCATTCGCAACATCGACGTCGCCCGCTACATCTAGCCGCGCCGGCGCGCGGCAATGGCCGATGTTCAATTATCCGACGGAACAAAGTTCCACATCGAGTTGCCATCTGGCGCAGGGCGCCAGGGACAACGAGATGGGCACGATAGCCCGTACTGCCGAAGAGCATCGGGAAACCCGAACGAGACCGTTTGCTGCCCACGAACACACTTTCGCCTCTCGTCGTCGGCCTCGCTCTGCTCGGCGACGCGACTCGAGACGGAACCTCGTTTCAAGCTCGAAAGTGTGACGAATGTCCAATTTTCAATGGTCAATGACCGGCTGACAGGGCAGCCGTGTGCATGAAGGCCCGCCCGGCAAGCCGCCCACGGTCGGAAGGTCAGCCCGTTTACCACTTGACTGACGCCGGCGACATCACCCCGGCAGACTTTCAGGCTTCCACGCTTTCAGACCTGCAGAACCGCAGTCGCTGACTGCCCCTCCATCCGCTCCTCTCGGGGAATATCGAGCAGGGTCGATTGAGAATTGGGTTCTTCGGGTCTAAATGAATCGCCGGGCCACGGTGGTGAACACGGCCCAGCCGAGCACAGCCACCGTCACACCCGCACAGACGAGGGCAATGACCCGGTGCCCGTGCTTATCGGGCTTGCGCTCGCGGTAACCGAGCAGCAGGCCGAGCGCGGCGCCACCGGCGATGCCGCCCCCGTGGGCCCAATTGTTGATGGCCGGCACGAGAAAGCCGATAACCATGTTGATGACCACCCAGGTACCGATCTGGCGAAAGAGATAGGCGCCGACTTCACCGCCGCGAGAGCGACTGTAATACAGCGCCGCGCCGAGAAGGGCGCACACCGAGGCCGAGGCGCCGACCGTGAAGGGAACCCCGGCAAGCACCGAAACGAAGAAGCCGAAGGTGCCTCCGATGGTCCAGATGGCGAACATGCGATAGGGCCCGTAGGTGGCCGCGATGAGCGGCCCCAACTGTGAAAGGGCCATCATGTTGAAGGCGATGTGCATGATGCCGGCATGCAGGTAATTGGCCGACAACAAGCTCCACCAGCGCCCCAGCTGGCCGATGGGAATGACGCCGGTCGCCCCCAGCTCGAGAAGCACCTGCGAGCTGGGCGAGAGCATGCCGAACAGGCCCATGCTTGCCCCCGCCTGCATGCCGAACAGCAGGGCAACGGCGTAAATGCCGACGTTCACGTAAATGAGCCATTTGACGAGCAGCCTGCCGTCGCCGAGTACGCGGGTCCACCCCGCGTGTTTCCAGCGGGCTCCGGGGGCACTCAGGCCGCAGTACGGGCATTGGGGCTCATCGGCACTGATCAGCCGGCGGCAGTTGGGACAGAGCAGTGAATTTCGTTGTTGGGCCATGGAATACGGGGGCAGGGCGCGGCGCGCAGAGTCTCTCTTTCAAGGCTAACACGTGGGGCGCCTCCGGGCCATGCAACCTCGTCGATTCTGCGGCGACAAGGCAATCAGCAGCGTGCTTCGACCAGTAGCCAGCTGTTGGGAAATTCGTCTTTGACGCGTTTTTCGACGAACTCCGAAGCCAGCGTTTCCAGCGACTGAATCGAAACAGTCGCCCACCCCAGCGCCTGCAGCGCGTCTTCGACGGCGGCGGGCTCGCCGGGCCAGGGAAAGTTTCGGAAAGGCGCCGCACCCAGCTCGGACCGGACCCGTGAGTTCAGTTCGTCGACCCGTTGCTCGTTCCAGTAGTCAAAGAGAATGGCGCTGCCGTGTGCAAAGGGAACGTGGTCGGGCGAGAGCAGGCGCCGCACGGAGTCTTTCATCAGGTAGAAAACGACGCCCTCGGCAAGCACCAGCGAGGGCGCCTTGGGATCGTAACCGGCCTCGCGCAACTTCTCGGGCCAATCGGCTTCGTTCAGGTCGGCCCCCACGGCATGCACGTAGTCGGGCAGCTCGATACCGTGCCGGGCAAGTACACGCGCCTTCTCGGCCAGCTTGGCCGGGGTGTCGACCTCGAATACCGGCAGGCGCGCCGAGGCCACGGGCTCATACCACAGCGCCCGCGTATCGAAACCGACGCCCGGCAGCACAACCTGGCGCACCTGCGTCAGTAGCGCTTTCACTCGTTCCGAAGACCAGCGGAAGCGGGCCAGGTTGTAAACCGGGTAGACCTTGTCGATACGGCCGGCCGCCTCGGCCAGCCGACGACCGGCGTCATCAACGAACAAGGCGGCGTGCGGATCGAGAACCCCCATATCGCTCGCCTGGTCGCTACCGCGCACTACCGCAAGGCCGTCGGCGGTCGAGCCCACGAGTTCGCTGTCCCTGGATGCGTTCGAAAGCGTCATATAGCCACCATCCTAACGTGTCTTGGCGTCGTTGGGGAGGGTGAAAGAATCGAACGTCGGTCCTTGCGGTCGGAATATTCCCGAGGCGGTCAACGAAATTCGATGCGGTACCGGCAGGCCGGCGCACCGTTATGGCGGCAAGCAACGTGCTCGACGGCCGGACGGCGGCCGTACTGTTCGGCAACGGCGCTGAAAAGCCCTTCCTGCAGTACGCATTCGTACGGGGTCGTGTTCACGACGGTAAGCGCATTCTCGCTTTTATCGACGACCTCGAACGACCCCAGCTTGGGAGAACAGAACTGCTCGTGGGCCGCGTCTATGGCCTGAATGGCCTCGGCCGCGTTGGCGATGGACAGCTTGCTCAGCGACGTTTCAATGATGTTCTGCCCGACGCGGCGGCCCATCTTGAGCACGACGGCCTTGTTCAGCCGGGCCGACAGATAGTCGACCAGTTCGAGGTAAAGGCTGAGGGGGTAGAAGCCCGACGGCGTAACCTGTTCCAACTCGGCAAGTCGCGAAAACTCACGGAGAATCGACGGCGAAATCAGGCTTTCCTTCACACCCAGAATGGCGGCGCCCATGATGGACGCATCGACGGTGGCAACACTCATGTCATACCCGCAAAAGAGAAAACTGAGGGGAAACTATACCCCCCGGAGCGCTCGCTTTCAAGTGATTTGTATTCCAGAGTGTAACTTCACCGTCACCGGCGAACAAGCACGGCGGCAAAAAACCCGTCGGTCTGCTGCCTGTGCGGAAGCAGCTGCATGTACCGGCCCCCCGAGTCGAGCAGCTCGACCGCCCGCGGCCCCAGTTCGGCCTCGCCGACACGGTGTAGGGAAAAGTCGGATCGCTCTGCCAGAAATTCTTCGACCTGGCTCTGGTTTTCTTCGGGAAGAATCGAGCACGTCGCATAAACCAAACGGCCGCCCGGGCGCACGAGCTCGGCGGCGTTACGCAGAATGCCGGCCTGCACCGTGACCAGGTTTTCCAATTCGCGCGACGTCAGCCGCCAGCGATCGGCCGGGTGGCGCCGCCAGGCTCCCGTGCCCGAACAGGGGGCGTCGACAAGCACGACATCACAGGCGCCCGCCCAAGGTGTCAACTTCAACCGGGCGGCTTCGGTCGCCTTGGGCAGCGCAATCTCTTCAGGCGGGGCAAAGCCCAGGCGCGCCATGCGATCGAAGGCCGAACGAAGGCGGCGGTGATTCGCATCTGCAGCGATGAGACGCCCCCTGCCCTCCATCATACCGGCCAGGGCCACCAGTTTGCCCCCGCCGCCGGCACAGAGATCGGCTACGCTTTCGCCGGGGGCGGCCCCGGTAACGAGGGCAATGAGCTGACTGCCTTCGTCCTGCAGATCGACCAGGCCCTCGCGCCACACCGAAAGCGACTTTACGTTTACCTGACGCTCGAGCCTGAGCCCCCAGGGCGACCAGGGAGTCGGCGATGCCGCGACACCTTCGGCCTCCAGTCGCTTGCAGACGTCATCGAGGTCAGCCCTTGCAATGTTTACCCGCAGATCGATGGGCGCTCGTTCGTTGAGCGCGGTTACCACGGCGGCCGCTTCGTCGCCGTAGGCCTCGAGCAGGCGGGGCACGATCCACCGCGGCACGGCAAAGCGCAGCGCGAAAACGTCTTCGGGGTGGGCGGCGCCGATGAGCTCCATCCACGCGGCCGCCCAGGTCTCAGGGTTGGCCGGCAGGTCGCTCTGTTCGAGCCAGGGGCGAGCGGCGTCGGGCGCAAGCCCCCGATCGAGCACCAGGTACAGGAAATACAGCAACGTCAACCGGCGGTTCGCATCGGCCTCGCCGGGCAGAATGACGTCGGCCAGGCGATGCAACGGTTCCCATCGGCGTACGATGGACCACACGGCTTCACCCACGAAGCGCCGTTCGGTGCTGCGCAGCGAGCGGGCGTCGCGAATCAAGCGGTTCACGGCGCCTTCGGCCTTCGACCAGTTCTGCGAGGCCGCGGCCAGGGCGGCGACGGTTGTCCGACGGGCGCGACCGTCACGCGCGGCAACCTCGAGCGGCAGCTGTTTGAAATCGGGGGTGCTCACATGGCGCCCGTCAGCCGTCGTGCCAGAGAACGCCGGTTACCAGTTGCGGTTTTCCCCCGGCCGCCTCGAGATCGGCAATCCACTTCTCCGACTCGCGGGCGAGCCACTGCCCGAGGGGGCGCGCGGCGGCCGGCAGTTTTTCGATGCCCTCGCGAAAATCGCCGAGCCGGTCTAGACTCGCGAGCAGCTTCTTCACGTCGTCGAGCGTGACGGGCTCGACGCTCAGCGGCCGGCGCAGCACCAGTCGAGCCAGCATGGTGCCGGCAAGGGTGTGAATCGAGCGCTCTTCGCGGGGTGGATGCACATCTTCCTCTTCCCAGGCCTTCGACTGATTGGCCAATCCCTGGGGAAGAAAGAAGAAGGTTGCTGCTTCTTCCATGCGCGCCAACGCCTCTTCGGCCCGGGCCACCTGGTCAAGGCTACGGAAGGCTTCAATGCGGGGTTCGGTCGCAGAGGGCTCGGCAAACCGGGCATGCGGTTGCGCCAGCGACGTCATGAAAGCGGCCTCGGCACTCGAGAGCATCGTCAGACGACGACCCCAGCGATCGAAAACCCCGGTCGCCAACAGCTTGCGCGCACGACGGCTGAGCGGCGCCACGATACCGAGCCCGATACGAAACACCTGTTGCATGTTCGTGCCGACGGCCCGGCGGCCCTCTTCGGTCGTCAGCCCCAGCTCGAGGTAGCCCGAAACCATGGCCAGCGCCTCGCGCACCGACTCGTTCTTGCGAACCCTGAGCCCTTCGCTCATGATGGCGGCATTGGCAAGCACGACCAACTCTTCGCCGACGGCCCGCTGACGATCTTCCGGAAGTGCGGCCAGGTGTTCCTGCAACGACACGCCGCGAGCCACCTCGATGGCCACGTACCGGGGCGCCTCGCCTTCATCGACGGCGGGCGAGGCAATGGTTCGGGCGGCCGGGCTCCAGATCGACTGGGCAACCTCTTCGGGCGGAAAGCCCAGGTCTGCCAGGCGCGCTTCGCGGAAGCGGTAGGCTGTTTCCTCGAGTTCCGACGGCAGCCCCACCGAGGCCTCGAGCAGAATGCCGTAGGCACGCTCGGGATCGTTGCGGTAAAGCAGATCGAGCATGCGGCCGGCAAGCTCCGAGTCTTCGTTCAAGGGCGTGGCCCGCCGGTAGAGCCAGAATTTGCCGTCGGGGCTCTGCCAGTCGGCGTCGGCCGAAGGTGCATCGGCGTCGAAGTCGGGGCCGACCGGAAACACCCGGTACTCGCTCACGACAAGCGCCGTCAGCAGCTCGACGTCGAGTTCGCGCAGGTGTACGTAAATTCGCCCTTCCGGCACCGAAACGAGAAGTTCGTGGTACCAGTCGCGAAGGCGATGCAGATCGAGCCGGGTCTCTTCCCAGAGGTCGAGATCGAGAAGTCCCTGCAACTGCGGGCTGGTTACCAGCGCAAGCACTTCACGCCGGGTGTCGTCGCCGACTTCCTGCAGCGCGAAGTAAACGTCGGGCGAGGGCATGTCGCGCACGGCCTTTGCCGGCAGCGGGCCCTGAAGCACGGCCTCGAGATCGATGGGTTTGAACAGCTGGTCGAGAAACATAAATCTTGTCCGGATGCAGTCGAACATTGTCGCACGGAGAGCCGCGCTTACCGCAGGCGCACCCCGGCATGCACGGCGCTCGCCTGCCGGCCGTCGACGCTTTTTACAAGCGGGCGGCGCGCTGACGCAGGAGAAAATCGGCCAGAACCAGTGCCATCATCGCTTCAACGATGGGTACGGCCCGAGGCAGAACGGTGGGGTCGTGGCGACCGCCTACCACAAGGGGCACCTCTTCGCCGGCCGTGTTGATGGTGCGCTGCTCCTTGTGAATGCTCGCCGTGGGCTTGAAGGCGGTTCGCACCACCAGCGGCATGCCGTTGGAAATGCCTCCCAGCGTACCGCCGGCGTGATTGGTGCGGGTTCGCACGTTACCGTCGGCGTCGCGAAAAAACTCGTCGTTGTTCTCGGAACCCCGGCGACGCGCGGCCGCAAATCCGTCGCCGATTTCAACGCCCTTCACCGCGTTGATGCCCATCATGGCCGAGGCCAGGGCAGCATCGAGCTTCTCGAATACCGGCTCGCCCAGACCCGGGGGCACGCCCGTGGCCACCGACTCGATGATGCCGCCGACCGTGTCGCCCTGCTTCTTGCACTCGCGAATGAGCGCATCGAGGCGAGGCACCAGATCGGGATCGGCCACCCGGAAGTGGTTCTTTTCGATCTCGTCGCGCACGAATCTCTCGGCGCTCATTCCACCGATCTCGACCACCGAAGCGTAAATGTCGATACCCGCCGCCTCGGCGAGCAGTTTCCGGGCCACGGCGCCGGCAGCCACGCGTGCCGCCGTTTCGCGTGCGCTCGAGCGGCCGCCCCCACGATGGTCGCGATGGCCGAACTTCTCGAGAAAGGTAAAGTCGGCGTGACCCGGGCGATAGATATCCTTGAGTTTGTCGTAATCGCGCGAACGGTGGTCCTGGTTACGAATGACCATACCCAGCGGGGTACCCGTCGTACGTCCCTCGAAAACGCCCGATAGAAACTCGACCTGATCGGTTTCCTTGCGCTGCGTGGTAATGGTGCTCTGCCCGGGCTTGCGCCGGTCGAGCTCACGCTGCACCTCCGATTCGTCAATGGCCAGACCGGCCGGGCACCCGTCAATAACAACCCCGAGCGCGGGGCCATGGCTTTCACCGAAGGTGGTGACGCGAAAAAGCGTTCCGAAAGAGCTGCCGCCCATGATTTCCTTTTCTGCCTTCCGGCGTTTACTGTTTCTTCGGCGCGGGCGCCAGCTTGCGTTCGAGCCGGGCCGTCACGGCCGAGATTTTTTCGTCGACCACAGGCGGCGACGGGTAGTTCAATGCCTTGGCCTGCTCAAATGCGGCCAACGCATCGCGCAGACGGTCGAGATCTTCGTGCGCTTTCCCTGCGAGAAACCAGGCCCGCGATGCATAGGCCCCTTCGGGCCGCAGGGCCAGGTAATTCCGGGCTGCCGTAATCGCTTCTTCGTTGCGCGATTCTATGTAGTAGCTGCGAGCGATGGTATAGGCGACTTCGTCGGCCAGCTCATGGTCGGCGAAGCGCGAGAGAAACCGTTCGGCTTCCTCACGCGCCTTCTCGTATCGCTGCAACTGCATGTAGCTGAGAATCATGCGCTGCCGAACAACGGGCAGACGCGGCGACGCCGGGTACCGCTCTGCGAAGCGCTCGCACTCGACAATGGTCAACCAGTAATCGTGCTTCTTGTCGTACAGAAGCGTGACGACCTCTTCACGCGCCGCGGCCGCCTCGGGCGCATCGGGGTGAAGCCGCAGAAACAGCCGATAGGCGTCGAGGGCGTCGTCGTAGGCCTTCAGATCGCGTGTGTAAATGCCGGCCGACAACAACAGCGCCTGACCGGCATATTCACTGTCCGGGTACTCAAGCGTCAGCTCGCGAAGCCGTGTGACCGCCTCGGTGAAGTGCCCGTCGCGCCGGCTTTCGACCGCCTTTTCATATGCCTTCTTCGGTCCGCCCGTACAGGAGGCGACCGCAAGAAACAACAGGGGCAGCAAGAGCCGGCGCATCACAGCTTACTCTTCTTCACCGCCCTCGTCATCCTCGCCGAGCGGCAGATCGCCCTGGCTGTCGTCTTCACGTTCGACAATCTTGGCCACGCCTACGACGCGGCCGCTGTCGCCGACGTTGAACATGCGCACGCCCTGCGTATTGCGGCCGATGATGCGAACTTCGTCGACGCCCATGCGAATGATCTGACCGCCGTCGGTAACGATGAGAATGTCTTCGCCCTCGACCACCTGCCTGATGGCAACGACCGTACCCGTCTTGTCGGTCTGGCGCATGGTGAGAATACCCTTGCCGCCACGCTTCTGACCGCGATATTCATCGAGATCGGTGCGCTTGCCCATGCCCAGTTCGCTGACGGTAAGCACGCTGGCGCCGGGAATGACGGTTTCGGAGTCGATGATCTCTTCGTCCTTGTCGAGCATCATGCCGCGCACGCCCATGGCCTCGCGACCCATGACGCGTACCTGGTCTTCATGAAAGCGAATGACCTTGCCGATCGAGCTGCCGAGGAAGACCTCGGAGTCGCCGTCGGTCAGCATGACCCGACGCAGCAGGTCGCCGTCTTCGAGGGTAATGGCCCGCAGACCATTGACGCGAATGTGCTCGAACTTCGAGAGGTCGGTTCGCTTGACCGTGCCGTTTCGGGTCACGAAGAACAGATGGTAGCCTTCGGTGAACTCCCGAATGGGCAGGTGAGCCGTAACCTTTTCGCCCGGTTCGAGCGGAAGCAGGTTGATGATCGGCTTGCCGCGGCTGGTACGACCGGCTTCGGGCAGGTCCCACACGCGCAGCGAATAGGCCTTGCCCCGGTCGGTGAAGAACAGCACGTGATCGTGCGACGAGGCCACGAACAGGCTCACGAGGAAATCTTCTTCCTTGGTCGTGGCCCCCTGCTTACCCTTGCCGCCACGCCGTTGCGCGCGATAGAGGGCGATGGGCGAGCGTTTGACGTAACCTTCGTTCGTGAAGGTGACCACGAAATCCTCATCCTTGATGAGGTCTTCCATGGAAATCTCTTCCTGGTTGGCCACGATGTCGGTACGGCGCTCGTCGCCGAAGTTCTTCTTCACGTCGCGCAGTTCGTCGGCAATGATCAGCATGACGCGCGATTCGTTGGCCAGAATGTCTTTCAGGTCGGCAATGAGGGCGAGTACATCGTTGTACTCCTGCACAATCTTGTCGCGCTCGAGGCCGGTCAGGCGCTGCAGCTGCATTTCAAGAATGGCGTTGGCCTGCACTTCGCTGAAGTCCCAGGTGCGCATGAGGCCTTCGCGGGCTTCGCCGCGGTCCTTGCTGGCGCGAATGAGCTCAATGACTTCGTCGAGATGATCAAGCGCCTTGACCAGACCTTCGAGAATGTGGGCGCGGGCTTCGGCCTTCTTCAGGTCGAAGTTGGTGCGCCGAACGACGACTTCCTTGCGGTGCAGAATGAACTGCTCGAGAATTTCCTTGAGCGTGAGCACCCGGGGCTGATTGTCGACCAGCGCCAGCATGATGATGCCGAAGCTGGTTTCCATCGGGGTCTGCTTGTACAGATGGTTCAGCACCACCTGGGGAATTTCGCCCCGTTTCAGTTCGATGACGATGCGCATGCCCTGGCGATCGCTCTCGTCGCGCAGGTCGGAAATGCCTTCGAGCTTCTTGTCGCGTACCAGCTCGGCAATCTTTTCGATCAGCCGGGCCTTGTTGACCTGGTAGGGAATTTCGTTGACGATGATCGCCGTCTTGCCGTTGCGATCGGTCTCGAATTCGGCCTTGGCGCGCAGGCGAATGACGCCGCGTCCGGTCGTGTAGGCCTCGCGAATGGCGTCGCGGCCGTGAATGGTGGCCCCGGTGGGAAAGTCGGGCCCCGGCACGATCTGCATCAGGTCGTCGACCGATGCATCGGGGTTTTTGATGACGCTGATGGCGGCATCGCAGATTTCATTCAGGTTGTGCGGCGGAATATTGGTCGCCATGCCCACGGCAATACCGCCGGCGCCGTTGACCAGCAGATTGGGGAACACCGCCGGAAGCACCAGCGGTTCCTGCAGTGAGCCGTCGTAGTTGTCGCCGTAGTCGACCGTATCCTTTTCAAGGTCGGCCAGCATCTGCGTCGAGATCTTGGCCATGCGCACTTCCGTATAACGCATGGCTGCGGCCGAGTCGCCGTCGACCGAACCGAAGTTACCCTGTCCGTCGGCCAGGGGGTACCGCAACGAAAACGTCTGCACCATGCGCACGATGGTGTCGTAGACAGCCGAGTCGCCGTGCGGGTGGTATTTACCGATGACGTCACCGACGACACGCGCGCTCTTTTTGTACGGCTTGTCATGGTAATTGCCGAGATCGTGCATCGCGTAAAGCACGCGTCGATGCACCGGCTTCAGGCCGTCACGCACGTCGGGCAGGGCGCGTCCCACGATTACGCTCATGGCGTAGTCGAGGTAACTCTGCCGCATTTCGTCTTCGATGTTGACGGGAATCAGTTCTGGTTTCAACGCAGACTCCTCAAAAGCGCCGCCTTCCCGCAATACGGGCAATGGGCGGCTGTCGCACAGCTGGCTAAGTCAAGCTAAACATTATACAAAGTCGGCGTAACCCCCGGCAAGTAAAGACGTCGTTTGTGGGGGCCTTTGCCGATGAAGATGACCGCCGAAGCAGGGCCGATACTTCCCCCCGACGAACCTTCCGGACCGATTCGGCCGACTATCGGCTCTCGCCGGCAGTGCCGTGCAGAAGCTCGGCCAGTTGCTCGAGGCCGGCGAATGAGCGCGGACCGGCCCTGCCGAAAACGTCACGGTCGACGGCCAGCACCCGTTCGTTTCTCACCGCCGGAAGATTACGGAAAGCGGCCTTACCGAGAAACCGTTCCCGATCACCCGGCTCGAGGGTAATGACGACGTCGGGACGCGCGGCAATCACGCTCTCGGGCCCCACGAGTGGAAAACGCTGCGTGACGTCGCCGAATACGTTCTCGGCGCCGGCCTCGCGAAGCATGTCGGCGAGAAAACTCGTTCCGCCCGCGACATACATCGGCGCAACCGAAACGACAACCAGAACCCGAGGCCGCGCGCGGTCGGCAATACGGGCGGCGACTTTCTCACGACGGGCCGCGAACCCGGCCACGAGGCGTTCGCTTTCGGACTCAAGCCCCAGGGCCTTACCCACTGAGCGAGCGCAGGCTGCGATAGCGTCAAGGCTGGCATCGCTGCAGAGAACCTGCCGGGCTCCGGTTTTCTCGAGGCGGCCGATGACTTCGGGCGACCAGAGGCTTTCCAGGGTAACAATGTGCGTGGGACGGAGCGATGCGATTCGTTCGTAGGAAAGTGTGCCCAGCGCCCCCACCCGGGGCAACGAAGCCGCTTCGGGCGGGTGGTTGCTGTAATCGTCGACGCCCACCAGGCGGTTACCCGCGCCGAGCGCAAAAATCATTTCCGTCGTGCTGGGTATCAGGCTGACCACGCGCTGCGCGTCATCTGCCCGCGCGTCGAACGGCCCGCCAAGCATTGCCGCAATCAGAAGCGTTACGACAACGGTCGGCGAGCCGAAGAGAGAAGCGAATGTTTTCAATGGCATGGAAAGCAAATCCTGAAATGTAAATTCGCCGGCTGGGCGACCCGAAGGCGATCTTCTTACGGTAACAAGGCGACGATTGGCGGTGCAACGAAGCTTACATCCACTCCGTGACAATTTGATGACAAACGGCTGGACGGATCGTGACTTTTCGGTAAGGATGATATATCGATGCGCTCTTATCTGACCCTTCCATACACCGTAGGTTCGACCTTGGTGTTTGCCTGGCCCGTGATGGCCGTGGCGCCGTTTTCGCCCGAAACCGCCTTCTCCATCGCACGTACGTGGAGCCGCGGTATTCTTCGCTCGGGCAACGTCAAGGTGTACGCCGACGGCCTCGACAAACTGCCGGCCGGTCCGGTCGTGGTCATGTCGAATCATCAGAGCCTGTTGGACGTTCCGGTTCTGTTCGACATTCTTCCCTACGACATTCATTTCGTGGCCAAAAAAGAGCTGCGCTACGTGCCGGTCTTCGGGTGGGGCGTCAAGTCGATGGGCCACATCTTCGTCGATCGGGGCAACCATGCCGCGGCCGTAGCCAGCCTTGACGAGGCGGCGACCGAAATCAGAGAGGGCAAGAGCATTGCCGTGTTTCCCGAGGGTACGCGGTCGAAGGACGGCAGCCTGCTTCCCTTCAAGAAAGGCGGCTTCGTGCTGGCCATCAAGGCGGGCGTGCCCATTCTGCCGGTTACCATCGCCGGGTCGCATGATGTGTTGCCCGTTGGGGCGAACCGTATCGTACCCGGCGCCGTCCAGGTGCACATTCACGACCCCATTGAGACGACCGGGTTGTCGCTCGACGACAAGGATCGCCTCATTGAAGAGACCCGCGCCGCCATTGCAGCCGGTCTTGTACGTTGAGCGCGAGTCGGACCTGCCCGGTTCACTTCTGC
>JAWLBW010000047.1:0-20427 GCA_041687475.1 bacterium
GTAGCCGATGACATAGAAAACGCTTTCAACGAAGCCAGGGACACCCTCGTCAACGAAGTCTTCGAAGAAGTTCGCGCCGAAATCGAGCAGCTGGGGGGCGAAGTTCTCCGGGTCGGCATCGAAGGCGGAGAACTTCTCATCGAGGAAGCGGGTAACGCCTTGAACGGCACCCGCATTGTGCTTGCCGAGGCATCGCTGCCGGAGGGCGTCGAAGCGGCGGTTCTCAGCGTCGTGCCCGCATCGTCGGACGTAAACGCCTCTCCCGCCGGCTATGCCCCGGCATCGTCTGGCTTCAGCATGCCCGACGGCTCGTACAGACCCGAAGGCCCCGCGGTGCTCATCGAGTTGCGCAGCCTGCCCGACCTCAAGCCGGTGACCCTGGTTACCGACGCCACCGTGCAGGTGCCCGTGACCGGCACCACCGAGGGAACGGCTGTGGGCCATATCGTCGACGGTAAAGTCGAGGTGCTGCCCCCGACAGATTCCGACGAGGGCACGGTAGCCGGCCTCACGAAAAGCTTCAGCCCGTTCGTCGCCGTAAGCTCGATCGACCCGATCGTCGATGAACCACGCGAACCGGCGCATCTGCTCACGTACGCCGTATCGCAGACGGGAACGACCAAGTGCGACGGAAGCATCGACCTGGGGGGCCCCGTGGCCGCCGCTTACAGCTACGCGGGCTTCGGCTGGGAATACGGTATGGACCTGCAGGTTGCCGTCGAAACCGATGGAGGCGTAATCGTCAGCTATTACGCCAGCGGCATTACCACCATAGCCCCTGCAGACCTGCCTCTCACCTTCACGCCTGGCGATGCCGGCTTTATCGACCTGCGCGTGGGCTGCGAAGAATACGAAGCCTTCAATTATGAAGGTCTCGGCATCACGCGCGCCGAGATTGAGGTGTTGGAGTTCACCGAAACCGAACGCACTACCGCCGAGCAATGCGGCGGAGTCGCCTTCTGCATGCGCTTGACGGGCGACCTGTGGTACGCGCTCGACCTCGAGTATACCGACTCGAACAATCCTTCCTTCAAGGGTACGGCGACCTTCGACGGCGTCATTTCCGGGTTCAATTGGGACATTGTGCCCGAATGACGCCCTTACCCTGTCGGTGGTAGAATGATTTGCGCCGGGTTCGGTCAGCCGAGCCCGGCGCTTTCACGAACCTGCCATGCCCCAGGCTTACTTCGAACGCAGCCCCCTGTTTCCGGGCGACAGCGAACAGGATGAAACCCATGTACGCATTCTCGAGGCGGCATGCGACGTTTTGTCCGAAATCGGCTTCCGCAAGACGTCCATGGAAGAGGTGGCGCGGCGGGCCGGTGTGAGCCGGATTACCCTTTACCGTCGCTTCACCGACAAGCAGTCGCTGCTGCACGAAGTCATTCTTCGCGAGGCGCGCAAGTCGCTTCAGAACATCCTCGTCGATATTGCTTCGGAAGAAGCTGCCGCAGATCGGTTCGTAAAGGGTTTTGTCGCGACCGTTCTGGTGGCTCGACGCCATACGCTGTTTCGCAGGCTTATGGAAAGCGACTCCGAGATCGTTCTGCCCCGCTACGCAGCCGTCACCGCATCGCAGCTCATCGACTTCGGAAGAACCCATGTCGCGGGCTTGATTACCATGCTCCAGGCAAGTGGTCTTTACCCGTACATCGATGCGAATTATCTCGCCGAAATGCTGCTGCGGCTCTGGCATTCGCTGGTACTCGTTCCCAGCACGCAGGTCGATTCCGACAACGAAGAAAGCCTCACCCGCCTGGCCCGCGATTTTCTTTTTCCCCTGCTGACAAGGGACTGAACTTCGCAGAAAAAGCCGAGGGGGGAAAGCGGCTGTGCCTCGGCTCAGGGTACTACAGGGTCGTAGCCTGCGCGTGCGCCACCCAGAAAGCTTTCAGGCAGTTGCGCCAGCCTTGACCAGTAAATGCGCAGCATGGCCTGGTGGTAGAAGTGTACATAGCGAAGGGGGGGAAGCGTCGTGCGCCTGGCCAGACGCAACGCCCTGAGCGACGCTGTGAACGCCGCCTTGCGACCCGGCCCCCAAGGCAACCCATACGCTTCGCGCAGTTCGCGCGGAAGCATGCCGGCCGTAAGCAGCTGGTTGAGGGGCGCCGCGGCTCGCGCCTGGAGGTTTCGGCTGAAAAGCGCTCGGCAGAGTTCGCGAGATGTGGGTGTGACGTCGAGCCTGAGCGCCAACGTGCCCTCGAAGTAGGCCTCGAAATCGTCGTACGTTTCGGGCATGGCGCTGGTCGGCACGCCGAAAAGCTGCGCGAAAAGTCGGTTTTCCTTGTAGTGACGTTCCTTCTCGTCGCTGCTGAGCGGCTCGGCGATGAGCTCGTAACCGCGTATCACGGAGTCAAACAACGTAGCGTTCACCCAGAAAAGCACTTCGGGGTCGTTGGCGCGATAACGCGAGCCCCTTGCGAGAAGCCGATTCTCGTCGGTCAGGGTGCCATGCACTCCCTCAAGCACGTTGCGTGCATGCATAATGGTTTGAAGTGCCTTGTCGCGCGAACCGAAGATGATATCGCCCAGGCTTGCGTACAGGCGTACGGCGTTGACCAACGGATCGCCGGCGAACCGACTGTGTTCGGCCACCGCCTGCGCAATCTTCGGATGCGCCAGTTGCAGCAGAAGCGCGCGATAGCCCGTGAACAGCAGACTCGATTCGCGACCCACGCGCCACGACTGCGAGTCCGGACCGAAAAAGCCGTATTCGGGCTGATCGACCTGCAGGGTAAGGGCGCGCAGCTCGGGAGGCATCTGCTCGAAATTGAATTTTGTCGTCGCCATGAGGAAACCGTTGACGGGCATGTTACAGGTCCGCGAAAAGTGTAACATCGTCAGGCTTTCCCGGCAACCGCTCACCGGAAACCCGGCAGACTTCGGTCAAGCCAGTGGATTTATCCAGGCCAGGCCGTCGAAGCGCGTGAAGTCGCGGTCGGTCGAGTAAAGGGTAGCTCCATGTTCGATGGCGAGCGCAGCAAGGTGGGCGTCGGGAACAAGGTTTCCCCCTGCCTGTCCATTTACGAGCAGAGATTGCAGGATTTCCCAGTGGCGCGGGGTGGGCGCGATCACATCAACCATCGGTCTCGCGAGCCAGCTTGCGACATGCAACGTGGCTTCTGCAAGCGTAAAGGGCGTTTCCAGCAGTCGGGGGTGAGTGCCGATGCTGATAAACGCCAGCAGGGTTGCCCAAGGCAAACGTACGGGGTGGGGTTCGGAAAGTCGGTCTTCCCACCAGAGCCGCGCCTTTTCATGGAAGGTGGAAGACTGGTCGTAGGCGTAGAGAAGGATGTTGGCGTCGACCAGAATCACGAGCCGCGCTCTATTTCTTCGAGCAGCTCGCTTACGTTGTCGTAGGTGAAACCTGTGCGCAGCCCCAGTCGACGGGGCTTTACCACAAAGCGGTCAGGCGATGACAGCGCCTTTTTCGCATTCAAGCCGTTACGCAGGGTTTCGTTCACCACGACTTTGAACGGGCGCCCCGTTTCGCGAATCAAATCGGCCAGTTTCGCCGCGACATCATCATCAAGCGTCAGTGTCGTTCTCACATCACAACGATAACACAGACGCATCTTGATGCGTTGAGGGATCCGACCTTGCTCCGGAGGCCGGAAAGGGAGAGTCATGGCCAGGATGGCTACCGCGAAACAGGCAGGTACGATCTTCCAGGGCACAAGATGAAACCACCCTCCCGCTCTGCTACCTTGAATCCATGTCGCAGCGCAGAAAAAAGTGGTACCAGATTCCGATTGACTGGTTCTTCTTCCACATCGTTCCCCCCATAGCGATTCTGATTCTTCGGGCGCTGTACGCCACCATGCGGTGGAAGGTGCAGGGACGCGAGAACCTGGTGCCGTTCTGGGATGAAGGCCGTCCGGTCATCATGGCCTTCTGGCACGGTCGCCTGCTCATGATGCCCGGCCTGTGGGAGCGAAAGGGAAACGCGCACGTGCTCATCGGCAATCACCGCAACGGCGAGCTGATCACCCGCATCATCGCCGCCTTCGGCATCGGGGCCGTACGCGGCAGCGCCAACGCACGGGGCGCCGAAGCCCGGCAGGAAATGATGGAGCGGTACTTCGAAGGCGGGGGCCGGACGCTCGGCTTCACCCCCGACGGTCCGCACGGGCCACGCTTTGTCTCGAAGATGGGCATGGCCAGCCTGTCGCGCAAGCTTAACCTGCCGGTCATCTGGATCAGCGCCTCGGCCCGACCGGCGGCCCGGGTTCCCACGTGGGATCGCTTTCTGTTTCCGGCCCCCTTTTCCCGGGCGGTCGTGCGCTGGGGAAACCCCATCGACCCTGCCCGCTTCGCCCACTTGACGCTCGAAGAATACCGTGACGTGCTCGACGACCTCGGTCGCGCCGATATACTCGATGTCGACGAAGCGGCGGGAAACGTCGACGAAGCCGACCGTGAGATGCTCGCGGCCGCGCGGGAACGGGTGCGACGGCTCACGGTGTAACGTGCTGCACGGGTTGACGTACTGCACGGACGGACGGTGGTGACAGGTGATAGGTGATAAGTTCCGTCCCGCACGGCTGCACGGTAGTGACCTGTGACCGGTGGCCTACGCGCCTTACGCCACGTGCCCACTCCCCCCGGGGAGTACGCGAGCCTTGCAAGCGGTGAGGGGAACTGCAACCCGGGGAACATAGGCGAATGAAGGAAGGTTGGAACGCGGAAGATCGTTCGGCACGTTTCCGAAAGTCTGTCGGTCTGCGAGTCCGACCGTCTGAAAGTCAAAAAGCCTGAACGTACGGTCGCGCTGCACACCGTGCCCTCTCCCCTTCACAAGCTCGCCCCATCTCCCCTTCGCCTTCATCCGAAGCTCACGAGCAGGGGCATTTCCCGTTTGCGACCGATCGGAATCGTCGGGTAGAATAAGAGATTCCGCAAACTTGCGTCCCGGGGGAGAGGTCTGCCCAGCGATCCTGGTCGGTCATCGCTTCTCCGGTTACAGGAGATACGCATGAAACGACATACCATTTCGGTGCTGTGTGAGAACGAAACCGGTGTTCTCACGCGCGTCGCCAACCTGTTCAGCGGCCGGGGCTACAACATCGAGAGCCTCTGCGTGGCAGAAACCCTCGACCCCACCACCTCGAAAATGACCATCGTTACCAGCGGTAGCGACGCCATCGTCGAGCAGATTCTCAAGCAGCTGAACAAGGTCGTGAACGTACTCAAGGTCATCGACCTTACCGACACGAAGTATGTCGATCGCGAACTGGCGCTCATCAAGGTCAACGCCGAGGAGCGTCATCGCGCAGAGATTCTGCGTATCGTAGACATTTTCAGGGGCAAGATCGTCGACGTGACCCAGCGTAGCTACATCATTGAGGTCACCGGCGATTCGGAGAAGATCGAGGCCATACTCGCTCTGCTCAAGCCCATGGGTATCAAGGACGTTGCCCGCACCGGCAAAATCGCCCTCGGACGGGGCGCCGGCGCGGTCAAGGATCGAGACAAGCATTCGCGTGAAGAGGCCGCCTGAAGGCCCTGTCAGGAGAGCACATGAACGTATATTACGACAAGGACGCCAACCTCGACGTCCTCAAGGGAAAGAAAATCGCCATCATCGGCTACGGCAGCCAGGGCCACGCCCACGCACTGAACCTGCGTGACAGCGGCATGGACGTCAAGGTCGGCCTGCGCGCCGGCAGCTCGAGCGTGGCGAAGGCCGAAAACGCCGGCCTGCGTGTCGACACCCCCGCCGAAGCGGCGAAGTGGGCCGACATCGTCATGCTGCTCCTTCCCGACGAATCGATGGGCGACATTTACAAGGACGACGTGGCTCCGGGCATGGCGCCGGGCAAGGCCCTCATGTTCGCCCACGGCTTCAACATTCACTACGGCCAGATCGTGCCCCCGGCCGACGTCGACGTGTTCATGGTCGCACCCAAGGGCCCCGGCCACCTCGTGCGTCACCAGTACGAGCAGGGCAGCGGCGTTCCCTGCCTGATTGCCGTGCACCAGGACGCGACCGGCAAGGCCCGCGATCTCGCGCTGGCCTACGCTTCGGCCGTCGGCGGCGGTCGCGCCGGCATCATCGAAACCAACTTCCGCGAAGAGACGGAAACCGACCTGTTCGGTGAACAGGCCGTGCTCTGCGGCGGCGTGTCGGCCCTCATTCAGGCCGGTTTCGAAACGCTGGTCGAAGCCGGTTATGCGCCGGAAATGGCCTACTTCGAGTGTCTGCACGAAGTCAAGCTCATCGTCGACCTGATTTACGAAGGCGGCATCTCGAACATGCGCTACTCGATCTCGAACACCGCCCAGTACGGCGACCTGACCCGCGGACCCCGCGTCGTCACCGAAGAGACCAAGTACGAGATGGCCCAGATTCTGCGCGAAATTCAGGACGGCAGCTTCGCCCGCGAATGGATTCTCGAGAACAAGGCAGGCAAGCCCCGCTTCAACGCCCTCACCCGCCTGGGTGAAGAGCACCCGATCGAAGACGTGGGTGGCCGTCTGCGCGCCATGATGCCTTGGCTCTCGCAGAAGAAGATCGTCGACAAGGCGAAGAACTGACCCCCATGGCTAACGGCAACGGCCGCGACGTTTCTGGACGCACGGGAATTCGGAAGGGCATTTATGTCCTTCCGAATCTCTTCACGACGGCAAGCCTGTTCGCGGGCTTCTACGGTATCGTGTCTTCGCTCAAGGGGCACGCCCTCGCCAATACGCTCGAGGGCATGCGCCGGGCGGGCATCAGCGAGCGGGTCGTCGAGCAGTTCAGCGGCGGTACGGCGGCCGTCAGCCATTTCTATGAGGTGGCGGCCTGGGCCATTCTCGTGTCGGCGGCCTTCGATGCCATGGACGGCACGGTGGCTCGCCTGACGCGCACCATGAGCGACTTCGGGGGCGAGTACGACTCGCTTTCCGATCTGGTCGCCTTCGGCGTGGCGCCGGCCGTACTCATGTATTCGTTTGCGCTCGAGCCCTTCATGCGCTGGGGTTGGCTGGCGGCCTTCCTTTATGTCGCCTGTGCCGCGCTGCGGCTGGCCCGCTTCAACGTGCAGAGCGGCGACGTAGAGAAGAAGAGCTTTCAGGGCCTGCCCTCGCCGGGGGCCGCGGCCACGATTGCGGTTACCATTCTGCTGTACGTTTACCTGACGAACTTCGTCGGCGACGAAAGCAAGCGGGTAACCATGCTGCTCCGGCGTAACGTACTCGAGCTACCCCACTGGGTTTACCTGGCGCTTACGTTTACCGGAGCACTGCTCATGGTAAGCAATGTACGCTACCGCAGCTCGAAGAACCTCGACCCCCTCAAGCGGGCGCCGTTCTTCATATTGCTGGCGGCGGTCGGCCTGCTGGCCCTCATTGCCGCCGAACCGGTTCTGACGCTGTTCTTCCTCGTCATGGGGTATTTCCTGAGCGGCCCCATTGAGTGGATCATCTTCCGCCGGCACCGCCGTACCGGCGAACGCAGCAGTTCCGACGACCTTTACGCCGAAGATGTAGCCACCGAGGCGGCGGCTGCGGGAACATCGGCGAACAACACGGATGGAGAAGGGGTGTGAGCGACCGCATACGCATATTCGATACGACGCTTCGCGACGGGGAACAGAGCCCCGGCTGCAGCATGAACGTCGAAGAGAAGCTACGCGTGGCCCATCAGCTCGCCCGCCTGCGCGTCGACGTCATCGAAGCGGGTTTTCCCATCGCCAGCGAAGGCGACTTCGAGGCGGTGCGCGAAATCGCCCGTTCGGTCGAGGGGCCCATCGTCTGCGGTCTTTCGCGTACCAGCGAAAAGGACATCGAGCGTTGCTTCGAAGCGGTCAAGGTGGCCCGCAAACCGGCCATTCATACCTTTATCGCCACCAGCGACATTCACATGAAATACAAGCTCAAGATGTCGCGCGACCGCGTGCTTGAGGAAACGAAGCGGGCCGTTACCCAGGCACGTTCGTATGTGAATCATGTCGAGTTCAGTGCCGAAGACGCAACCCGCTCCGACTGGGACTTCCTGGTCGAGGTCTTTCAGACGGCCATCGATGCCGGCGCCAACACGTTGAATGTGCCCGATACGGTCGGCTACACGACTCCGACGGAATACGCGGCCCTGATTACCCATCTGCGCGAGAAGCTGCGCGGCGTCGACGACGTGGTCATCTCGGTGCATTGCCACAACGACCTCGGGCTTGCCGTCGCCAACAGCCTCATGGCGGTGAAGGCGGGCGCGCGCCAGGTCGAGTGCACCATCAACGGCATCGGCGAACGGGCCGGCAACGCCGCCATGGAAGAAATCGTCATGGCGCTACGCACCCGACCCGAAGTCTTCGGGGTCGATACAGGCATCGACGCCACCCAGATTTATCACTCGAGCCGTCTGCTGAGCCAGATCACGGGCATGCTGGTGCAGCCCAACAAGGCCATCGTAGGCGCCAATGCCTTTGCGCACGAATCGGGCATTCACCAGGACGGCGTGCTTAAGCAGCGCCTGACCTACGAAATCATGACGCCCGAGAGCATCGGCCTCGACACCAACAAGCTCGTGCTCGGCAAGCACAGCGGTCGCCATGCGTTTCGCGATCGGCTTACCCAGCTGGGCTACCAGCTCGAGGGCGATTCGCTGGAAGAAGCCTTCCGCCGCTTCAAGGCCCTGGCCGACAAGAAGAAAGAAATCTTTGACGAAGACCTCGAAGCGGTCGTGGCCGAAGCAGTCGTTCGCCCCACGTCGGCGCGCTTTCGCCTGCTGGGGTGCAATGTCGCCAGCGGCACCGACATGCTGCCGACGGCCACCGTGCAGGTCGAAATCGACGGCGAGACCGCCAAGGGCACCTCGAACGGCGACGGCCCCGTCGACGCCGCGCTCAACGCCATCAAGCGCATTACGGGTACCGACGCCCGCATGCTGCAGTACACGGTAAGCAGCATCAGCGGCGGCACCGACGCGCAGGGCGAAGTGACCGTACGCCTCGAACTCGACGGCAAGACGGCCCTGGGCCAGGGCGCGCACACCGACATTGTCGTGGCAAGCGCCAAGGCCTACGTCAACGCTTTGAATAAACTCGACTACCGGTTGAAGAACTGGGTTGACCTGCAGAAAAACGGCGGCCAACCCGAACCCCGGGAAGTCGGTCCGTGAACTGGCGACGGTGTCGCCGAGATGCCGTCGAACGATAACGACGCCGGCTCGGGATTGACCCGGACCGGCCGCTTTTTTTCCCGACTGGAAAGCGTTATGCCTTCATTCAAGATTGCCGTATTTGCCGGCGACGGCATTGGACCCGAGGTCATGGAACAGACCGTTGCCGTGCTGCAGGATCTGGCTCCGCGTTTCGACCTGCAATTCAACTTCAGCGAGGGCCTTGTCGGCGGCTGTTCCATCGACGCCCACGGCGTGCCGTTGACCGAAGAAACCCTGCAGATGGCCCGCGAAAGCGACGCCGTGCTGCTCGGCGCCGTCGGCGGCCCCAAGTGGGAACCGCTTGACTACAGCGTTCGCCCCGAGCGCGCCCTGCTGCGCCTGCGAGCCGAGCTCGGCCTGTACGCCAACCTGCGCCCCGCCGTCGTTTACCCGGCGCTGGTCTCGGCTTCGACGCTGAAGCCCGAAGTCGTGTCGGGCATCGACATCATGGTCGTGCGCGAGCTGACCGGCGGTATTTATTTCGGCCAGCCGAAGGGCGTCGAAACCTTGCCCGACGGCACCAAGCGCGGCGTGAACACCAAGGTATATACCACGCCCGAAATCGAGCGCATCGCCCGCACGGCCTTCGACATCGCCCGTAAGCGTGGCGGCAAGGTGCACTCGATCGACAAGGCCAACGTGCTCGAAGTGACCGAGCTGTGGCGCAACACCGTGCAGGAACTGCGCGACAAGGAGTACACCGATATCGAACTGCACCACATGTACGTCGACAACTGCGCCATGCAGCTCGTTCGTAATCCCAAGCAGTTCGACGTCATCGTGACCACCAACCTCTTCGGCGACATTCTGTCCGACGAAGCCGCCATGCTCACCGGCAGCATCGGCATGCTGCCCAGCGCCAGCATCGGCGGCAAGGTGGGCATGTACGAACCGGTACACGGTTCGGCCCCCGATATTGCCGGGCAGGACAAGGCCAACCCCGTCGCCACCGTGCTGTCGGCGGCCATGATGCTGCGCTACACCCTGAACCAGCCCGCTGCCGCCGACGCCATCGAAAAGGCCGTCGAGCGCGTGCTCGATCAGGGGTATCGCACCGGCGACATCGCCCAGCAGGGCGACAAGGTCGTCGGCTGCAAGGCCATGGGCCAGGCCCTTCGCGACGCACTGAAGGAAGTGCTCGCCTGATTGTTTTTTAGTGTGGGAGCCGGAGCCGAGAAGGCTCCGGCTCCGAATTGTGAATAGAAAGATGTAACAAGGGAGTATATCGTGGCAGATAATCGCAAATTCAATGTTGCCGTCGTAGGCGCCACCGGCGCAGTCGGCGCCGAGTTTCTGAAGATTCTCGACGACCGCAAGTTTCCGGTCGGCGAACTCAAGTTGCTGGCCAGCGCCCGCAGCAAGGGCTCGAAGCTGACCTTCCAGGGACGCGAGTATACCGTCGAAGAACTCACCCTCGATTCATTCCAGGGCGTCGACATTGCCCTGTTCTCGGCCGGCGGCGGCCGGAGCAAGGAATTCGCCAAGGCGGCCGTCGACGCGGGCGCCGTCGTCATCGACAACTCGTCGGCCTTTCGCATGGATCCCGAGACGCCGCTCGTCATTCCCGAAATCAATCCGGAAGACATCGGCAAGCACAAGGGCGTTATCGCAAACCCCAACTGCTCGACCATCATCATGCTGATGGCCGTCTTTCCGCTGATCAAGCTGGCTCCCGTCAAGCGCGTGGTGGCCGCTACCTACCAGGCGGCCAGCGGCGCCGGGGCCAAGGCCATGGAAGAACTGGTCGAACAGTCGAAGGAAATTCTCGCCGGCAAGGCGCCGACGAAGAACGCCTTCCCCCACCAGATCGCCTTCAACCTCTTCAGCCACAACTCGAGCATTACCGAGAACGGCTACAACGAAGAAGAAATGAAGATGATCAACGAAACCCGTAAGATTCTGCACGACGACAACATCGGCGTCACGGCCACCTGCGTGCGCGTGCCGGTGCTGCGCGCTCACTCGGAAGCGCTGAACATCGAGTTTGCCGAACGACGGCCCTCGCTCGATGAAATGCGCGAGGCGATGGCCTCCTTTCCGGGCGTCAAGGTTCAGGACGACATCGACAAGAACCACTTTCCGATGCCGATCGAAGCAAGCGACAAATACGACACGCTCGTCGGCCGAATCCGGTATGATGTGTCGAACGAAAAAGCCGTCGACCTCTTTGTCGCCGGCGACCAGCTGCTGAAGGGCGCGGCCCTCAATGCGGTGCAGATTGCCGAGGTGCTGGTCGAACGTTTCATGCCGGAGAAGAAGTAACCGATGAAAGGTCACCTGCTTTCCTGTTCGTTGTTGCTTGCGCTGCTCGCCCTTACCGCGGGCGAAGTCGAGGCCGCGTCGTTCACGACATCGCAATCGACGCCCGCTGCGCGCGAACTCAGTGCGTTTCCGACTCCGGTCGTGCCCGTGCCCGGGAAAGCGGTGACCGATTCTTCTACGACGGCGGTAACATTCCGCTTCGCCGTCGATACGGCGGGTAATCTGAAGTACCTGCTCAACAGTTCGCCCCTTGCGACGACCGAGTCCGTCACCATCGGGCAGGAAGTCTCGCGAACGCTGGCCCATTCGCAACTGCGCAATGCCGAGAATACGTTCACGGCCGAGTTTCGCGTTTCGGGCGACGGCGCCGCCGAGGCAACGACCACCTACACCGTCTACGTCGACAACGTGGTTCCCCAGGCGCCGCAGGACATCGGTGCAGATGGTGGCGACGGCGCATTACTCGTGACCTGGGGCGTACCCCCGAAGCCCGAAGGCTTCGAGGTGTTCGACTCCTTCATCGTTTCCTACAGCACCCAGCCGTTCGACGGCATGGATAACGAAACGGCCAAACAGCAACCGACGACCCGCGTGAGCGCCATCAACAGCGGTCGCTTCGAGGCCCGCATTTCAGGTCTCGAAAACGGCCGTACCTATCACGTGACGGTGCGTTCGGTCGACTGGGTCGACAACGTGAGCGACTTTCCCCGCGACGGCGACGCGATTCTTGCGGTTGCGGCCCAACCGGTTACCACGGTAACCATGGCCGATCTGGCCGGCGAGAACGGCGGCTGCTTCATCGCCACGGCGGCCTACGGTTCGTACCAGGCCCCGCTTGTGCAGGTGCTTCGCGACTTCCGCGACCAGGTGCTTCTGACCAACACCCCCGGGCAAGCGTTCGTTTCATGGTACTATCGCACAAGCCCCCCCTGGGCCCAGCGGCTGGCCGCGCATGACGGCATCAGAGCCGTGGTGCGGGTGCTGCTTCTTCCCCTCATCGGCTTTGCCTGGCTGACGCTCAACCCCGGTTCGGCGGCGCTTCTGCTCGCCGGTGCCGGACTGGGCGGCTCGGCATGGTGGTATCGACGCAACGGCATGCTCAAGGAGAGCAACGGATGATTCGCAGGCGTTACGCAGGCCTCTTTGCGGCCGCGCTGTTCCTGGCAATCGGCGGGCAAACGGCCGAAGCCCAGAGCTTTGAAGAAATTCCCTTCGACGACGCCCCCGATGCGGTTACGGCCCCATCGTCCGAAGAGAACACGACCTTCTCGGAACCCTCCACGGCGCCGGTGCCCGACGCCGATCATTCACCCGGCGCCCTGCAACCCGAAGACACGGTCTCGGTAGAGGGAGCCGGTGTTGACGATCAGCCCCGACGCGAAAGGCCCCCCGTTGCCCGTCCGACCATCGAAGCCGTCGAAAGCGGCCGTTCGGGCGCCTTCGGCTTTCGCGCAGGCCCCTATCGTCCCGAAAACATCAGCGATCAGGTTGCCTACGAAGATATATTCGACGACCGCACCAACGGCATGGTTGCCCTCGACTTCGAGTGGCAGCCCCTGCACCACACCCCGTGGGGCACCTTGGGTATCGGCGTGAGCGTCGGGTTTTTTCAGGAGAAGGGCAAGGCCGTCGAAGCCGAAACCGGCGAACAGTCGGTTGAGGACGAAGTGCTCATGATCGTTCCCGGCTCGTTCGAAGTGGTGTATCGCGGCGCCTGGTTTCAAGACCAGCCCCTGGTACCCTACGCGGGCGCCGGCCTCGACCTGTGGTATTTCAGCGACAGCGCCGGCGAAACGGTAACCGGCACCAAAAACGGCTGGCATTGGCGTGCCGGCGGTCAGCTGCTGCTCGACGTGTTCGAGCCCAAGGCGGCCGGCGGCATGGACAACAGCTGGGGCATCAACAACACCTACCTGTTCGGCGAATACCGCGTCATGCGTATCAACAACTTCGGCGACGGTGAAGGTTTCGACCTGAGCGATAAGACCTGGTACGCGGGTCTTCTGCTCGAATTCTGATTCGGCCCGATGCTTCCCTGTATCCTGCCGGCCGGGCTCGACGATGCCGAGCCGGGCATGCGCACGCTGGCGCTCATTCTCGAGTACGACGGAAGCGACTTTTCCGGTTGGCAGCTGCAACCGGGCAAGCGCACCGTGCACGCGGTGGTGCGCGACGCCATCGTTCGCCTCGTGGGCGATGAGGAAGTCGTCGTGCATTGCTCGGGTCGCACCGATGCGGGCGTGCATGCACGGTACCAGGTCGCCCACTTCCACACGAAGAGCTCGTATCGGGTCGATGCCTTTCGCGGCGCCGTGAACCACTTTCTGCCCCGCGACGTGGCGCTGGTGGGCGTTGCCGAAGTGCCCGAGAGTTTTCACGCCCGCCGGCGCGCGGTTTCCAAGACCTATGCCTACCGCATTCTCAATCGCCGACAGCCGAGTGCGCTCGACCGACTGCGGGTCTGGCACGTGGTCAAGCCGCTCGACATGGAGGCCATGCGGGCAGCCGCGCGTCACCTGACGGGCCGGCACGATTTCGTGAGTTTCCAGGGACCGCGTGCCGAGGTACGAACGACCGTACGCACCGTGCACGCCGTGGGCTTCGAGCGGCAGGGCGATGAAATCGTCTTTCGCATTGCCGGCGACGGGTTTCTGAAGCAGATGGTGCGCAACGTCATCGGCACCCTGGTCGAAGTCGGCCTGGGACAACGCTCACCCGAAGACATACCCGGCATCATCTCGGCGTGCCGTCGCAGCGCCGCGGGCATGACGGCCCCACCGCAGGGCCTTTACCTCGAGCGGGTGTACTACCCCGAACCTTTCGAATCGATGCTGCGCGACGGCCTCGTTTTTCAGGGCGAAGGCACGGTGCTTTGTGGTACCGAGGGCGATTTCTACAATCCCCACGTCCATCGCGGCGACGCAGACTGAGAGCCTCCCACTGTTCCGGCCCCCACGAAGCCGTGGTAAGCGGTGGCCCGGCGAGGCAGCATGGCGGGGCCGGACGCCGCCTCGCTCGTACTTTTCCCCATGAAAAGAAAAGCCCCCTTCCGAAGCGGAAGAGGGCTGTGACGGAAAACCGTGTCGCCGTAGGGCGATCAGATGTCGAAGTAGAGCGCGAACTCGTAGGGCGAAGGACGCAGGCGCATCGGGTTCACTTCGCGGGTCATTTTGTAGTCGATCCACGTGTCGATGACGTCCTGGGTGAAGACATCGCCCTTGAGCAGGAACTCGTGGTCCTTGCGCAGTGCATTGAGCGCTTCTTCGAGGCTGCCGGGCATCGAGGGCACGTTCGCCAGCTCTTCGGGCGAAAGGCCGTAAATGTCGCGATCGAGCGGCTCACCCGGATCGATCTTGTTTTCGATGCCGTCAAGGCCGGCCATGAGCATGGCGGCGAAAGCGATATAGCCGTTGCAGCTCGGGTCGGGGAACCGGATCTCGACGCGCTTGGCCTTCGGATTGGTTCCGGTGGTCGGAATACGAATCGAAGCCGAGCGGTTGCGGCCCGAGTAGGCGAGATTCACGGGGGCTTCGAAGCCCGGTACCAGGCGCTTGTAGCTGTTCGTGGTCGGGTTGGTCAGCGCCGCAAGCGCGGGGGCGTGCTTGAGAATGCCGCCGATGTACCACAGCGCGGTCTGCGAGAGACCTGCGTACAGATCGCCGGCAAACAGGTTCTTGCCGTCCTTCCAGATCGACTGGTGGCAGTGCATGCCCGAGCCGTTGTCGCCGAAGAGCGGCTTGGGCATGAAGGTCACCGTCTTGTTGTAGCGGCGTGCCGTGTTCTTGACGGCGTATTTGAACCACATCAGGCGGTCGGCCACGTCGACCAGGCTCGAGAAGCGAATGCCGATTTCCATCTGGCCGCCGGTGGCAACCTCGTGGTGGTGCACTTCGACGGGAATGCCGAGCTGCTCCATGAGTATGAGCGACATCTCGTTACGCATGTCGAACATGCTGTCGGTCGGCGGCACCGGAAAGTAGCCTTCCTTGAAGCGGGGCTTATAGCCGAGGTTCGGTCCTTCGTTGCGACCGGTGTTCCACTGGCCTTCTACCGAATCGACCGAATAAAACGCCTGGTTGGGCCCCTGTTCGTAGCGAACGTCGTCGAAGGCAAAGAATTCGGCCTCGGGCCCGAAGAAGGCGGTGTCGCCGATGCCCGTCGACTTCAGGTAAGCCTCGGCCTTCTTGGCGATGTTGCGCGGGTCGCGGCTGTAGGCTTCGTGGGTAATGGGATCAAAAATGTTGCAGACGATGGAAAGCGTCTTTTCCTTGACGAACGGATCGAGTTTGGCCGAGGACGGGTCGGGCTTGATAAGCATGTCCGACATGTGAATTTCGGCCCACCCGCGAATCGACGAACCGTCGAAACCGAATCCGTCTTCGAAGGAGCCTTCGTCGAGCTCGGCGAGCGGCTTGGTCAGGTGTTGCCAGATGCCCGGAAAGTCCATGAAACGGAAGTCTACGAACTTCACGCCTTCTTTCTTGGCGAACTCGAGTACTTCTTTGGGGGTCATGCCCATGGGTCTACCTTTGGATAGTTGATCAATACACGGGGGAGACTGAAACGGGAGCTCAAACGGCGTCTTCGCCGCGCTCGCCCGTTCGGATACGCAGTACTTCTTCAATGGGAAGCACGAAAATCTTTCCGTCGCCGATGCGCCCGGTTTTGGCCGATTTCTCGATGGCTTCGACGACTCCGGCAACCTGGGCGTCGCTCACGATGATTTCGATTTTTACCTTGGGCAGAAAGTCGACCACGTATTCGGCGCCACGGTACAGCTCGGTGTGACCTTTCTGGCGGCCATAACCCTTGACTTCGGTAACAGTGATGCCCTGCATGCCGATTTCGTTCAGCGCTTCCTTGACATCGTCGAGTTTGAACGGCTTGATGATGGCTTCGATCTTCTTCATGGTGCTCCCTCCGGGGTTGGTTGCCTTCGTTGGCGCCGAAACCCCTTTTGCCCCAGACTCATGCTTGATCCATGCCAAGCCTGCACATGGGGAATCGGCGCTTGTGGCGTGTCGTTGCTGCCTGCGCCGTGGGCATTTCTGCTGCCGGTTGCCTAAAACTAAGGCAAACCTTCGTCGTTTCGAGCTACGGGCACGGCCAGCGGTGCGGCCCTGGACGACGCGATATCCGGCACACGATTAAGTCTTGAAAATTGCGCACATCGCCCCGCTGCTCCGGGTATAATCTAGCCGTCGGGCACTCGCCGGGTAAAGCGGTTGCGGCTTTCGCCGGAGCGGGGCCTGTTGTTAGGATGAGTGCCGGTATTACCGCCGACTGCAATTGCCGGCGGCGGGTCGGCCGGGTCCGGCCACGAAAACAAACCTCTGCGCACTCACCGAAGCCGGAGACACAACTCAGGAGAGAGTTCGGTATGGAGCCTGTCATTCAGGTCGACCGTCTCGTGAAGCGTTACGGCGAGATCGAGGCGGTTCGCGGTATCAGTTTCACCGTCAACAAAGGCGAAATCGTAGGATTTCTCGGCCCCAACGGCGCCGGCAAGAGCACGACCATGCGCATTCTGACCGGCTATCTGCCGCTCAGCGAAGGCACCGTGCGTATTGCCGGGCATGACATCGAAACCGAAGCGAGAGAGGCCAAGCGTCGCATCGGCTACATGCCCGAAGTGCCGCCGCTTTATCTCGACATGACGGTTTTCGATTACCTCATGTTCGTCGCCCGCATCAAGGGTGTTCCGGCGCGCGAGCGTCGTGCCCGCGTGGCGCAAGTCATGGAGCAGACGGCCATCGGCAATATGGCCCGGCGCATCATGGCCAAGCTGTCGAAGGGTTACAAGCAGCGCGTGGGGCTTGCCCAGGCGCTCGTCAATAATCCCGAGCTGTTGATTCTCGACGAACCCACGGCCGGGCTCGATCCGACGCAGATCATCGAGATTCGCAAGCTCATTCGCAGCCTTGCCGGCGAACACACCATCATTCTTTCGACCCACATTCTTCCCGAGGTCACGGCCGCCTGCGACCGCGCCATCATCATCGACCGCGGCCGTATCGTGGCCGACGACAGCATTGCCGGCCTTTCGGCAGGTCGTAATCTCGAAGAAGTCTTCATCGCGCTCACCATGCAGGCCGAGCTGGCCTGACCGGAGGATTTTTCGATGCGGAACGCATACTTCATCGCCGCTCGGGAACTGCGAAGCCTCTTTACGAGTCCGATCGGCTATATCGTACTTACGTTTTTTCTACTCTTGAACGGTTGGATCTTCTTCGGTCTGCTCAATCGTTTCAACTTTCTCTCCATGGTCTACCTGCAGATGCAGAATCAGCAGATGATGATGCAGCTGAACCTGAATCAACAGGTTATCGCGCCCATTCTGCAGAACATGACGATCGTGCTGGTACTGACCGTGCCGCTCATTACCATGCGCATGTTCGCCGAAGAACGTAAGATGCGCACCGATGAACTGCTTTTCACCAGTCCCGTGGGCATCGGTGAAATCGTGATGGGCAAGTTCGCCGCCGCCTTCGTCTTCCTGGCCATCATGCTGGGCCTGACCCTCGTATACCCGGCCATTCTGTTTGCCTACGGCAACCCCGAATTCGGGCCGGTGCTGTCGGGCTACCTGGGCCTGTTGCTGCTCGCGACCTGCTTCATCGCCGTCGGCCTGTTCACCAGCTCGCTGACCGAAAATCAGATCGTGGCCGCCGTGTCGTGCTTTGTCGTGCTCCTGATGTTCTACCTCATCAACATCAACTCGATGAGCATGAGCGGCGTAACTCGCGACGTGCTCGACTACCTGTCGCTGATCGGGCACTTCGGCGATTTCGTCAAGGGCATCGTCGACACCAAGGCCGTCGTTTATTATGCGACCTTTGTGGCGTCGGGCCTGTTTCTGACCGGCATCAGCCTTGAATCGAGAAAGTGGCGTTGAGGAGGCAGGGCATGAAATCGATTTCCAGAATTCTCGGCATCGTCGGCCTCATTGCCGGGGCTTTCGGTCTCGGCGTCGGCCTGTATACCAGCGTTTTTACGACGCCCTACGTGCTCGTGAACATCATCGGCGGCGGCGTGCTGCTCATCGGCAGTCTGGCGCTGAACGCCGCCGACATCAAGCAGTTTCTGCTCGGCCGGTCGAGCCGGGCGGGCGCCAGCGCCCTTTCGTACGTGCTTGTCGTGCTCGCCATTCTGGTGGGAGTGAACTTCATCGCCGCCCGCAACCACAAGCGCTTCGACCTGACGGAAAACAAAGAGTACTCGCTCTCGACCGCGACACGTAACATCGTCGAGGGACTCGAGCGCGACGTCGTGGTTACGGGTTTCTTTCTCGGCGGTTCGGCCGGGCCTGTCGAAGACCTGCTTGCCGGCTATCGTTACCTGAACCCCGAACGCTTTTCGTGGAAGGTGGTCGACCCCGACAAGGAACCTGCCCTTGCCCAGAGGTACGGCGTTCGCGCCAACGGCACCGTTGTCGTCGAGTCGGGCAACGAGCGCAAGAACCTGACCCAGGTAAACTACGCCACGTTCGAGGAAACGCTGACCAATGCGCTGCTGACCGTTACGGCCACGGGTCGCAAGGCCATATGCGCCGTCGAAGGTCACGGCGAACGTAGCTTCGGCGACGATCGCACCGAAAACGGTTATGCGCTTGCCTCCGAGGCACTGGCCGGCGAGAATTTCGAGGTAAGGCCGCTGTTGCTGGCCGCCGACCCCGACGTGCCGAACGACTGTTCGATCGTCTTCATCGGCGGGCCGCGAAAACCCTTCTTCGATTCGGAAATCGACAAGCTCGACCGTTTTCTGCAGCGAGGCGGCAAGCTCTACGTCATGCTCGACCCGCAGTACACGGGCGGTCTGCCCGATTTCCTCGAGCGCTGGGGCATCAGAACCGGCGACGACCTCATCGTCGAAAAATCATTGCGTCTCTTTGAAGGCGAAACGCTGGGCATTCAGCCGGTCATCAACCGATACAGCGAAGCGCACCCCATTACCCGTGAGTTCCACAATCAGGTCGTACTCACACAGGCTCGTTCCATTCACGCCGGTACGGCGCCCGAAGGCTATCAGGCGCTTGAAGTCGCCTTTACCAGCGAGAACAGCTGGGCCGAAACGAGCGTCGACAAGCTGTTCAATACCGGCGAGGTAAGTCTCGACGCCGAAGACAAAGCCGGTCCGGTACCCGTTGCCGCCGTGGTCGAGCCGATCGATCCGGCCTCGGGCAAGACGGCCCGTCTGCTGGTCTACGGCGACTCGGACTGGGCCAACAACCGCTTCTTCGAGGCCTTCTTCAACAGCGATCTGTTCCTGAACGGGGCCAACTGGCTGGCCGGCCAGGACAAGCAGATCAGCATTCGGCCGAAGGGCCCCCGGGCCAGCTTCGTGCGGCTGACCGACGATCAGATGGCCACCATCTTCAACCTGGGCGTACTCATCTTTCCCCAGCTGTTGTTGACCGTCGGGGTGGTCGTGGCCTGGCGCCGTCGCTGAAGGAGGTGAACCGTGAAGCGATTGCTGATTGCCGTAACGGTACTGCTCGCCCTGGGCGCGTACATCTGGTTCGTCGAAATCAAGGGCAGCGAACAGCGCGAGAGGGTAGAAGATACCCGGAGCCGGCTGGTCGCCTTCTCCGACAACGAGATCGAACGCGTCGAGCTCACGCACAACGGCCGGACCGTCGTCATGGTCAAGGATGACGAAACGTCGTGGCGCATGACCGAGCCGGTAAGCGACGCCGTCGACAAGGCGCGGCTCGACGCGCTGCTGGCAGCCGTAGAAGACGCCCGCGTCGACCAGACGATTGAAGACGGCGGCGACCCGGCCGTGTACGGATTCGCCGAACCGATTGCCATGCTCAGGCTGAATGCGGGCGACCGAACGGCCACCCTTTCGCTCGGCGAATCGGCGCCGGTGAGCGGGGCCTCGTACGTGCAGCGGGACGGAAGCAGCGACGTCCTGCTTGTCTCGGCGCCCTTGCGGGCGAACATGGCCCGCTCGGCCGACGACTTCCGCGACAAGTCGGTGTTTACCTTCGCGGCCGACGAGGTGCGCGCCGTGACCGTAGT
>JAWLBW010000048.1:0-16601 GCA_041687475.1 bacterium
CGCCGGTAATGCGCTGCAGCTCGGGCGCAAGCGTGTCTTCGGCCCAGGTGCGCGCGGCCGCCAGGTCGGGGCCGCTCACCCCCAGGGTTATCACCGGCCGATCGTTGGTCGAGAACTTGAGCACCTGCGGCTCGCGTATACCGGGCGGAAGGAGTCCACGTTCGGCGGCGATGGCATTCTGCACGTCGACGGCTGCCAATTCGACCTCGCGGTCGTAGTGAAACTCGACGCTTACCAGCGAAAGATTGTCCTGCGACGACGACTTGACCTTGACCACGCCTTCGAGCGAAGCGAACGAGTCTTCGAGAACGCGGCTCAGGTTAATGGCGACATCTTCGGCCGCGGCACCCGGATATACCGTAATGACGTTGACCAGCGGCGGCGCCGTATCGGGAAACAGCTGCATGGGAAGGCGCACATAGGCGATGGCGCCGAATATCACCAGCGCCGCAAGCAGCGCCCACACCGTATATCGATTGTTTACGACGGCACGGGTAAAGCTCATCGCGAGGCCCCATCGCTTCGAACGGCAAAGACCGTCGCGCCGTCTTCCAGCGCGGCCAGATCGCCGACGGCAATCAGCACATCGGCTTCGAGTGGCGGCTCGACCGCCACCCAACCGTCGGCTTCGATACCCGGGGTAACGGCGCGCATGTAAACCCTTTCTCCGCGAAGGAGAAACACAGCCTGCTCGTCGCCGCTCCGACGAATGGCCGCCCTTGGCACGGCCACCGCGCGGGCGACCTCGCGCAGCACGAAGGCAATGTCGACCGACATGCCGTGGCGCAGGCCCTCGGCCTCGGCAGGCAGCGGAATTCGCACCTCGACGGTACGCCCGGGCCCGCCGGCAATGGGCGCGACGGACCGAACCGAAGACGGCCAGGTCGACTGCCCCGAACCGATGCGTACCGGCGTACCGACCAAAACCCCGGCATGCAGATCTTCTTCGGCCACCTGCACCGCAACCTCGAACTCCAGGTCGCCGAACAGAACTAGCGGCTTACCGGGAAAGACCGGCTCGCCGGTCTGCGTCTGTTGCCGCAGCACCACGCCCTCGAACGGCGCCTGCTCACGGGTGTAGGTCTGTTGTTGACGTACTTCGCGTAACGCCGCCTCTGCCGCCCTTGAGGCTGCGCGCGCACTGTCGCACTGCCGCCGGCTGTTATCGAGCTGCTGCGCCGCAAGCGCGCCGGCGGCCGCCAGGTTCTCGTCGGCGGGTACCCGGTTGCAGACGAAGTCGGCCTCGACACGACTGCGGGCGTACTCGGCCTCGACCCTTGCCACCCTGGCTTCGAGCTCGGGCGACCACAGACTTGCGAGTACCCCGCCCTTCGCCACCCGCTCGCCTTCGTCGAACGGAAACCCGGCAAGCGTGCCCGTTACCCGTGCCGGCAGCACGATTTCACGGCGCGAGCGTACGGTGCCCACGTACCGGAGCGTCTCGGCCATGCCGCCGACCCGGGGCGCCATGACCCGCACGGCCCGCGGCGCCGGTTCGTCGACACGACCGGTTCCTCCGGAGCAGGCACTCGCAGATAGAATACCCAGAGCAAATCCGACCCGGAAAATGATATGAACCTGTTTCAAGGCAATAACGCTCCTCATCCGACCGCCTCCCACGTAAGCGAGCAAGTACTTGCTTGAGAGATTACCAGCGTGAAGCCGAAGCGTCAAGCTCGATGAAGGCCATCTTCGTTTCACCCCGTGACAAGACGGCTCGGTCACCTTCGCGCCGCGGTGCCGGTCTCCCTCGGTATGCGGGAGTGGTAAGCCCCCTCCCTTCTCGCCGGGGCCGCATGGGCGCAAAATGAAAGTTTGTCTCGCTAACCCGGGTTTACACAGCTTGCAGAAACAAGTGCGGAAATGGATGGTACGCCTGGCCGTCGTCGCCGTCGTTGCGCTGGCGGCTTTCGGCCTCTACCGGTGGTTGCAGAAGCCTCCGGTGCAGGTCAAAGCCTTCGAGGTCAAGCGCGGCATGGTAGCCCAGACCGTTCCCTTCTCCGAAGCCGGCACTGTTACCGCCGGCGACGTGGCCCGGGTTGCCGCGACGGTCTCGGCACGGGTCGCCCACATTCCGGTCGAAGAGGGCGACCGGGTCGCGAAAGGTACCCCGGTGGTCGTTCTCGACGAGAGCGACCTGCGCGACCAGGCCGCCGTGGCTCGCCTTGCGGCGCAGACCGCTCGCAGGCAGCTGGCCCAGGCCCGCCTGCAACTCGAAAACTTTCGCCGCGAATTTCAACGGCAACGTGCCCTGGCCGAGCAGAACGTCATTTCCGACGCCCAGTGGGAACAGACCCAGGACGAGCTGCGCGTGCGCGAGCAACAGGTCGAAATTGCCGAGGCGCAGCTTGAACAAGCGAGGTTGCAGGCCGACATCGCGGCCGAGAATGTGCAGGAAACGGTACTCAGGGCGCCTTTCGACGGCGTGGTAACCGAGATCAATGCCGAGGTGGGTCAGGTTCCCAACCCGACCCAGCCGGTTTTCGTGCTCATGAACACCGCAAGCCTGCGGGTCGAAGGCACCGTCGATGAAATCGACGCCCCCAGAATCAAACGCGGCATGGATGCCTTGCTTACCAACGATGCCTTTCCCGACCGGGAATTTCCCGGCACGGTAACCCGGGTGGCCGGCTATGTGACAAGCACGCAACGACAGGCGCGCATCGTGCCCGTCGAAATTGCCCTGGCGGGTCAGGCGCCCTTCATCGTGGGCATGAGCGTCGATGCCGAAATCATCGTCGACCGCTCCGACAACGTACTGTACGCCCCCACCTTTTCGGTCTTCGAGGAAGAAGGCGAAACATACGTATACCGCATCGCCGATTTGAACCTGCCCTTCGGTCGAGCCGAGAAGACGGCGGTTTCGACCGGCATGCAAAGCAACGACTTCGTCGAAATCACCCGAGGTCTCGAGGGCGGCGACCGCATCGTCACAAGCCTTGACCAGCAGGTCGAAGACGGCGCGCGCGTCGAAGTCGTCGAACGTATTACGCGACGGCAGTAAATATGCTCATTCGTCTCGAAAAGGTAACCAAGGAATACACCCTGGGTGAGGAAACCGTACAGGCCCTGGTCGATGTCGACCTGCAGATCGAAAGCGGCGAATACCTGGCCATCATCGGCCCCTCGGGTAGCGGCAAGTCGACGCTCATGAACATCATCGGCCTGCTCGACCGCCCCAGCCGCGGCACCTACTACCTGAACGATCGCGACGTCACCGAGATGGACGACGACGAACTGGCAGGCATGCGAAACCGTTACATCGGCTTCGTATTCCAGACCTTCAATCTATTGCCGCGCCAGAGCGCCCTGGCCAATGTGGCCCTGCCGCTCGTATACGCCGGTCTTGATCGCGACGAGCGGCATGAGCGGGCACGCGAGGCCCTGCGCAGCGTAGACCTGGGTAACCGCATGCACCATCTGCCCAACGAGCTTTCGGGCGGTCAGCGCCAGCGGGTGGCCATTGCCCGGGCCCTGGTGAACAAGCCGAGTCTGCTTCTGGCAGATGAGCCCACGGGCAACCTCGACTCGCGAACAGGCAACGAAATACTCGAGCTCTTCGACAACCTGAACCGTGGCGGAAACGTTACCATCGCCATGGTGACCCACGAACCCGACGTGGCCGCCCGGGCAATGCGCAGCGTTCGGGTTTTCGACGGGCGTGTTTCGGAGGCCCGATGAATTTCGGAGAAAGCATTCTGCTGGCACTCGAGGCCCTCGTCACCAACAAGCTGCGGTCGGCGCTCACCATGCTGGGCGTGGTCATCGGCGTGACCAGCGTCATACTTCTGGTTGCCCTGGGCACGGGCGCCCGGAATTATATCGAGGAACAATTCGCCGGTCTGGGCACGAATCTGCTCATCATCATGCCGGGCGCCGAGACACAGGGGCCGGGTGCGGCGGGGCTCACCGAGCGTCCGCTGACCTACGACGATGCCGAGGCGCTCGATCGCCAGGCCTACCTTCTGCAGGGCGTCGCCCCCATCATCTTCGGCTCGGTACAGGCCAAGCATCGAGGTGAAACCGAGAATATCTCAGTCATGGGCACGACCCCCGACTTCGCGACGCTGCGAAACATCAGGGTCGAAATCGGCAGCTACCTGAGCGACAGCGATGTAACCGGTCACCGGCGGGTCGCCGTCATCGGGCAGTCGGTCTGGCGCGAGCTGTTCGGGGCGGCCAACCCGCTGGGCCAGACCATTCGCCTCAACGACACAAGCTACCGCGTCATCGGCATTCTGGAAAAGCAGGGTCAGACACTGGGCTTCAACATGGACGACATGGCCCTCATACCCGTAACCAGCGCCCAGGATCTGTTCGGCCGCGAAGACCTCTTTGAAATTCTCGCGGGCGTGGTGCGGGCCGATCGCATGGAAGAGGCCATGGACCAGGTCACCAGCATACTCATGCGGCGCCATTCGCAGGAAGAAGACTTCACCCTGCAAACGCAGGCCGCGCTGATGGGCACCCTTGATACCATTCTCACCATGATGACCGCCATGCTTGCCAGTATCGCCGGCATCAGCCTCGTGGTGGGGGGCATCGGCATCATGAACATTCTTCTCGTTTCGGTGCGCGAACGTACCCGCGAAATCGGCGTACGCATCGCCGTCGGCGCCCGCAAGCGCGACATTCTCAGGCAGTTTCTCATCGAGAGCGTCGTCATTTCATCGGCCGGAGGCGTCCTGGGCATACTCGTCGGCGCGGCCGGCGCCCTGCTCTTCCGGGCGGCGACCGGCTTTCCGGCCGAAGTCACCCCCTGGTCGGTCATCATCGCCTTCGGCTTTTCGACGCTGGTCGGCATCTTCTTCGGCGTCTTTCCGGCCCGCAAGGCCGCACGGCTCGACCCCATCGAGGCGCTGCGGTACGAGTGAAATCGGGAAGAGGGTGAGAGTTCTTCACCTCAAGGTATGCTGCATGTACCGTACGAACTGATCAAATCCGGCGAGCAGTCATTGTTGCTTGCACATGACGTTCCCGCGACGCAATCTCGCCCCGCGCCACCCGACATGCCCGATACCGTGTAACCGCTTCCGCCTATGCGCAGTATGCTCTGGTTTCCGAACGTTCCCTCCATATCATTGGTTACGGTTACAGTCGAACCCGATACCGACGCCGTGATATCGAGCAGGGTTGCCCCGTTAATGGCGGCGGCAACCACCTGCGCTACGAAGGCAGCCGTATCGCCGGTCGAATAGATGACTGGAACGTTGCTTCCGCTGACAGACCCATTCCGGTCGAACTCGAACACCTTCGTCGGGTTGACGCCGTCGGTCAACATGAAGGTGTTTCCGTCGGTGATATTGCCCACCGAAACGATGGAGATTGTTCCCGAAGCCTTGCTGAACTGCGATGCCGAACAACTCTGGCTGCACGTACCGCAGGCACTGGAGTTGCCGTCGTCGCAGGCTTCCTGTGTCTGCTTGACTCCGTCGCCGCAGTACGGCCCCTGCAGCATGAGAGGCTGCGAGCAGGAGCTGCTGCAGAGCGTACAAGAAGGCTCGCCGTAGGGGCAGCTCGTTTCGTCGACGGTGTTGCCGTCGTCGCAGGCCTCGTATTCCGCCTGCTGGATGCCATCGCCGCAGAAGTTGCCGCCCGGCGCGATTTCGAGCGTGCAGGTCGCATTACAGACCTTGCAGCCGGGTTCGTCGTACGGGCACTCTGCCTCGGTTATGTTGTTGCCGTCGTCGCAGGTCTCACCGACATCGACGGCGCCGTCGCCGCAGTAAGCTCCGCTACGCGGCACTTCGGACGTGCAGGTTGCATTGCAGACCATGCAGGACGCTTCCCCGTAAGGACAGGCTTCCTCGGTTTCGGCGTTACCGTCATCGCAGGCCTCGCCACCGTTGATTTCGCCGTCGCCGCAGTATTCACCCCGTAAGGTGAGTTCTTTCCTGCAGACGGCATCGCAGATGGTGCAGCTCGACACCCCGTAGACGCATTCGCTCTCGGTAATCGCATTGCCGTCGTCGCAGACTTCGCCGAAGGCCGCCTGGGTCTCGCCGTCGCCGCAATGCTCGCCCAGCAACGACAGCGTGGCCGTACAATCGGCGTTGCAGCTCATGCACGAAGAGGTACCGTAGGGACATGCGCTTTCGTCGACGGTGTTGCCGTCGTCGCACGCCTCGCCCTGCTGCACGAAGCCGTCGCCGCAGAAGCCGCCGGGTATGGTCAACTCGACCCGGCAGAGGGCATCGCAGGCCTGGCAGCTTTCGGCCCCGCCTTCGCAGGCGTCTTCGGTAACATTGTTACCGTCGTCGCAGACTTCACCCGCGTCGATGTTGCCGTCGCCGCAGTGGGGGCCATTGAGTACGAGCTCGGCATCACAGGTCGCGTTGCAGCGCGTACAGTCGGCCTCGCCGTAAGGACATTCGGTTTCGGTGTCCGTATTGCCGTCGTCGCAGACTTCCTGGTCGTTCTTGACACCGTCGCCGCACACGCCGCCCTCGAGGCTCAACGGTGTCTTACACGCGGCGTCGCACGCCGTGCACGCAGCCGTGCCGTAGGCACACGACAGCTCGGTCACGGTGTTGCCATCGTCGCAGTTTTCGCCCGGATCGACATCGCCGTCGCCGCAGACGGCTCCGGTCAGTTCGAGTACGTTTGCGCAAGCGCTGTCGCAGCGGGTGCACGAAGCGACGCCGTAGGGGCATTCATCTTCGGTAATCGCGTTGCCGTCGTCGCACGTCTCGCCCGCCTGCACATATCCGTCGCCACAGAAGCCCCCCGGCAAAGTAAGGGTTGTCTGGCAGGAGGCGTCACAGGCGGTGCAGTTCGTGCCGCCATCGGGGCAGCGCGTTTCGGTCACGGTGTTGCCGTCGTCGCAGATTTCGCCGAGGTCGACCGTGCCGTCGCCGCAGACGCTGCCGGTCAACGTAAGTTCTGCGCTGCAGTCGGCATTGCACCGGGTACACGCGGCCTCGCCGTATGGACATTCGGTTTCGCTCGCGGCATTGCCGTCGTCGCAGACCTCATTGCCGTTGACGATACCGTCGCCGCAGTAGTCGCCCGTCAACTCGATAGCCTGCGTACAACCGGCATCGCAGACGACGCAGTGTGCCGTTCCGGTGGGACAGGCGGCCTCAGTCGCCCGGTTTCCGTCGTCACAGGCCTCGCCGGCCTGCACGATGCCATCGCCGCAGGTATCGGTAACCTGCGAACCCTGCGGCCGTTGTCCGGTCGGCTCATCACTCGTACAACCACCGAACGAGAGCAGTATCAGAAGCAACAGGCCAAGCAAAGGACGTACTTTTACCCAGGCACAGGTACCGGAAGGGCTTCGACCCGAAGCTGCGGGAATGAAACGACCGACAGTGCGCATGGGAAGTCTCCTTACAAGCCCGGCACGAGAAATCGCGGGATCATAAGGGTACGGTCTCGCCCCGTAACCGTCAAGTAACCTGCAAGAGAAGGCGTATCGGTTCAGGCCTGCACGGGCCGATACCCTCTCAAGACTGAACGCTGCCTCCGTCGACGGGAATGCGATTGAGCTCGGCCGGGCTCGACGTCGTCGAGACACCGCACGTTAACAGCGGCCATTTCCTTGCCTTCGGTACCGGTACCCGTGCCGCTCGCCCCCGATCTACAGCCAAAGCTCTTTCCTTGCAAGCCCTTTTCCGGCAAACCTCACCTGCAAGGACGCTCGCCTTGCAGGCACCCGGTAACCGGGCGCAAACTGGAGTTGATTGAGCCGGTATCAGGAAAGAGGTAATGAACGGAAGGGTAGTAAGGAAATACACCAGTCTGGCCGTGCTCGTGCGCGCCGGTCTTTTTCTGGCGGCGCTGATAGCCTTCGCCCGATTGGTTCCCAGCGGGCTTTCGTTTTCAGCGCACCAACTGTTGATGGAAGCCCCTCTCGCGGTTCTACTCTATACCTGCCTGCGCTCGGCCCTGCGAAACGGGCCCTGGCCGTCCATCGTCGCGGCTTTACCGGCTTTCTCGTTGTATGGAGTTTTCGATTTCTACTTCATCATGCTCGGGCGGGTACCGCGCCTCAGCGATGTGCGGAATCTGCCCGAACTCCATGACGTGCTGCCCTTCTGGCAATTCGGGGGCATGCTGCTTCTTGCCCTTCTGCCGCTCATTCTCTGTGGCGTCTGCCTTGAGCGACGGCATTGGCTGCGAAGCACGGCGCTGTTGGCGCTTATTCCGGTTGCGGCAGGCATCATTCATGCCACGCCGGGCTCTTTTCTGCGGGCGTTCGAGCGGGTGAGCCCCGCAATGCGGGCTTACTCCGATGCCGAAAACGTGATGTACAACGGTCGGCTGGCCATGCTCGTCTATTACGAGGCCCAGCGGCGCGCGACCGATGTGCGAATTGCCGAGTACCGCGACCGCGAAGCCTACGAAAAGCGCATGGAGCTGGCCGTCGACGCAATACGCGCGCACATGGAGCCGCGCAACATACACCTGGTCGTGCTCGAGAGCTTTGTCGACCCTTCTCTCTTTCTCAATGTCGAGTTTTCGGGCCCTCCGGCCCACAGGAGGTGGCGCGAGCGCTACGCACCACATATGGGGTATTCGCGTTCACCCGTTTTCGGGGGCAACACGGCACAGGCAGAGTTCGAGCTGCTCTGCGGGGTTCCGGCCCTGCAACGTCTGGCCGGGTTGGAATTCAATCTTTTCACCGGTTCGCGCGCCTGGTGCCTGCCGCAGATTCTGTCGTTTCTGGGTTACCGGACACACGCCAGCAATCCGTACAAACCCGACTTCTTCAACGCGTGGGCGGCCTACCAGGGCGCAGGCTTCGACAACATATACTTTCCCCGCGAATTCGCTCCCTCGCACGAAAGCTATCTTTCCGTGAAGAACGTTCGCCCGAGCGAGGGGTTTCTCTTCGACGGCGATCTGTTCGCGCAGAACCTGACATTCATCGGGGCCGAAAATAGTGAGCAGCCCATGCTCAACTATGTTCTCGGCATATACGGCCATCACCCCAACGGCATCGACAAGGAAATACGTCCCCCCGTGGTTCGAAGCCTGACCCATCGGAACGATTTCCTTCTTGAAGCGACGGCCAACCAGCACTACTATCGAACCCAGGCGCTGGCCGACTACCTCGACCAGCTCATTGCCCGCGACCCCGGCAGCATCATCGTGGTCGTGAGCGATCACCTTCCGCCCCTTTCGGGGGGAAGCGCTTCGTACCAATCACTGGGGTATCTGGGCGGCGACATCACGCGCATTCACGACAATCGCCTGCTCATTTATTCGGGGGGACGCTTCGTGTCGTACCCCAGGGTACACCATCACGAGGTACCCCGTATCATTCTCGATGAGCTGACCGACGGATGGTTCTGCGAGCGTCAGCATTGTGCCTTCAAGGAATGGCCAACGGCCGACATTTCACTGGCCACCCACGTCGACAGATATATCGAAGTCATGGCGCACGCAACGGAGTGAGGGTCAGCGGCCCCGTTTCCGCCAGGTTTCGTGACCGGTAAACTGACGGTCGATGCGCATGCGTGGGTTCTGGGCGAGAAACTCGTCTTCGCTGAAGCAATAACGATAATTTTCGATGTATGCGCGCAGCACATGGTAGGCTGCGTTGAGCTCGGCCATTCCGGCGCCGGAGTCGTCGTCGGGGTTGCGGTCGGGATGAAGCGCGCGCGAGCGCTTGCGATAGGCCGCTCGAATCTCGGGCCAGTCGACCGGGGGCTCGAGGTGAAGCAGGATAAGCGCTTTGCGAAGTTCGGCGAGCCCGGGGGGCAGCTCGTCGCCGGCGCTCATTGAACCGGGCCCCCGCGGTGGGTCATGTTCAGCCGCCAGAAGTCGACCAGGTCGACGAGCTTGTGATAGCGCGCAATGAGCCCTTCCTCTTCAAGCAGCGCCTGTTTCTCAAGCGGCGTCAGACTCAGCGTATGGCTGAGCAGGTTGGGCAGTTCTTCGTCGGATATGAGCTTGACGGCTTCGGGGTCGAGCAAGGGCTCGGTCGAACCGCCCGCCCGCGCCAGGGCATTGATGCTTTCGATAGCCTTCTGTCGCATACCCGCAAGCTCGGGCAGCTGCTCTCGAGGCAAGGTTTCCGAACGATATTCGACCCGGGCGACACGGTAGGCGCGGCCCTGCTCTTCACCCAGTATGCGGAAGATGGACTGCCCCAACAGAATCAGGTTGTACCGACCGTCTTCAAGCTCCTGATAATGCGAGACGATGCCGGCGCAGCCGATCGAATACACGTCGGGATTGCCCTCGTAGTTCTTTTCCCAGCCAGGCTTCAGCAGAACCATGCCGATGACCCTGGGCCCGGCCAGCGCATCTCGCATCATGGCCCGGTAGCGATCTTCGAATATATGAAGCGGCAACGGAACCTGGGGAAAAAGGACCGTGGTCGGCAGTGGAAAAAGCGGTATTTTCGCGGGAAGGGTAGCGGCCATGAAGACTCATCACAAAACGCGCGTCGCGACCTGTCGGAAGCAAGAAAAACATCTTCCTGTTCGACCCAGAAAGACAGACCAGCGATAGCATACCATACCGGCCGGGCCTTGCGTACCGCTATCGCTTACCGCGGTTAACGTTTTCCTGCAAGTGTAAGTCGACGAGCTTACCGCTCAGACCAGGCAGATGTCGGCGACCAGGCTTTCAAGCACGAGTCGCGGCGGCTGCGAGGTCAGCTTGAGGCGAAGATCGGTCTCGGTCAGACGACGGTAAATGATAATCAGTTCGCGGTCGCCGAAACGTCGCGCATAGCCGACGACCTTGTCGGCGATGAAAGGAGGGAGCTTCATTTCCCGTGCGATGCTTCGCGCGTCGAGCCGCGCCTTGAGAAGACGTCGGGCCTGGGTAATCTGACGAATCTGTCGGGCAAGCGCCCCGAAGATGATGACCGGCTGCGTACTTTCGCGGAACAGACTTTCGAGCAGTCGCATGCAGGTAACGAAGTCTTTTTTCGCAAGGGCGTCGGTCAGGTCCCAGATTTCATGGGCCCCGATATCGGCCATGAGGGTACGCACATCGGCGAGGGTAACGCGATCGCGCTCGCCCACGTAAAGGCAGGCTTTTTCGACTTCGTTGCGAAGCCACATCACTTCGGTGCCGACGAGGTTGGCGATTTCCTGCACGGCTTCTTCGTCGATGGCCTTGCCCTGATGGGTTGCAAAGTCGCGAATAAGCGCCGGCACGTCGCTGAGGCGGGGCTGCCCGTATTCGTGTATCGTTGCCCCACCCTTCTTGAGAGCCGAAAAAATACGCAGACGTTTATCTGCGGCGCCGGCAATGAGAACCAACGCCGTTTCGGGGCACGGAGCCTCGAAATACCGCTCGGCATCTTCAATGCCGGCTTCGCTCTTCTTGAACAGGCGATCGACACCCCAGGCCACGACCAGCCTGCGGGGCGCCATCATGGGCAGGGTACGCGCCCGTTCGATGATGGTTTCCCACGAAAGGTCCTGACCGCTCAGGTCATCGTAATTGAACTGCGCCATCGCTCCCGAAACAATGGCTTCCTTGAGAGCTTCGACCACTTCCTTGATGCCGTACTCGTTCGGACCGTACAGAAAGTAGACCGGTGCGATACGACCTTTCCTGATGTCGCCGACCAGCTGATTCAGGGCGCTCACGGAGCCTCCCATGGGTCGAGGGGTACAAGTTCACCGGACTCGGGGTCGGGCGTGGTTTCGGTGGTGGCGGCCACGGCATGGTGCGCCGCCTGGCTCCGGGCCAACGCCGTGCGCATGCTCAACGACGCAACCCACTTTCGCACGGCTTCGGCTACGGCCGCCTGCCGGAACTGCTCGAGCACCTGCGGGTTGGCGTTGAAGTAATAGCGATACCAGATACGCTCGCTCGGCACGGTAACGAGCGCCTGCGCTCGCTCAGGTGCGTGCACCCTGTAGGAAACATGCATTTCGCCGAAAAACTCGACGACCGCACCGTTCGGCGCCAGTGTTGCCGGGCGCTCGGCGAAGCGGTTGATTGTAAGGTCGAGGTAATACCAGTTTCCCTCGCCTTCATCGGCCAACAACCCCCTTCGACCGAGTTCCTGCCTGGCGGCCGATCCGACCACGTGCGACATGGCCAGCTCGGGCGAGTTGTTGGCGACCAGAAACGGCGCAAACCGGGCTTGCTCGGACACCTCGGGTCCCATGCCGCCGGCCACGGGTCGGTACCCGCAGGCCGTGACCAGGAACAGGAAGACGAGCACCGCCGGACGCATGTCACTTCACCACGATGTTGACCATGCGATTGGGCACCACGACGACCTTGACGATCTGCTTGCCCTCGACCCAGGTCTTCACACCTTCGTCTTCCATGGCAAGGCGTTCGATTTCGTCCTTGGTCGTTCCGGGAGCCATCGAAACCCGGCCGCGCAGCTTGCCGTTTACCTGCACGGGAATTTCAATGCTTTCATCACGGGCGGCTTCGGCGTCGACCGAAGGCCAGGCGCCCTTCCAAAGGGGCTCAAGCCCCAGCAGGTCGGCCAACTCTTCGGTCACGTGCGGCGCAATCGGATAGAGCATGGCCGTTATGAATGAGAAGGCTTCCCGGTAGACCGAAGCGGCCTGCCCCTGCAGTTCGCCACGTTTGTTGAGATCGTCGGAAAGCGTGTTGACCAGCTCCATGACCGCTGCAATGGCCGTGTTGAAGTGGTACCGCTCACCGATGTCGACTTCAACCTTGCCAAGGGTCTTGTGCACGGCACGGCGCACGTCGCGAAGATCGGCCGGCAACTCGGCCGCGTTCAAGGCAGGCGCCGACTTGACGGCGTCGAGGCGGGAAACAATCAGGTTCCACGTACGGTTCAGGAAGCGGTAGGCGCCTTCGACGCCGCGATCGCTCCAGTCGAGATCCTTCTCGGGCGGTGCCGCAAAGAGACTGAAGACGCGGGCGGTATCGGCTCCGTACTTCTGGACCAGCGCGTCGGGATCGACCACATTGCCCTTGCTCTTGCTCATCTTCGCGCCGTCCTTGATGACCATGCCCTGGGTCAGAAGGCGCTTGAACGGTTCGCCGATGGAAACATACCCCAGATCGCGCAGCACCTTGGTGAAGAAGCGCGAGTAAAGAAGGTGCATGACCGCGTGTTCGATGCCCCCGATATACTGGTCGACCGGCGCCCAGCGATCGACCTCTTCCTTTACGAAGGCGGCCTGGTCGTTGGGGGCCGAGCAGTATCGCAGAAAGTACCAGGAGCTCTCGACGAAAGTGTCGAAGGTATCGGTCTCGCGACGCGCCTTGCCCTCGCATTTCGGACAGGTGGTGTGAATGAATTCTTCGCTGCGGGCAAGCGGATTTCCGCCTTCGCCGGTGAATTCGACCTGCTCGGGCAGGCGCACCGGCAGCTGCTCGCGCGGCACCGGCACCGTGCCGCATTCGTCACAGTAGATCATGGGAATGGGCGAACCCCAGTACCGCTGCCGCGAGATACCCCAGTCACGCAGTCGGAAGGTAATGCTCTTGCGTCCCCTGCCCTGCTTGTCGAGGTGTTCGGCTATGGCCCACTTGGCCTCTTCGTTGTTCAAACCGTCGAAGTCGCCCGAAGCGACCAGCTTGCCCGGTCCGTCGTAGGCGGCCTTCATGCTCGAAGGGTCAAGCGACTCGCCTTCGGGCTGAATGACGACGACCTTTTCAAGGCCGTATTTCGTGGCGAATTCGAAGTCACGCTGGTCGTGGGTGGGCACGGCCATGACCGCGCCCGTGCCGTAGTCGGCGAGCACGAAATTGGCAACCCAGATCGGCACCCGGCGTCCGTTGACCGGATTGATGGCGTAGGCGCCGGTGAACACGCCCTCTTTTTCACCGCCCTCGGCGGTGCGGGCAATGCGGTCCTGACTGCGCACACGGTCGACGAACGCAAGCACGTCGGCAGCCTCGGGGCGGCCCGCGATGAGCTCGGGCACCCGCGAATGCTCGGGGGCAAGGCTCATGAAGGTGGCGCCGAACAGCGTATCGGGACGCGTGGTGAAAACGGTAAGCGGCTTGTCGCTGCCCTCTACCTCGAACTGAACCTCGGCCCCCACCGACTTCCCAATCCAGTGGTGCTGCATGGTAAGCACCCGCTCGGGCCACCCGCCACGCAATTGTTCGAGGTCGGCAAGCAGCTCGTCGGCATAGTCGGTAATGCGCAGAAACCACTGTTCGAGTTCGCGCTGCTGCACCGGCGAATCGCAGCGCCAGCACAATCCGGCTTCGACCTGTTCGTTGGCAAGCACGGTCTCGCAGGTCGGACACCAGTTCACGAAACTCTGCTTCTTGTACGCAAGCCCCTTCTCGTACATATCGAGAAAGAACTGCTGCTCCCAGCGGTAGTACTCGGGCTCGCAGGTAGCTACCTCACGGGCCCAATCGTAGGAAAAGCCCATCTTGCGCAGCTGTTCGCGCATGTAGGCGATGTTTTCGCGCGTCCACTTGGCGGGATGCACCTTGTTTTTGATGGCGGCGTTTTCGGCCGGCAGGCCGAACGCGTCCCACCCCATCGGATGCAGCACGTCAAACCCCTGCAGACGCCGGAAGCGGGCGATGGCGTCGCCGATGGAGTAGTTGCGCACATGCCCCATGTGAATGCGGCCGCTCGGGTAGGGAAACATCTCGAGCACGTAATGCTTGGGTCCCTGCTTGACGCCGGTACCGAACGAGTTTTTTTCCTTCCACTCGCTCTGCCAGCGGCTTTCGATTTCTTTGGGGTTGTATTCGCGCATAGGAAAAAAGGCTCCGACCGGGCGCGGGCTCGCGCACTCAGGTCAGGGTAATGATGTTGTCGTCGATGAATCGCTTGAAAATACCGAGGGCTTCGGCTTCGGGAATCGGACTGATGCGAATGATCGAAGCCACGTCCCAGGTGCCGTCGATTCGGCTGATCAGATAGCCCTCGGCCGGATTGAACTTCTTTTCCGTCAGCAGGGCCGGGGGCAGGGTTACCCGCGGCACCTTGTGGGGGTCAATGAAGCGGGTAATCAGAATGTCGCGATAGGTCTGTTCGGCCTTGGCAATAACCTTCTGATCGCCCTGCTCGCTCTTACCCCGCAGCAGTACGGCCTCGAGGTGCGGCAATGCTTCTTCGTATCGGCGCTCGCGTACCAGTCCGAGCGCCTCGTCAAGGGCGGCCTCGATGGGGGGCACCGACTTGGCCGGCTCGGCGGGCTCGGTCACGAGTTCGAGTTCGCGCACAGCGCCCAGGCGCAGCAGTCCCCGAGAATAGACATCGTGCAGGCGTCCGTAGGTGTGAAACTTGCTGGTGCGAAACTCAAAGCAGATTTCGCCGATGCTCTTGCCGTTTTCGATGAGTGCAGCCAGAAGACGATCCTCGTCGGACTCGGGCTTCCAGGTCGGCTCGAGTTCCAGCAGCATGTCGTCGGACGGAAAGACCTCGCGATACCGTTTCCACTCGTCGTAACGATAGACGCCTTCCATGATGATGCCGCCCGGATCGAGGTTCAACCCGGCTTCGGGGGGAGGCATTTTCTGGTCGTCGAAGTGAAACCGCGCGTCTTCCCAGAGAAAGAGATTGTAAACGATTTCGACGGCCTGAATGCGCAGGGTGTCATCGATGTCGTCCTGCCGCAGCAGGTTGACCTCGACGAGAATCTCGCCAAGCCTGAGCCCCACCTTTTCCTGCATGGCGAAGGCTCGCTTGAGGTTCTCTGCGTCTATCTTCCCGTAGGCAAGCAGAAACTGCCCCAGGTGTTCGGACGGATCGTTGGACTCGACGGAAACGATGCGTCCGTCACGAAAACCGATCGCCTTCGTCAGCCGATCGCGTTCGAGCGTGAGCGTGCCGGTCTTGGTGCCGTTCGCAACGAACTGCAGCAATTCGGCCAGATCCATTGTTCGGAGGTTTCCCCAGAGAGCCATCTTCGCCGTTAACCAAAACGTACATTATACAGGGGTGTGCACCTCGGCGCATGGTTTGAATGGTTCGCCCGCGAATGCACGCCCGCGCCGAGGTTCATGGCTCCGATGAACCGGCGTCGTCGGCATGCAGGAACGCAAAGACGCGTTCGGCCACCGCCCTGTTGATACCGGCAACCCCCACGATGGCCTCGACATCGGCCTCACGAAGCGCACGCACCGATCCGAATTGCCGCAGAAGCGCCTTCTGGCGCTTGGGACCCACGCCGGGAATGTCGGCCAGGGCACTCTTGATACCCTTTCGCCTGACGAGGCGGTGGTAGGTAATCGCAAAACGATGGGCCTCGTCGCGCACATGGGTCATGAGATGCAATGCCGATGAATTGCGCGGTAGAAGAATGGGGTTTTTCCGGTTGGGTTTGAACACCCGTTCGTCGGAGTAGCTGACCTCGGTGCTGTAGACGTCGTCGTCCTGCAAGCGGGCCTTCGCGAGACCAACCACGTCGAGCGTAATGCCGAGCTCTTCGAGAACATGCACGGCGACCGCAAGCTGGCCCTTTCCGCCGTCGACAACGAGAAGATCGGGCAACAGGCCCTCTTCTTTTCCCCGGCTGAGTCGACGGCGCAGGACTTCACCCATCGATGCAAAGTCATCGGCTCCGATAACGGACTTGATGCGAAAACGCCTGTACGCCGCCTTATCGGGTTTTCCGTCGGTGAATACGACCATGCTGGCAACCGAGCCGGTGCCCATGGTGTTTGAAATGTCAAAGCACTCGATTCTGCGCGGCAGCCGTGAAAGTTGAAGGCGTTCC
>JAWLBW010000048.1:16611-20326 GCA_041687475.1 bacterium
GCGCATCGACGCTCGGCGGGCTGAAGCGCAATCTGTATCCCGGCGAGATTGTGGCGCAAGTCGTCGCCTCGCAGCGGCTGCTGGATGCTACGAATGAGAGGATCAGCAGCATCGTAGTGATGGGATCCGGGGAACCTTTTGAAAATTATGAGGCGACGAAGGCGTTCCTGCAGCTGATGCAAGGGAACCTCGGCCAGCTCGGTTTCGTCCTTGCGGCGACGCATGGCTTCTTCGGCGTTGCGCAGCGCCGTATCGCGCAGGTCTTTCCGGGCGCCCCGCTGCGGCGTGAGCACCGCGACCTGCCTTCCGGCCGCTTCGCTCAGCAGCTCTTCGAGCACCTCTCTGCCCTCGCCCATTTCCAGTGGCACGATGATTTCGCGTGGCACCACCCGCGCGGCTCCGGCGACGGCTTCGCCATCTTCACGACCGGTATCGAAATAGTACTGCGAGATGAAGTCGCTCAACACGATCTCGTCTTCCTCGGGCAGATCGGGAAAGAAGTACTCTTCCTTGTCTTCGAGGCGGCCCTCCTGAATCATGAGCACCACCAGCGAAATCAGCTCGCCTTCGCGATGCAGGCCGATGACATGACTGTCGGCCCCGGAAAAACGGGCGACGTTCTGGCGGGTCAACGTCTGATCGATGGCCCGAATCTGGTCGCGAAGAGCGGCGGCCCGCTCGAACTGTTCCTGCTCGGCCGCGGCAAACATCTGCTCCTGCAGCGTATCGACCAGCTCTTTCTTGCGACCGCGCAGAAACGTGACCGATTTCTGCACCAGCTCGTCGTAATCTTCCTTCGAAACCAGGTCGCAACAGGGCCCCGAACACTTGCGCAGCTGATATTCCATGCAGGGGCGCCCCCTGCGACGGTACTGGGCGAACTTACCTGCCTTGCAGGAACGCAGGGGAAAAATGCGCTGCAAAGTCTGCAGGGTTTCGCGTACCGCACCCGCCGACGCGTAGGGCCCGAAAAGAAGTACACCCTTTTCCGTCGGACGCCGCACGATATCGATGCGCGGCCACTGCTCTCGCGGGTCGATGCGCAGGCTGACGTATTCCTTGTCGTCGCGCAGGCGTACGTTATAGCGCGGCCGGTGTTTCTTGATCAGCGTGTTCTCGAGCAGAAACGCTTCTTTTTCGTTCCGGGTAACGATGTAGTCGAGATCGGCGATTCGACGCACCAGGAAGGCCGTCTTGAACTGCGCCGGATCGAGCGCCTGGAAATAGCTGCGTACGCGTGCGCGCAGACTTTTCGCCTTGCCGACGTAAATGACGGCGTCATGCGCGTTCTTGAACAGATAGACGCCGGGCTCGGGCGGCAGTTGGGCCACCTTATCCAGAAGGGCGTCGTCGAACCGGGGCGTGGTATCTTCGGCCTGGGGGTCGCTCATGGTTTTGTGCTTCGGACGCGACGAACGTCTGCGAGATCGGGGCGTAGACTATCAGAATACTTGCGCGCACAATGGGGCGCAATGGACGTGGGCCCCCGATCAGGCCGTTCGCATGGCGGCCAGTTCGATGAGTCGGGGGGCAATTTCCGAAGCGCCCAGCACCACGCGCGCCCCACCCATTTCAACCGCCGTGCGCGGCATGCCCCAGACCACGCTGGTGCGTTCGTCCTGGGCAATCGTGAAGGCACCGGTCTCGCGAAGCTTGACCATGCCCTGCGCGCCGTCCTTTCCCATGCCCGTCAGAATCACGCCCACCGTACGCGCCCGCGTGGTGCGCGCGGCACTGAGAAACAACTCGTCGACGCTCGGCCTGTGCAGGCTCGATTCGGGAAAGCGGGTCAGGCGGGCCACAAGGCGTCCTTCGCGGCGACCGACGACCATGTGAAGACCCGCGGGCGCAATGACGACCTTGCCGGGCACCAGCGGTTCGCCGTCGGCGGCTTCGACCACCTTGACGGCGGTAATGCTGTCGAGACGCTCGGCAAGCGGCCGCGTAAAGCCGGGCGGCATGTGTTGAACAATGGCGATGGGAAACGGATAGTTGGCCGGAATCTGCGTGAGCAGCGATTGCAGCATCGAAGGTCCGCCTGTCGACGCGCCGACGCAAACAAGGTCGTAGGGCAATTCGTCGGGTGACGGCGACACCACCGCAGCCGCCTGCGGCGACGGCCGCACCGCAGCGCGCTCGGCCGCCACGTGCTGAATCTTTTCGCCACCGATACCGGCCAACGCCTTGATCTTCGTAATCAGGGCAGGCCCTATGTTGACGAAGTCCATGGACGACTTGACGCTCGACTTATCGAGAAAATCAAGCGCCCCCAGTTCAAGGGCCTGCAGAGTGGTTTCGGCGCCTTCACCGGTAAAGGACGACAACATGAGCACCGGCGTGGGACGGTCGGCAAGTATGCGGCGCAACGCTTCGAGGCCGTCCATGACCGGCATCTTGACGTCGAGGGTGACGACGTCGGGGTGAAGCTCGGCGGCAAGACGTACACCTTCGGCGCCGTCGCGCGCCACGCCCACCACTTCAATGGAGGGATCGGCAAGAAGCATGCGCTGCAGGGCCTTGCGTATGAAGGCCGAGTCATCGACGATGAGAACGCGAATCGAGCTCACAGAAGGACCTTCCGATAAACAATGGCGCCCGGATGTCTTTCGGCCTCGAATGAGTCGGTAATGCGCAGCAGCGATTCGGAATGCCCCAACATCAAGTAGCCGTCGTCGGCCAGGTGGTGTGAAAGGCTCTCAATGACGCGGCGTATGGTATCGTCCTGAAAGTAAATGAGCACGTTTCGACAGAAGATGAAGTCAAAGGTACCCAGCGAACCGAAGGTCGACTCATCGACGAGGTTGGCCCACTGGAAACGCACCGGCCCCTTGACGCTGTCGCGTACGACCTTGCCCTCGCCGCGACTGTGAAAGTAGCGATGCACCATGAGGGGGTCGGTAGCCCGGAAACTGTTCTTGGCATATTGCCCCTCGCGCGCCTTGTCGAGCACCTTCTCGTCGACGTCGATGGCTACGATTTCCAGACGCACGCGTGGAAGCAGCCCCAGCTTTTCCTGGGCGAGAATGGAGAGGGTATACGGTTCCTCGCCGGTCGAACAGGCGGCACTGAGTACACGCACGACGCCCTTGCGACGCTCGGCAACCGCCGGCAGCAGTTTCGAGGCAAAAACCTCGAGCTGCTTGGGTTCGCGGAAGAAGTACGTTTCGTTGTTGGTCAGGTGGCTGACCATGCGCAGCAGTTCTTCGTCGCGGGCCGGATTAAAGCGAAGGTAGTGATAATACTCGTCGAAACTGGCAAGACCGAGCGCGGTTACGCGCGGCAGCAGGCGGTTCTTCAGAAGCGCCGCCTTATTGTCGTCGTAGAACAGGCCGAACTGCTTGCGAACAAAATCGCGCAGAAGCCGGAACTCTTCCTCGCTGAGAGGCAAGTCACGAACAGTGGGATAATAAAACATCAATCGGCTCCCTGCACGCCGCGCGCCTTCCGGGCCACCTGGGCCACTTCGCTTACCGGATCATCGGACATCATGACGAGCAACTCGCCGGCTTTTCCGGTGCCGATACGTCCGGCTACGCGGGCAATACGAATACGCAGCATGGGCTCGGCCCGTTCGGCCGCCTCGCGTAAGGTGTCGACCACGGCTTCACCGAAGGAAACGAGCGTGTCGCTCACGGCATCTTCAACCGCGTCGTCGCCCAGCAGGGCGAGAAGCGGCCCCGCAACCTCGACTCCCCCGGCCGCGGCGCCGCGGACG
>JAWLBW010000049.1:0-20308 GCA_041687475.1 bacterium
GGTCGTTAATGTCGTACGTATTCTGGCGTACGACTACGAAGATTTTACGGCAGAAATCGAATTCCGTGCAGACGAAGAGGTAGCGGTCGACTTCCGCCTCGAACCCCGTTTCGAGGGCGCGCTTGCGGTACTGGTCGAGACCGAGGCCTTGACCAAGGATATCGCCCGGCGCCCGCTGAGTCCCGAAGTCATACGACGGATTCCGGGTTCGAACAATGATCCGGTTTTTTCGGTCATGACCCTGCCTGGTGTCGTCGTACCTTCATTCAATCGTTCGCGGCTTTCCTTCCGCGGTTCCGACCCGTTCGCCAACCATCTAGAAATCGATCGGGTACCGGTTCCCATGCTGTACCACTACGGCGGCATTCGTTCGGTGCTCAACACCGATACCCTGCAGGAACTGGTGTATTTCCCGGGTAATTTCGACGCCCGTTTCGGGCGCGCAACTGGCGGCATACTCGCGGCGCGTACACGCCCTGCCGGAAATCAGCGGCTGAAGGGCACGGCAGACGTGAATATTTTTCTTTCCGAGGGAATTTTTGAAGGTCCGTATGCACCCGACTCGAGCGGCTGGCTTGCGGGGCGTATCACCTATGTCGAGCGTGCCTTGTATCCGATAGCCTATGCGCTCGACGGCGCCGAGGCCGCCGATACCATCAAGATGCCCAGCTCCTTCGATTATCAGGCCCGTACCGATGTTGGTATCACCGACCGTTCGACCGTAAGCTTCGCCCTGTTCGGCAGCAGCGACCGCGAAGGAAGAAACGAGGTCGGCCAGGTCTACGCCACCGACGGGTTCAACATCGTGAAGGGCGGTGTCGCCACGGTATCGGGCGGCCTGCGAAACGAGCTTCAGCTGTCGTACTCACACATCTGGGGCGAGCGTATCGACAACGGCCCCGTCAAGGTTCGTCAGAACCATGCCGTGGCCGTGTACGACGATGCCGAATGGCGGTTGGCCGATGGCGTGCTGCTGCAAACCGGCCTGTCTGTGCGACACGACTCGACCGCCGTGCATGAAAACTATCCGATGGAACCTTTCGAGGGCTGGCTGGGCGCCTACGGTGTAACCGAAGTTACAAGCGACCCCCGGGTGCCCGGCAACCAGGCAAGGATTCCGACCTGGCAGCACGCAGCCTACGCGCAGACCGTGCTCACCTTCGCCGGCTTTACCGTGACACCGGGCCTGCGGGCCGATGTTCACCGGCAGAAGCGCACCTACACCACGGTCGATCCGCGGTTGCTGGCACGCTATCAGGTTACCGACGCCCTCACCTTGAAGGCGGGGGTGGGGCGCTACTCCGACTTTCCCGACGTGCGGCAGCTGGAACGCAACGCCGATCTGCAGCCGCTGCGATCGCTGCATGCTTCTACCGGCGCCGAAATCGATCTGGGCCGGTGGGGCAGCCTCGACATGCAGGTGTACCGGAAGTCGATGGACGGCCTGCTCTTTCTCGATCCTGCCGGCGCCGGCCTTGCGAATTCGCTGCGCGGGCTGAGTTACGGCATCGAAACGATCTATCGTTTTCGCGATACGGGCAAACTGTTCGGCTGGGCATCGTATACCTGGGCACACTCCGATCGTCTGTACCCCGATACCGGCACGTGGGCGCCGGCCGACGTCGATCAGCGCCATGTCGCCAACCTGGTGCTGGGGTGGAAGGTGAGCCGGAGGTGGGAGATGGGCGGACGTTGGCGATACGGCAGCGGTAATCCCTACACGCCTTCGGAAACGATGTACGCGGTGGTAAACGATCTACCCCTGAGCTGGACCGAACTGGGCGAGCGTAATTCGGCGCGCCTGTTGCCGCAACACCGCCTCGATCTGCGGGCCGAGTACGCCCATCCCTACCCCACGTGGACACTGCGGGCGTACGTCGAATTGCTCAATGTGTATGCCTCGGAAAAGGCGGCGATGAACGAATGGCGCACCTTCGGCGACTCGGAAGACCAGCGTCACCGCGACTGGGTAAGCACCGTGCCCTTTCCGCTCCCGCTTCTCGGCGTGCGGGCCGAGCTTTAGGTTACCGAGCAGTTGCATGGGGCAAAGCAGGCAACCCTTCCGCCTGAAAGGCCGCCGATCGCATCTTCCGTTCCAGCTGCACGTATCGCCCCTTCGCCGACGCTCTCGCTCTCCCGATCAGCCGAAGTCCGGCTGACCGGCCCGCCCTTTTCCCCTTGACGCCCTTCCCCCCTCATCGACTAAGATGTGGCATGGCTGAACACCGCAAACTCTTCAGTCTTGAAGAAGCCAACGCACTCATTCCCCGTCTCGAGCCGCTGCTGGCCCGCATGCAACGCAGCTACCTGCGCGTGAGCGAGATTCTCGAAGGGCTCGGCAAAGGGCTCGCACCGCAGGAAATCGAGCGCCGCCTGCAGGACCATCCCGAAGTGCGAACGCTGTTCGCCGACATCGAACACTGCGTGAAGGCCATTCAGGAAACGGGCGCCGAGTTCAAGGGCGTCGAGCTGGGCCTGGTCGACTTTCCGTGGTTGAACGGCGATCAGGTGGCCTACCTGTGCTGGCAGTACGGCGAAAAGGAAATTCGCTGGTGGCACGGTACCGAAGACGGATTCAGCGGACGCAGGCCGCTGGCGGGTGCGCCCGCACGGGAAATGCTGAACTGAAGCCTGCATCCCTCTTCCCCGAAGAGGCGGATTTCCCAGCCCCCGGTCTTCTCGCCGCCTGCCCGTGCTCAGCGTACGGTAACGCCGGGCGCCTGCTCGGCACGGGCCACCTGCGAAAATACGATGCCCAGAATCAGGAAGACGATCGGGGTACCGGCGAGCAGCATGAGAGCGCCGGCCAGCGCCTGATCGACCCGCGCCGACAGATGCTCGACCCGGGGAGCCAGCTCGAACACCCGGTAGTGCGGGTATCGGCTCAGCAGAAAGAACATTCCCAGGCCGGTATGGCTGAGCGTACCGAGGAAGATGTAGAGCACCTTCACCATCGATTGGGGTAGTCCGTTTCGCCCCACGATGGGTCGCCAGAACAACACCCCCGCCACGAGCCAGAGAGAATCGAGCACGAACGACCAGAGCTGGCTTTCGGCCAGTCCGTCGACCACCAGCGGCGTGTGCGAGAGTATCAGCACCACGTTGAAGAAGACGCCCGCCAGCAGCGCGCTTGTGGCGCCCTGTCCCCCCCAGGTCGCGGGGTCGCTTCGCTTGGGTGAAAACGGCAGCCACATGAGCGGCGTGGCCACGAAGGAAATGAGCAGGAACTTCAGTGAGTGGGCGAAAGCCAGATAGCCGACGCCCAGCGGTCCGATGGGCCAGTCGAGCGACAGCCACACGATGAACACGCCGATGTACCCGGCAATGACCAGGTTACGCCGTTCCCGCGCGTAAGGCGAACGTCGCAGAATGACCGTGTACGCCGTAAACAGCGCCAGGGCCGCCAGCCACACCCCCGGATAGGGTTGCCAGCTCCACGTCCAGGGAATGCCCTGGGCTGCGCACCACCACTGAATTTCCTTCACGCTTCCCTTCCCCTTTCCCCGTCAGTGCTTGTGGGCCTTGTCGGCGCCGTCGGACGCGCCGTGTTCGACTTCACCGTAGGAAATGACATCGGCCTGCACGGCAATGCGGCCGGCCTTCTCGAAGACGAACGTCGCCGGCACGGTCTGGCCCTGGGCATAGTCGGCGGTGCGCTCCATGAGCATCACGTGATAACCACCGGGCTTCAGGCTGGTCAGGCGCCGGGCGGGCACCGGAATGTTCTTGACCTGCTTCATCAGGCTGTGACCCTCGGGGGTTTTCTCGACCGTGTGCAACTCGACACGGCCGGCCACCGGCGTTTCGACGGCCAGCAGGGCGTCGTCTTCCTTCTCGTTGATGATGGTGGCGTACATGACGCCCGGGCTTCCGGGCGCCGGCGCCGGCATCTTCACTTTTTCAATACGAATCGGCTCCTTGCGAACCACCTTGACGTTGCCGAGCTTTCCGTTGCCCGTATGGCCGCCTGCATCGAGCTTGCCGTTGGCGAAAAGCCGCGGCAGGTCGTGCGCCCAGTCGCTCTGTCGGGTGCCGAAGGGGTAGACGTAGCGGGCGAGTCCGTCGGGGCTGAAGGCGATCATCTGCGAGGCGTGACCGACGGTGTAGCCGCCGCCTTCGGTGGGAATGGTCACGGCGCGCGCGAGCAGCAGCTCGTCCTGAAAACGGTTGACGGTTTCGTCGTCGCCGTACAGGCCGATGAAACGCGCATCGAAGTTGTCGAGCCACTTACGCATGTGGGCGGGCGTATCGCGCTGCGGGTCGACGGTAACGAATACCACCCGGGTGTTGCTTTGCTGTTCGAACGAAAGGTCGTCGACCACGTCGGCCACGTTGGCCAGATGCACCGGGCAGATGTCGGGGCAGTTGGTGAACCCGAAGAAGAGCAGCGTCAGCTTGCCCTCGGTTTCCTTGCGGAAATCGAAGGCTTTGCCGGCCGTGTCGGTAAGCACTACGTCGGGCTTGGCCAGAGGACGCGCCAACCGCGAACCCTTCATTTCGACCGGCTGCTCGCGCTGGCAGGCGCCGAAAGCCAGAAACAACAGAAACAGGAACGGGGTAAGCCGTGCGCCCGCGCGCGGCAGGCGTATGACCGTCGAAAATCCGGGTGTCATGCGCACCTCATGAAAGGGTTGGCTTGCACTAACCCATTACTTTATCAGGAACCGGGCATGCAGATCACAGGCCCCGACCGGTATCTGAGCGGCCCCCGTCTCATCGCGGCTTGTTTCGTCGTAGCTTTCCGGGGTATAAATAGCAGTCGGCCGTCTTCAGGCAAAGCGCCCGGAAAGCCGGCAGAACAAGGAGTTTCCGCATGCGTAGGCCCCGGACGAATTATGCCGCCATCAGCCTCTGTGTCGTGTTGCAGATGGCGCTCGGCGCTCTCTGGTATTCGCCCGCTCTTTTCTCCGATGCCTGGTTGGGGTTTCTGGGAAAGAGCCTTGAAGATATCGGACAGCCCTCGCCCGCCATCTATCTTCTTCCCCTCGCGGCCGCGTTTCTGCAGTGTTGGGTGTTGGCCTTTCTGATCAACCGTTCCGACTATCGCAATGCTGTTACGGGCATGCAATGGGCCGCGGTGCTGTGGGCCGCCGTAATTCTTCCCTACGCCATGACCCACAACACCTTCTCGGGCCTTTCCGTGGGCGTTACGGTTTTAGACACGGGCAAGGAGCTGGTCGGCCTGCTGCTTTCGGGCTCGATCATCGGCGCCTGGCGTCCGCGACTCGAGCGTATGGCGCCGCCCGAAGCCACGTGGATCTGAGCCGCCGCCTGCCGCGGCGGAATGTCCGAATCCGATGCCCGAGCCGGATGCTCGTTTTCCGCTCGCGGCAACACCGCTACCGTACACGGCGGTGGTCGGCTCCGGATGAATCCCCACCCGGGGTATAGGGAATTGCTTTAGCCTCGCGGGAACGATACACTTTTCAGATTGCGGTTCCCTTCTTGACTCTTCCCGAATGGAGTTGTTTCATGGCCGATCCGACCAAGATCATTCTGTCCGAACAGGACGCCCCCACCCACTGGTACAACATCAACGCCGACCTGCCGGCCGCCGGCGTCGACCTTCCGGCCGTGCTGAATCCGGCCACGGGCGAGCCTGTGGGTCCCCAGGATCTGGCCCCCCTCTTTGCCGAAGAGCTCATCAAGCAGGAAGTGAGCACCGAGCGCTACATCGAGATTCCCGAGGAAGTGCAGGAAGTGTACCGCCTGTGGCGTCCGTCGCCCCTGTTCCGCGCCCATGCGTGGGAAAAGGCGCTGGGTACGCCCGCCAAGATTTACTATAAGTACGAAGGCGTGAGCTACGCCGGCAGCCACAAGCCGAACAGCGCCATTCCCCAGGCATATTACAATGCGAAGGAAGGCATCAAGCGCCTGACCACCGAAACCGGCGCCGGTCAGTGGGGCAGCTCGCTCAGCTTTGCCTGCCAGAAGTTCGGCCTCGAGTGCCAGATTTACATGGTCAAGGTCAGCTATCAGCAGAAGCCCTATCGCCGGGCGCTGATGGAGGTCTGGGGCGCCGAGGTTATCGCGAGCCCCTCGAACCTGACCGAAGCCGGTCGCAACATTCTCAAGGAAACCCCCGAGAGCACCGGCAGCCTGGGCATCGCTATCAGTGAAGCGGTCGAAGCCGCGGTACAGCGTGACGATACGCACTACGCCCTCGGCAGCGTGCTCAACCACGTGACCCTGCACCAGACCGTGGTGGGCCAGGAAGTCATCAAGCAGCTCGAACTCGCCGGCGCCGACTGGCCCGACATCGTCATCGGTTGCGCGGGCGGCGGCAGCAATCTGGCCGGGTTCGCTTTCCCCTTCCTGCGTGAGAACTTCGTCAACGGCAAGAAAACGCGCGTTATCGCGGCCGAACCCGCGGCGGCGCCCAGCCTGACGCGCGGCGTGTACGCCTACGACTTCGGCGATACCGCGCAGATGACCCCGCTCATGAAGATGTACACCCTGGGTCACGACTTCCTGCCGGCCCCCATTCACGCCGGCGGCCTGCGTTACCACGGTATGAACGCCCAGATCAGCGCTCTGCACGCGGCCGGCAAGATCGAAGCCCGCGCCGTCACGCAGACCGGCATTTTCCAGGCCGCCGAAAGCTTTACCCGCGCCGAAGGCATACTGCCCGCGCCCGAATCGGCGCACGCCGTTCTGGCCACCATGCAGGAAGCGTTGGCCTGTACGGAAAGCGGCGAGTCGAAGACCATCATCTTCAACCTCTCGGGCCACGGCCACTTCGATCTGAGCGCCTACGAGGCTTATCGCCAGGGCAAGCTCGAAGACTACGAATACCCGGCCGACGCCGTCAAGGACTCGCTCACCCGCCTTCCCCAGGTCGGTTGAGCAGCGGTCTTTCTCCGTCTCGAAGGCGGGAGGCACGCAAGTGTTTCCCGCTTTTTCATTTCCGCGGGGCGACCGATTGCAACGGACATACCGTTGCAGCTAGAGTAGAAGCAGGCGCACCCGAGGTTTCCTTGCCGATTCTGCTTCTTGTCATTCTCGCACTGCTTCCCTTTTCCCAAGCGGCCGCCGACGTGATCGAAAAGGTCGACACGGTAACCTACACCGCGACGGCAACCCCCGAACGCACGCTGCGCCAGATACTCATCGCCGCCACGCCCATCCGTCACGAAGGGCGCCGCTTCCACGGCTACACGAACTGGAACATCAGGTGGAACTACCGCTGGTTTCGCGCCCCCAACGGCGCCTGCCGCATTACCGAAGTCACTACCGACCTGCGGGTCACGGTGCAGCTGCCCGCACTTTCGGGTGGAAGCGAAGCTCAACGCCGTCGATTCGACACCTACCTCGACGCCCTGCGCGCCCATGAAGACGAGCATGTGGAACTGAGCAGGCAGGCGGCCCACCGCATCGATCGTGAAATCGCCGCCCTTCCGGCCGTGTACGGCTGCCATGTACTCGAGGAACAAGCCGACGCCCTCGGCCACCGCATTCTCGCCGAATTCCGCGAAAAAGAGAAGCAGTATGATCGGAAAACCGAGCACGGTCCACGGTTGCCGTGAGGCACGGTATGCCGGTCGACAGGTGGCTTGACCTGCAGACTTTCAGACCTTCAGACCTACAGACCTTCTGGCCTTCAGGCCGCCACCGCTCGCCGTCGCTTCCAATCGACAACCGTGCAGCACGTTCTGCGTGCTATGATGTGGCATGACTGATCCGGTAGTACCACGAAAAGGTAGATTGCGCGGGTATTCCGAGCTGACCTTCGACGCGCTCGCCAATCTGACCGACGTGGTCGAAAGCATGCACGCGACCATTGCGCAGGCGCCGTGGCAACAGGGCAAAACGCGGGAGAAGACCAACGGCTTGACCGGATTGGTTTACCAGGCTATTCGCGTTTCGACGAAGGTCCTGGCTGCGGGGCTCGATGAAAGTCTCGCCCGGCTCGAGCCCACGTTGATCGAGCGTGAACCGTCGCGTACGCACGAACTCATTCTTGCGGCCCTCAACGGCGTTATCGGCGACTACCTCGACGAAAAAGGTTCGCCGCTTGCCATTCCCATGCAGTTCAGGCAGGGAGGCAAACGCCTGGAGATCAAGCGCGAGGCGTTGGCGCAGAGCATACCCGACGCTCTGCCGAGAGTGGGGCTGATCATACATGGGTCATGCGCCAATGACCTGCTGTTCACGGTCAACAATGTGAACCTGGCCGAGAATCTCGTTCGCGAGTCGGGGTATACGCCTCTGCACCTGCTCTACAACTCGGGTCGACACATCTCGACCAACGGCCGCGAACTTGCCGACCAACTCGAGCGCCTGCTGGCCGAATGGCCGGTCGAGGTCGAAGAACTGACCGTCATCGGCCACAGCATGGGCGGGCTCGTGACCCGCAGCGCCGTTTACTACGGACGCGAGGCCGGACACACCTGGCTCGACCGCGTACGCAAGATCGTTTACCTGGGCTCGCCCCACCATGGCGCCCCCCTCGAGCGCGCCGGAAACATTTTTCACCAGCTGCTTGGCGCTACCCCCTACACGACGCCGCTCGCCAAGCTTGGGCGCCTGCGCAGCGCCGGCGTAACCGACCTGCGCCACGGCTACATTCTCGACTGCGACTGGGAAAACGGCGACCGGTTTGCGCACGGGCCACCGGCCCACACGGCGGTTCCTCTCGCCGAAGGCATCGAACATTTCGCCGTGGCGGCCTGCCTCGGCTCCCGCGCATCGGCGCTGCACGACCGTATCATCGGCGACGGCATGGTACCGGTCGACAGTGCGCTGGGCCGCCACAAAGAGCCCGAACGCGTGCTCGCCTTTCCGCCGCAGAACCAGTGGATCGGTTACGGCATGGGGCATATGGAAATGCTCGGGCATCCCGAAGTGTTCGAAGTGGTGCGAGCCTGGCTCGCGGCTTGACGGCCTGGGAGTAGAAATCGCCTCGGTATGACAACGCTTGCGGGAAACTCTCCGTTAGGCTTTACTTCCACTCGGTGAAGAGTCCGAAACGCTGCCTTCGATTTATTACGGACGCACGACCACCGACGCAGCCGAACGCGTCGACGGGCCGTGAAAAACCGCTTCGATGTTGTTGCCGTCGGGGTCGAGCAGGTAGGCAGCGTAATAACCCGGGTGGTAAGGGCGCTCGCCCGGGGCGCCGTTGTCGCGTCCGCCGGCGGCAAGACCGGCCGCGTGAAACCGCTGCACGACTTCGGGGCCGTCGGCCTGAAAGGCAAGGTGTATGTGCGAGGCTCCGCTTCCCCACGTACTGACGAAAAGCTCGTCGGCCGAGAAGAATCCCTCGCCCTCGAAGGTGATCGACCGACCGACGGCCGCCAACACAGCCTCGTAAAACGTGCGGCTTTTCGTCAGGTCGGCGACGACGAGGTGAACGTGATCCAGCAGCCTTCCGCGATGAAATTCCATGGAGCCCTCCGGTCCGGTTATCGATCGTCGGCGTCGATAGCTTCGATAGCGGTATTCGACCACACCATCTCGAGCTCGGGTTGGCCGGTACGTTCTTCGATTCGTTCTTCCACCATAGCAAAACCGGCCGCCTCGTAGAACTTCACCGCTCGCCGGTTCTGCGAAAAGACCGACAGCGAAAGCCGCGGGTGGCGTTCCTGGGCAAAGCGCAGCAGCATTCCGCCATAACCCCGACCCTGTTCCAACGGGTCGACGAACAGAGCCTCGATACGGTCGCCCACAAGCGACACGAAACCAACAATGCGTTCGCCCACCCGGCAGAGCCACGTTTCCGAAGCCGGCAGGTAAACGTTTTTCATGTCGTCGGTGTGGGCGGCCCAGCGCTCGCGCGGAATGAAGTCGTGCGCCGATACCGACGCTTCGAGCCAGATGTCGACAAGGCGGTCGAAGTCTTCGGCGGCGGCCCGGCGAATGCTCGGTTCGCGTCCCGGCCGTTTCGTCGTGTGATCCATCTCATTCATGCGTGTGGGCTGTCAGGCAGAACGCCGGCGCGCCAACGCCGACAACATCATCCAGTCGGACGTGACGATTCCGGCTCGAAATCGGGCAGGTTCTCCCAGACTTCGCGAACGGTCGCCCAGCGCCGCAGGGTATCGATCACGACCGGAAGGGGCTCGGCGTACCGGTTCGGCAGGTCGTACTCGCCGGGCAGATTCGTCGGATAGGCCAGCCTCTCTACGGGCGGACTGAACCGGGCGTCGACGCCCTCGCGATTGCCCCGCGCGTCGATGCGGTACCAGCCGAAATCGGGCAGGTATACTGCGTTCAACCCATGGAGGCAGTAGGGGGCGCCGTTATCGTCGCGGCTGAGTCGTTGATAGCACAGCGCGGCCGGAATGCCGTTCGCCCGCAACAGCGCCGCCAGCAGGTGGCTCTTGGCGTAGCAATAGCCGCTTCCGACCCGCAGCACCTCGGACGCCGTGCAGGTAACCGCTTCGAGCTGAAAGTCCCATGAATGCTGAATCTCGTCGCGCACCCATTCGAAGCAACGCCTGGCTGCCTCAAGAGGGGAAGCGGCGCCCTCGGCCAACACCCGGGCCCTTGCCAGCACGTCGGGGTGTTGCCAGTCGATAATCTCGGTCGATGCGAGAAACGTCTCCATGCTCTAGGCCTCCTTCCAAACAGGCACGTTGAGAAACGCGCCCAGCTGTCGGGCCGATTCTTCGAGACTTTCGCGGTTGCCGTGATCCATGACGTTGAGTCGCTCGCCGTCACGGAAGACAAGGTTCAGTTCGTAACTGTCGTAGGTGCTCGACCCGCCGTTGCTCGAGCTGGAGCGCACGGTTTCCCGCAGCAGCTGCAGGGCGTGAATATCTTCGAACCGGCCGTGCTTCTCCCGGTCGGGCGCCGACATCGACATGGGGTCGGGTTGCTTGCCCCGGTACCAGCTACCCGTCGAACGGTCGAATGTAAGTCTCTTGCCGCCCTTGAGCAGCAGCAGGCCCACACCTCCGAAGATGGCCCCCCACACGATCATGAAGATGGCCGGGAGGTACTGCTTCTGCACAAGCAACAAGTAGGGCGCGCCGAACAGAAGCGCAATCATGCCGGGCACGACGAAGATGAGGGCAAAGACCACAAAGCCCCCGGTACGCTCGACGGTCAGAAGGTACTCGGAAAACTGCAGGCGATGGGTCTTGAAGCTGGCGCCCCCACGTTTGAGGGGCGCCCAGCTGACTTGCCGGGCAACGGGGTCGTTGCTGTCGGGAACGGTAATTTCGGCTTCGCCGAAGGAAGCAGCTTCAATCGGAGCCACGACCAACCTCCTCTTCTCGATGCCGGACACAACCCGTGCCGGTCGTTCGGTAAGCGTACCACATTCCGGCGCGAAGGCCTGACGCTCAATGTTGTAGAGCCATGGATGAGGAAGCGGTTTACCCCAGAACCTGCGGGTTTCGCTGCCACACAGCCCAAGTGAGAAAGGCGGCAAAGGTAACCCACGCCAGGTAGGGCAACAGCAGAACGCCCGCTACACGGCTGACACGCCAGAACAGGGCCAGCGTGGCTGCGATAAGGCCCCAGAGCAGCAGAATCTCGGAGTAGGCCCACGTGCCGCTCTGCCAGACGAAGAAGAGCCACGTCCACAAGGCGTTGGCCGCCAACTGTACGAGAAAAAGCACGAGTGCCCAACGGGCCCCGGCGAAACCCCGCCCTCGCCATACGAGCCAAGCGGCCAGGCCGATGAGCAGGTACAGCACGGACCACACCGGGCCGAACAACCACGCCGGCGGCGCCCAAGGTGGTCGGTCGAGCTGTCGGTAGAACTCGCCGGCACCCGACGAGGCAACACCGCCGACAGCCGCGGCGGCAAAGGTTACCAGCAGCCAACCGATGAGTCCGAGAATTTGTTTTCGTTTCTCCATCGCTTCACGACAGGGGGCTCAGTGCCGCCCCCGACGTCTTTGCTGTCGCCCCATACCGCCCCCGCCTTGACCGCGGTTTTCAAGACATCGCCGGAAGGCAGGCAGGTGCCGCTCCTGTGAAGCTTCCTGAAGATTCCGAAGCACCATACGTATGTCTTCCCGCTGTGTCTGCTCGAGCAGGCGGTCGTACATGCCGGCATTGGCGATTTCGGCCTCGACACCGGCCCGGCAGGCCGTTTCCAGATCGGGGTAACTCTCGACCTTACCCGGCCAGGGGTTCTCGGGAACGGAAATACCGTACCGTTCGAAGAGCCTTACGAGGGCCTCGATATGCCGCGCTTCGGCCTCACGAATATTGATGAATGGTCGCACCTCGCCGAAGTCGGCGATAACCTGATTATAGGTTGCCCAGGCACGGTATTCGTCGTCGAGCGCCTCGTGCAGTACGGCGGTTTCGTCTTCGGCCAATGAATCCATGTCATTATTTGCTGTCATGGCTGCCCGCATCGTGGCACAGCGGGGCTCGGGCCTGCAAGAGCAAGCGTCGAGGAATTGCGCAGATTAACCGGCTCCTGTTGGTTCACGATGACCCGCGTCATCCCTCGACTTTATTGATCGTGCCCTGGGCAAAGGCAACCGTGCGCTCATCGCCGTCGTTCACGGCGATGACCTCGCATTGGCAAACCGCCTGCCGTTTTCCCGAGGAAATGACCGTGGCGCGGGCAATCAGTTTGTCGCCGATGGCCGGCCGCAGATAATTGATCTTGTACTCCGAAGTAACCGAGTCGCCGAGAACCGAGCCGCCTGCATAGGTAAGCGCGTTGTCGTCCAGGTAGCTCACGACCCCGCCGTGCACGAAGCCGTGTTGCTGCTTCAACTCGTCGCGAATAACCAGGGAAAGCACGGCCCGGCCGGGTTCGAATACCTCGAGTTCCGTGCCCAACAAGGTACTGAACGGTTGCTTGTCGAGCATGTGGCGGCCGAATTCGAACAGATCGTTCATGACGTACCCACGGGCTACAGGTAAATCCCGATATCGAGCTACAGCATAGCCCACAGGATAAAGCTGGTCACAACGATTTGAAAGGCAAGTAGCAAGAATGCTCATTTCTCTGCGTGTGGACCCGGCATTCCGTGCAGCATCCCTCGTCGAACCCGGGACAGACTCTTCCGGCCACAGGTCACAGGCCACAACCCTGCCTCCTTGCAAACGTTACCTCTCACCTCTCACCTATCACCTATCACCAATCACCAATCACCAATCACCAATCACCAATCACCAATCACCAATCACCAATCACATATCACCCCATCCGGCCGTGCATCCCGGCTAACAGTCCGATAGAATTCCTGCATGCTCGGCTTCCGGAAAACGAAGAAAACGCACGACGCGAAGTGGGTTCGCGGCGTCGTCGACCGGTACGAGTCCATGCTGCTGCGCTACGCCATGCGGAAAACGGGCGACCGCGAGACCGCCGAAGACCTGGTGCAGTCGGCCTTCCTGAAGCTGATCAAAAATCCCCAGGTCGGCGACGCTCAGCTTCCCCAGTGGCTGTACACCGTTATCGCCAATGAATTTCTCGACGGACGCCGGGCCGCGGTCGTGCGCGCCCAGTCGGTTGCCGACGTTCCCCTGAGCGAAACCGCGCCCTCGGCCGTGAAGCAGTTGATGACCGCCGACGACCTCGATTGCCTGATGAAGGCGCTGGCCGCGCTTACCGAACTGCAGCGCCGGGTGGTCGAGCTGCGCTTCATCGACGAGTTGAGCTATGACGAAATCAGCGCGCAAATCGAAAAGACGCGCAACCATGTGGGCGTTCTTCTGCACGAGAGCCTGAAGCGCCTGCGCGTCGAGCACGAAGAGCATTGCGGCGAGTACCTCGACGGAGTTCCGGTATGAAGGATTTTTCCGAAGAATTGCTGACCGCATACGTACTGGGCGAGCTGGACGACGAAGAGCGAGCCCGCGTCGAAGCCGCCATCCGTGATGACGCCGACCTGGCCGCCGAGATGCGCCGATTGCGGCAGACCGCCTCCTATCTGGGGAAGGAGCTGCAGCCCGAACCCGACCTGCGCCTTTCATCCGGGCGACGTGCGCGCATCTACGTCGAGTTGGGCAAGGCGCAAGGCGAGAGTGAACGCTCGGGCTGGTTCCGTCCCCTCGTGTGGGGACCCATCGCCGCCACGGCCCTCGTGCTCGTCGTGGTCAGCCAGACGGGCCTGCCGACGGCCCCGGTCAACCGCGAAGCATTCGACTTGCTCGAAGCGAAGCCCCAGGCGGCATCGGCGCCGAAAATACGGGTGGAACAAGAGGTTGCCGTACTCGACGAGGCTCTGCCCCCGTCCACGCCTGCAGCCGAACCGGAGCCCGAAGCCGCGCCACGTTCGAGCGGCGCACCCAATCGGCAACCGGCGAAGTCCGGCGCCCCGTTTAAATCCGAGGACCGGCTGGAAAGATTCGCGGCCGGTTCGCCGCCACCGACGGCGCTGGAAGAGCAAGTGGCGGCGCCGGAAACCAAGGCCGCACCACGCGAACGGTCTGCTGCTCGTCAGGTCCTTTCGGCCGAAAAGCCGATGGTCGCCAAGAAACGTGCGCCTGCCCCCGTGGTTTCCAACGAAGCAGGACTCGACCTGGAGGCCGATATCGCCCTGCAGGCCCCCTCCGAACCGGCTGCCGCTCCGGCGCCCACGCCGACACACTCGGTCGAAACGCTGACCGACGGCGTGCGCGTACGCATGACCGTGCCCGGCGACCTGGCCGAAGGCGACTGGGCAGAGCGGCTTTCGAGAATGGCCGCAGCGGCCCTGCCGAAAACTTCGACCCCTTCTGTGGAAGCCGACAAGTCGTCCCCTACCGCAGCTGGGGCTTCCGCCCCGACCGCAGACCCGGCGCCCGCCGCTCCCGCACCGGCGGAGGAGGAGGCCGGCGGCCTTACGATCTTCCACTCTGAAGTACGGGTACGGGTCAACGCCGAGCTCGAAGGCCGCATCGAAAAGGTCGAAGACGGCTGCCGCGTGACCGTGCGCAGCGGCGATCGGACACAGAGCCGCACGGTTTCAACCTGCTCGCCCGATGCCCTCGAGGCCCTGGTGAAGTCGTTGGTCGAGCAGCTTCCCGAGGCCGGGCGGTAACCCCTTCCAAGCGGTTTCCGGAGCGACGTGTTGTTTGTCTCATAATATGAGACAAACATTGACACCGTGTCCCCCTTACCGGTTACAGGGCGGGCATACTCCCCGGGGGGAGTGGGCCCGGAGGGCCGTTACCATGCGCTTCGTGCGGGCCCGGCAACGAGCACCGAAGGTGCGAGCCGTGGTGAATCAGCCATCGTTGTCATTCCACCCGGAGCGAAGCGCAGGGTGGAACCTGTGCCATGTTGCCGTGCGAAAAATCGGGCCTCCGTGTGACCGTGCGCAGTCGAGATCGGGAGGAAATTTGGACTGTCTCATAATATGAGACAAACATTGACACCGGAATTACGATTTGGAGATCCGAGGTCCGACGACCAACGTGCAACCCTGCTGCACGTGTTCCCCTCACCGGTTACAGGGCGGGCATATTCCCCGGGGGGAGTGGGCCCGGAGGGCCTTTCATAGGTAGAAACTTGTGAAAGGTTGTAAGCGCCGACCGCCGATACAATTGCTGAATTCAGTGCGGGCTTCGATACGCTCAGCCCGAACGGTTACTGCCCTCCGTGGACGGTCTTGTGACTATCACCGCCCCCGGTTCAGGGTGCGTTCTACTCATTTCATATTATGAAAGCAAACTGACGCCCTTGAGTGCAGGTTCCTGAAGGTTCCACCGTTCCACAACCCGCTCTGATTCCGCCCCCCAAAAAAAATTTCCATCGGCCCCTAAGATTTCCGACGCTCATCCGTTGAATGGTCGAATACCAACCTTTCATGAGGTAGCCATGCGTTCGATTCTTACAATGGTCATGCTTGCGTCGCTCTTTCTTCCGGCCTGCAACCTGCACCGTACCCCCGATGTTACGTCGCCCCGGCAGAACCCCACGGTTGTCGGGCAACCCGACGTCGAACCGGCGCCGCGTGACGTCGGCGAACCGCGCGACACCCGGCAGGTAGAACGCGAGGAGATCAGGCCCGTATTGCCGAAGACCGAGCCGTCGAAATCCGTGGCCGATGCCACGGTGAAAACCGAGCCGTCGCGGCCGATACCGAAGAAGCGGTATCGTGCCGACAAGCTTGCCGAGGCAGCGCCCGTGATCACTCGCGAGATGGCGGTGGGTGGTCCCATGACGAATCGCTTTTCGATGCCGGGTGGGGTAGTGGCCGGCGCACCCGTGCCGACCCCGCAGTTTCATCACGCACCGCCGCCCGAGTTCCATACCGAGAGCTACCGGTACCAGGCCGAAAACCGTTTTCTCAAGGTGGCCGACAGTCCGCTTTCGACCTTTTCGGCCGATGTCGACACGGCTTCGTACGCCAATGTGCGCCGTTTCCTGAGCCAGGGGCAACTGCCGCCGGTCGACGCCGTGCGCATCGAGGAAATGGTCAACTACTTCACCTATCAATATCCCCGGCCGAAGGCCGGCGAGCCGTTCGGTATTGTGCTCGACGCCGCCGAGGCGCCGTGGAATCCCGACAACCGCCTGGTGCGTATCGGTATTCAGTCACAGTCCATCGACTGGTCGCAACGTAAACCGGGTAACCTGGTGTTCCTGCTTGACGTGTCCGGATCCATGAATTCGCCGAACAAACTTCCGCTCGTGAAACAGGCCATGAAGCTGCTGACCGATCAGCTCGACGGTCGCGACCGGGTTTCCATCGCCGTGTATGCCGGTGCGTCGGGTCTGGTGCTGCCGCCGACTTCGGGCGCAAACCACGAACAGATCATGCAGGCGCTGGAACGGTTGCAGGCGGGTGGGTCGACCAATGGTGGAGCGGGAATCGAGCTGGCCTACCGCACGGCCATCGACAATCTCATCGAGGGCGGCAACAATCGGGTCATCCTCGCCACCGACGGCGACTTCAATGTGGGGGTCAGCTCCGAGGGCGCGCTGGTACGTCTGGTGCAGGAGAAGGCAAAGGCGGGCGTGTTCCTGACCGTGCTGGGCTTCGGCATGGGGAACTATAAGGACAGCCTGCTTGAACAGCTGGCCGATAAGGGCAACGGCAACTACGCCTACATCGACTCGTTTCACGAAGCGCGCAAGGTGTTCGTGCATCAGCTCGGGGGTACCCTGCAGACGGTGGCCAAGGATGTGAAATTCCAAGTGGAATTCAACCCGGCGGTCGTCGAAGCGTATCGCCTGATCGGTTACGAAAACCGCCTGCTGCGCGACCGCGATTTCAACGACGACAAGGTCGACGCCGGCGACGTGGGCGCCGGGCACGCGGTAACCGTGCTGTACGAAATCGTGACCCGGGGCATGGGTGAAGCAAAGGAAGAAGTCGACCCGTTCAAGTACCAGCAGCGTCGGGCCGTCGAGCGCCGGGTCGAGCGAGGGGAGTCGAATGAAATGCTGACCTTGAAAGTGCGCTACAAGGAACCCGACGGCGAACACAGCCGCCTGCTGTCACGGCCGCTCGTCGACAAGGGTGGCCGGCTGGCCCAGGCCGATACCGACTTCCGGTTTGCCGCCGGCGTGGCCGCCTGGGGCATGTTGCTGCGCGACTCCGGCCACGCCGGGAACGTCACCCCCGATCTCGTGCTGTCGCTGGCAAGCTCGGCGCTGGGAACCGACTCCGAGGGCTACCGTGCCGAGTTCGTGCACCTGGTACACCGGTCGCGTGCTTCCCTGGCGCAGGATGGCCGCCGGCTGACCGACGCCTGGCATCGGTGATTTGCCACTACCAAGGCCGTCCATGTCATCGCCCCTCCCCCTCACCAAGGGGGGCGGGCTCTTTTGGGGGATAGCGGTTAATAGATGTCTTCAGGGCGGGTAACTTGCCGCGAATGGCGCAACGTCAGATATCTGGTAGGTTTACCAGCTTCAACGTCGCAACCGTTCCAAGACCTGTGCTTTTGCCTTGTCATGCGCAACGCCCTCGCCGCGCTCAAGTTCAGCCTCAGCCGAAGCGATGTCTTCGAGAAGTTCGGCTCGTTCAAGCAAGCTTTCGTACTCCTCGACATCCAGCAGTACAGCGGAACTCTTACCATGCTGAGTCAGTACCAGGGGGCGGCGGGTTTTTCTAACTTGCTGTACAAACGCAGCTGCATTGGCACGAAACTCGGAAAGCGAGCGAATATCTCGGCTGAAACGTATCGGTTTCATTAGTTTGACCTATAGTATCGTACGTTTTAATGTACTTCATTCAGGACTAAAGTAGAAGGGCATACGCCCACCCCCCGGGCGCAGAACCACGCCGACAGCCTTCGTCTCTGCGAGAATGGGAGCCATCAGGAGGTGAATGATGATCTTCCGCCAGCTCTTCGAGCCCATTTCGAGCACGTATACCTATCTGCTCGCCAACGAAGAAACCGGTCGGGCCGTGCTCATCGACCCCGTGCTGCCGACCTGGGAGCGCGATCTGGGCGTGCTCAACGGGCTCGGCCTCACACTGGCCTACACCCTCGACACCCACATTCACGCCGACCACATCACGTCGGCACGCCGGCTCAAGCGGGAAACCGGAAGTAAGATCGCCCACCCGGCTTTCGACCGACTGACCTGTATCGATGAGGGGCTTGAAGAAGGCAAGCCGTTCGAGCTCGACGGCATACGTATCGCGCCGTTGCATACGCCCGGCCACACCGACGGACACCACGCCTATCGGGTAAACGACCGTGTGTTCACCGGCGACGCCCTGCTGATCGACGGCTGCGGACGCACCGACTTTCAGAACGGCGACGTACATGCGCTCTACCACACGGTGCGCGACAAACTGTTCGGATTACCCGACGATACCCTGGTATACCCGGCGCACGACTACAAGGGAAGGTGGGTATCGAGTATCGCCCAGGAAAAGACCCGCAACCCCCGCCTCGGCGGCGACAAAACGCTGAGCGAGTTCACGGAGATCATGGCGAACCTGGGCCTGCCGTACCCCAAGTTCATCGACTACGCCGTACCGGGCAACCGCGAATGCGGCACCTGCCCCGAAGGCGTTCCGGAAGACCTCTCGCAGTATTGCGACGAAATCAGAGAGAGCAAGCAGGGGTAACTGTCTGGACGTCGGACGTCGGACACATTCGCTCCGCTCAGTGCAGGCTCTGGACGTCGGACACCTTGTGCCGGACGTCGCAGCCAGTCCTCATTCGGATGGCACGTTCGCTTCGCTCAGTGCAGGCTCCCGACTGACGACGGATGACGGGGTACTCAGACCAAGCCGAGTTCTTCGTCGGTGGCGCTGTGGGTGTACTTGTCCTTCGGGGGCCAGGGGCGCGAACGCCAATCGGGTTCGAATACGAAGGACGAGAAGCGACGACCCGGAAGCAGGGCTCCATTGCCGGCGCCCTTCGCGTAGTCATAATAGACTTTCACGATTTCTTCCTTCGTAACCTGCTGCGCGGCCGGGTGAGCCAGGCAGGCATCGCGCCACTTGCGAACCCGCGCATAGGCAGGCTCGTCGGGCAATTCGAAGTCTTCGAAGTACTCGAGAAACCAGAACCGCATGAAGAAAGGCGTATAGACGGCTTCGACCCAACCGAACTCGTCAAAGAGGAAAGTACCGTCAGGCGAATGCTCGAGCAGAAACTCGTTCAGCCTCGCGTATTGTTTCAGCATGCCTTCACGGAACTCGTCTCGACGGGAAATATCCTGGTTCATGACGAACCTGTAACCCTGCGCCGAGAAGTCGCCTTCGAACCGCGTCATCATGTTCTCGACGGCCCGCCGATAGGGATCGCGCTGTGCCACCAGCCTTTCGGGAAACAAATCGTCGAGGTACTGCATGAGCACCATGCTTTCCTTCAGAATGCGACCGTCGGCGGTCTCGAGCACCGGAAGAGCTGTGGTTCCGCGGGTTTTCGCGAGCAGGTCGGGGTCGCGCGGCCTGGTAATATCGACGACCTGAAAGTTTACGTCCGACTCGCGCCCCTTCAAGGCAAGAAGAACCTCAAGACGCTGGCAGAATGGACAAACGGGAATGTGATAGACGGTGGTCAACGAACTCATGACGGCAAACTCGATTTCCTGTCCCTACTTTATAACACGGTAGGAAAGGTCCGAGGGACGAACCACGGGCTCGAACAAACCATAGACTGCTACGGGGAACTGGAACACGGGGCGTCTGTCTCAGCCGTACAAGACCAGGCTGCAGTTCCGGCACTTATTCTGCGGGGGAAAGCTGAGGCTGCCGGCCGGTGTGTAATTGTCCTTCGTTACCGTCTGCACGAAGAAGTAGTCGCCGCAGCGCGGGCAACGTGACCTGTGTAGCCGGCGCTGAAGGTACAGCCCCAGCATGAACACGAATCCGGGTATGGCCATGAAATACCAGCTGTCCGTGCGTTCGACAAGCTTCAGGCTCACGGCGACCAGCGGCAAATAGGAGAATAGAATGCCCAGCACCAAAAGTCGAAGTCGTCGAATTCTTCG
>JAWLBW010000050.1:0-20279 GCA_041687475.1 bacterium
CTTCGTCGCCGATGCTACGGCATCGACTCCTCATCGCGCCTTGCCACTCGGGCGCCTCGATGCCCTCGGTATGCATACGAACTAACCGCACGGGCCACCAGGGTCCCGTTTGGTCAATTCGCCTGTACCGACACCGATCATCCCGGGACACGGGCCGGTGAATTTCCCGGTGCGCGGTAACAGGAAGGCGTAAGGGCGGCGATTGATTGGGAAGGGCCCGCCCCGGGCCTCTTTCTCCGGTTTCTTCTTTTGCGGAATATACCTCAGCAGTCTGCCGGATGCGTGCAGCGCACGCGGTCTCTCAGGTGGATACATGCTGGCCGACGAGTCATTGTGAGGGGACCATCGTCGTTTCGGGGCCGCGGTCTTTCCGATGCCGCCGGTTCCGGCTACCTCAACCTGAACCTGCAGATTTCTCCGACCGGGGCCCCCTCACGCGGCCTGCAGAGGCTCGATGTCGATGAGTTCGGCGAAGGGGCAGGCATGGCAGGGAGTCAGCGCCTTGCAGTGAATGCCCCCCTTGGGGTGGCCGCACCGATAGGCATCGTCTTTCGTGCGATCCCAGGCGCGCACCCGGTCGCCGGTTTTCCACCGGCTGGAAAGGGGAAAGGTGAGTTTCTTCGTGTTCATGTACTCAGGATCAATCCGTCTTGCCATTTCGTCAAGTAGGTTCCTGCTTCCCGCGTGGCGGCAGCCCGCAGTACCTTGCAGAAACCCGCGTCGTTGCAGCCGCACGCGCTTTCGGCTTAAATGGAATCCATGGCCCTGAAGATCGATCGACAGGTCGTCGCCCCCTGGGAGGTCGAGCCGCTGGAAACCTTCAAGGAAACGTGGGAACACGTACTTTCCTGCGCGCTGGTGTGGAGCGTGCGCGTGGGCCGACGCGGCTTCAAGGACACCAAGCCGCTTTTCAAGCAGGGTCACGTCCAGGTCAAGCGCCTTGAAGGCGAATCCCTGACATTTGAAAAGGTCACCGAAATCGTGGCCGGTTGGCTGGGCGCCCGCAGTCAGGAAAACAAGGAAGACCTGGTGTCGGCGTGGGCCCGCGATCCGAGCACCGAAGGCATCGTGGCCGCCTACCGTTTCGGCGACGCCTACGTGCGCTCCATTCACGCCCGCCCGCAGACCTCCTTCTCCTTCGTCTGAATTTTTCGTTCTTGCCTTTCACACGATCGGGCTTCCGCCGAGGGGCTGCGCGCCCCTTGCCATCGACCTGTCGGCCCACTGCCGAAATTAGGTATGGACGCCTTACCCCTTGATGAGTATGCTTTCGTGAGCCCAGCTCCAACCATGCCGCGCCGAGACACGTTCAAATCGCGAGCGCATGGTTGTCCGAATCAAACTTTCGCGGGGTGGGGGGATCACCTCTGCGGCACTTCATGAGGCGCCTATGTTGTCGCACCGTCTGCTTGGTTTCGGCCTTTCCGCGCTCATCGCGGCTACGGGCTGCGGAACCGATGGAACCGAAATCGTCGAAAAGCTTCCGGTCGTTCTTGATCTCAGCGATACCAAAATCACCGTTGCCGAAGACGAAGTACACGAGTTCACCATCGAGTCGAAGCTGACCGGAGCCACCGGTGATCTCGCCTACGAAATCGAGACGCAACCCTCGCACGGTAAGCTCGAGATCATCGCCGGCGGCTTTCGCTACACGCCCGACCCCGACTACTTCGGCGAAGACAGTGTGGCAATCGGCGGCAGCATTGCCGGTAAGTCGGCTTCGGCCACGGTAGACATTACGGTAACGCCCGTCAACGACCCGCCCTCTTTCGTGCCAGGCAACGCCGTCGTGGTCGACGAAGATGCGGGCCCGCAATCCCTGGCCGGTTGGGCCACCGAAATCTCGGCCGGCCCCGACAATGAAGATGCCTCGCAACTTGCCTTTACCCTGTCCGTCGACAACGCAGCGCTCTTTGCCGAAGCGCCCTCACTCTCGGTCGACGGAACCCTCACCTTTACCACGGCGCCCGACGCCTTCGGTCAGGCCGAAGTGCAGCTGTCGCTGGGCGACGGCGAAGACGAAACCGAACTGTCGGTATTCACCATTACGGCAACACCGGTCAACGATGCGCCGGTCTTCGTCGCCGGCGGCGACGTTACCGTAAACGAAGATGCCGGGCCCCAATCCTTTGCCGCCTGGGCTACCGGAATTTCGGCCGGCCCCGACAATGAAGATGCGTCGGAGCTGGCCTTCACTGTAACCGTCGACAACGAAGCCCTCTTTGCCGAAGCCCCTGCGCTTTCGACCGACGGAACGCTCACCTTCACCTCGGCGCCCGATGCCTTCGGAGAAGCCGAGGTAAGCGTTTCGTTGAGCGACGGCGAAGACGAAGCCGAACTGACTATCTTTACGATTACGGTAAACCCGAATAACGAAGCACCCTCGTTTACCCCCGGCGCGAACATCGTCGTGCAGGAAGATTCGGGCGTCTACAGCGCCACCTGGGCCACTTCCATCGACCCGGGCGCCGGTGAAAGCAGCCAGTCGGTAACCTTCAGCGTTACCAACGATCACGCTGCTCTCTTCGCAGAGGCCCCGGCCATCGGTTCCGGCGGATTGCTGACCTTCCGACCGGCCGACGATGCCTTTGGTTCGGCGAACGTGATCGTAGTCGCCTGGGACAATGGGGGCACCGAGAACGGCGGCATCGATCATTCGGCCTCTGTCGAGTTCACGATTACCGTTGAACCGGTCAACGACGCGCCCTCGTTCACGGCCACCACCAGCAGCATTTCCGTCGGTGAAGACAGCGGCGCCTACGCCCACGCGGGTTGGGCCCTTACCCTTTCGGCGGGCAACGTGTGGGAAGCCGCGCAACCGGTTGCCTTCGTGCTGACCAACTCGAACCCGGCGCTCTTCGCATCGGCGCCCACCGTGTCGACCACCGGTACCCTGTCCTTCACGCCGGCGCCCAACGCCTTCGGCAGCGCGACCCTGGGGGTACGCCTGAAGGATGCCGACGGCGCCCTGAGCGGTTCGACCACCCTGACCATCACCATTACGGCCTTCAACGACGCGCCGACGGTACCCGTAACCGATGTGACCGTGCTCGAAGACGCGGGCGCTTTCAGTCAATCGGGGTGGACGACGATAACGGCCGGTCCGAACGAAGGCACGCAGTCGATTACCTCGGTAGGCACGACAAACGATAACAATGCCCTGTTCAGCGTGCAGCCGAACCTTACGGCAGCCGGTGAGCTCACCTTCACGCCTGCCGACGACGCTTTCGGCGAAGCCACGGTTACCGTTACCGTGACCGATAACGGCCCGACCGGTACCGGCCACGTCAATACCGCCCAGGCGACGTTCAAGATTACCGTAACGCCGGTCAACGATGCCCCGACCATTACCATCGGCGGTGTGGTGAACGCTTCGGAAGACGCTTCACCGCACGGTGAGGGCGGCTGGGCCACCGGCATTTCGGCGGGTCCGTCGAACGAGGCGGCGCAGGCGATCACCATCTCTACGTGGACCGATCACCCCGAATACTTCACCGCGGGGCCGACGCTCGATCTCGACGGCGCCCTGTACTTCGAACTCACGCCCGATGCCTACGGCGATACCACGCTTTACGTGCAGATTGTCGACGACGGCGGTACGGAAAACAGCGGTGTAGACCGCTCCGAGGTTTACTCGACCACCCTCAGCATTGCGCCTGTCAACGATGCGCCCACCCCGGCGCCCGACATGATCTACGCCCTCGAGGGGCATCCGCTGAACGTCGACGTCCTGGCCAATGACACCGACCCCGAGGGCGACGAGCTCTTCGTGGTTGCCGCCGACTGCGGCGGCAACGGAGTCGCCGTCATCGAAGCCGACGGCACGGTAACGTTTACCCCGGCCGCTGCCGTCGAGGGTTCGTACGTTGCCGCCTGTACGTATGATGTATCCGACGGCGATCTCAGCGTTACGGGCGTGCAGGTCACCATGCAGGTCAATGTAGACTACTACGCGCCCGAACTCGACCTGAGCGAGAGCAAGCCCACCCACGGCGCCCTGCTGACCTGGGATGAAGCCTTTACCGACGACTCGTTGAACGGGCACCATGCCGAGCTTTCTCCGGCCGTATTCGTCTTCGACGATTATAATTTCGACGGCAGCACGGTCGGCGTTGCCGTTACTTTCGCCGGCGCCTCCCTTGTCGAAGACGCCGACTTCTTCGTCGACACGAACACGCCCCGAACGGTCAAGGTCACCATTAACCCGGCGTCGGTGGGCTCCATGACCGAAACGGGCGATGCGCTCGTGTTTACCCTGACGGGCATTCAGGACACGAAGGGTAATTTCGGCGACGATGTCGTCGTTGCCGTCGTGCTCGATCAGGTCGCCCCCGTGGTCAACTTCGACAGCTATTACCACATGCCCAACGCCCGTCTGCTGGCCACCTTCAGCGAAACCATGGATGCGCCCGCGCACCCGTTTGCCGTCATGACCAATGAAACCGACGGCACGAACGTACAGTGGGATATGTATGACGCCGGCGCCACCGGCGCCGCCTGGCTGACGGCAACGGTCGCCGACGACACGTTCTATCAGATACCGGCCGAGCTGCTGGAAGAAGGCAAGGACTACCTGTTCTCGGTAGCCGCATTCACCGATCTTGCCGGCAACCCGGTGGGCACAAGCGGCGAGTTCCGGTTCAGCGTGTGCTGTACGCAGCTCGCGCTTCTCGACCGCATTGAATTCGTAAACCCGGGCGACGACTCCGTGGTGGCCACCGTAACGGCGGCCGAACTCGTCAACGACGCTTTTGTGGCCCCGGCCTCGCTTACGGACACCACCCATGCGCTTCGTCTTGTGTTCACCGATAGTCTGACTTCGAACGCCGACTGGACACGACTTCGCGCCGAATTCGAAGACGACGGCTATGAAGCCCTGCCCGCTCTCGAAACGGTTACCCTGACCGACGACGCGCTGCGGTTCAATCCGGCCGACTTGCCCGCCTGGACTTCGGAAGCCTCGTACGTTCTCGGCCTGAACGCCAGTTCCGGCTCGGGCGTTATGAACACGACCATCCGGTTCGCCTTTGTCGATGACGACGACACCACGGCCCCCGCCATCAATGCCTTCGTATCGCGAAGCGGCCAGGGCACGGTGCCGATCATCAGCCCGAGTGAAGCCCTGGGCGTCGTTTTCTCGGAGCAACTCGATCCCCGCCTCGGCGACGATAGCTTCAGCATTACCGACGGCAGCGAAACCTGGAGCGTGGTAGTCGAGAGCCATGAGCGCGACGAAGCCGGCTTCTGGATTCGTGCGGCCTCGGGCGGAAAGCCCATTGCCCTGGCCGACGGCACCTACTGGCTGGAACTCGACGGTGTCGCCGACCCCTCGGGCAACACCATGCCGGCCATGGCGGCTTACCCCTTCCAGGTGGCCACGTTGCCGGTGTCGCCGGTAAACATGATCATGTCCATGCCCAGCGAGGGCATGCTCGTGAACACGAACCAGTCGATCACGCTCTACTTCGACCAGTCGATAGCCCAGGAAAGCGCGGTCGATACCGGTACGGGGCCGCGCGGCTTCCGCCTTGAAGAGCAGCTCGACAACGGCGCCTGGGTTCCGGTCAAGGGACTCAGCGTCGAGGTACTGGCGACCGGCGCCTCGGCCATGATCGAGCTTTCGTCGCAGAAGTATTCGGTCCTGCGCGACGAGACCACCTATCGGCTGAGCCTTCTCGGCGACCTGCAAACCATTGACGGAGCCGCGTACGGCAAAACCACGTCCATCGAGTTCACCACGGGCGGCGACACCAACATGCCCGCGAATGTAGACGGGTACTCGGTCGAGCTCTTTGCCATACCCCCGTCCTTCAGCCTGAACTTCGGGCCCGACCCCCTGCAGTCGAACGCCGTCTTCGGCCTGTGGTTCAGCGGCGAGGCCGATACCTATACCCATACCATCATGAACCTCGACCTGGGCACGATGCGGGCGGTAACCGATACGTCGGCGCTCGACATCGAACTTGATGCGACCGGAATCAGTGATATGCTCGTTGCCGGTGCATACAACCTGGTACTCGACCGACTCGAAGATACGGCGGGTAATTTCGGAATGTTTCTCCATGCCCTGTACCGCTACTCCGACAACGTCGCCTTCGCGACACCGAGCGTCGTCGACAACGGGGGCGGAAACTACTCCTTCTCGGGCACGATCGCAAACCCCGACGACGCTGCGGCCACCTCCCATGTCAACCTGATCGTCGCACTCGTCGACACCTCGGTCTCGCCCAACGCCATCGTTTCGCTGGGTTACCGCGGTGCCGCCATGCTGAATCGCAGCGTGACGGGCGAACTGCACTACGCCCACGACATGCCCGCCGATGTGTCGTTGCCCCCGGCGCCGGTCGACCACACGTGGATGGTACTGGCCGAACCCGTTGCCTGGTCGCCGTACGGCAATGGCCGGGCCGAGACGAATATGCTTTCGCTGCCGGCATCGTTCTGATACTGCACGAAAGCGTAATTTTGAAAGGGGAGAAGGTCAGGCCTTCTCCCCTTTTTCATTCCGTCGTACCTGCTTGCGTTCGCTTCCGGAATGCGGTTAGATGAACCCGGCAGGCAGCGTACACACGGTATGCCGCCTTTCGCGGCAACCCGCACCCCTGCCCGGCGGAAGAACCCGGATGGCACCCTGGCGTTCCATTCTCACCCACCGAACCGGCCCTCGACGCCGGCCCGGGTTTCTGTCGTCCTTCGGCGGCCCCCCGCACCACACCGCTCACCTTCCAGCTTCACAACGCAGAAACCGCCTCGTTGCGCGGGCCGATCACCACGCCCCCACAGAGGAGCAAGACGATGTCGTACGACACCGCGACGGCACGGCCCTTCGGTTCGGGCCTTGCCCCGGCGTTCCGGCCGAGAGAGTGGAGTGCGTTTCATGGTCCCTTCCGCAGCTGGCATCCGGCGGCACGCGACCGCCGCGACCTGAGCCGCAAGGATCTCGAACGCTTCTATCTGGAATGCTGCCGCGCCTGGCAGCCGGGTTTTCCCCGTGGGCCCGTGCAGGCCCTCGAGTCACCCGACTTTCTGGTGTACGGGTCCGACGGCATTACGGGCGTCGAGGTTACCGAATGGCACGCCGACCACAGCCGACTGGGCTCACGCCTGCGCCGCGACGTCGAAATTCGCCTGCGCCTGGTAGAACAGGCCGAAGACCTTTACTACGACGCCGACGGCGCCTGGGCACGGGTCGATGTCTTTTTCGCCGCCACGCCACCCCACGCAGAAAGTGAACGCATGGCCCACCGGCTGGCGGCGACCATTACGCAATGGGTCGGCCAGGTACCTCCCGCCGGCCGCGGAGAAGTACCCCGCCCGGCCTTCCATCGCGGCCTGGGCCGCTTCATCAAGCGCATTCGTATTGCCCGTCGAGAAAGGGCCAATCGCCTTTCGGTGTGGAAGGCACCGTCGCTCGGCGACCCCACCGCAGCCATTCAGGCCGCCGTTCGTCACAAAGAAACCAAGCTTCCCCTTTATCGGTCGCGGTGCGACCGCGCCTGGTTGCTCGTTGTGGCCAGCACCAGCCTGGCGTCGGCGCTTCCCCCTGCCTGGCCCCCCTCTTCCTTCCCCTCGGAATTCGACAAGGTTCTGCTGCTCGACTTCGCGGGTCGAAGGGTTGTGACGTTGTAGTCGGAAGGTTCCGCCGGTCGGCTCCGCCGGTGCGGTCGGGGCAGGGAGAGTTAGTTCAGTTGACGATGCCGGGGGCGATGTCGCTGAGCACGTCATAGAAGCGGTCGCGTTTCTCACCCTTCAGAATGAGCTCGCGCATTTCTCGCGCCTTGGGCTTGCTGACCTCGAGCGTGAACCAGGCCACCTCGCTGTCGGGCTTGACGTTGAAGAACGCCTCGAGCTGCGCCAGCGCCTCGTCGGTTCGTCCCTGGTACCAGAGCAGATCGGCCGTATACAGACGATGAATCGGATAGTCGGGATCGAGCGTAATGGCCCTGCGGGCATATTCCTCGCCCTTGGCCGGATTTCCGATGGAAACGGGAAAGCCGGGCACGACGGCATAGAGGCGGGCAAGCTGGGCAAGGGCACTCCCATGCATCCACGCGGGGTCGAGTTCGGCACTCTTTTCCATGGGTTGCTTGACCTTGGGCAAGAGGTGCAACGAGTTGAGAATGCCCTGCGTCAGCCCGATGAAGCCGTAGCCGCACCCCAACCAATGCCAGCCGCCCGGATGGCCGGGGTCAATCTCGACGGCTTTCCGGCCCGCCTCGAGTACCTTGTAGGCAATCTGCAGACGCTTGCGGTTGTCTGACTTTTCGAGGCGCCAGGCATAAAACCCCAGCCGGGCCACGCGCAAGTGCGCGTCGATGTTGTTCGGTTCTGCCCGGGCTTTTTGCAGCGCCTGATTCAACAGACTCTCGACCCGATCAAGCTGCAGGGTCTCGGCCCAGCGCGAGCGGGGCAGGTCTGCGGCCAGGGCCGATTGCGGCGCCGCCGCGAAAGCAACAAGCAGCAAGAGGCAAAGGCGCAGAATCGATTTACCGGGGTTCATGAGAAGGGACTATAGCACGGCAGGCCCGTGAGGTACAGGGTCTTTTTGGGGGAAGCCGAGAAGCACGCCTTCCCATGCACAACCTCAATTTACGAGTCCGGGCTGAATGTCGCTCAGCACGTCGTAAAAACGGTCGCGTTTCTCACCCTTCAGAATTCGTTCACGCAGCTCGGCAGCCTTGGGCTTGCTCACTTCGTACGAGAACCACGACAACTCGTCGACCGGCTGCAGTTTCTCAAAGGCATCGAGTTCGGCCAGCGCCTCTCTGACTCTACCCTGATACCAGAGAAGATCGGCCAGATAGAGCCGCTGCAGCGCGAACTGCGGGTCGAGTGAAATTGCTTCGCGGGCATATTTTTCGGCCAGAGCGGCATCGCCGATGGAAAGCGGAAAGCCCGGAATCATGGTGTAAAGGCGAGACAATTGCGCCAGGGCGCTGGCATGTAGCCACCCGGCGTCGAGCGCGATGCTCTTTTCCATGGGGGCTTTGATCTTCGGCACGAGCTGCAGCGAGTTCAGCACGCCCTTCGTGAGCCCGATCATGCCGTAACCGGCGCCCACCCAATGCCAGCCGCCCGGATGGTCGGAATCGAGCTTGAGCAACTTCTCGCCTGCTTCGAGCACGCGAAAGGCGATGCGCAGACGTTTACGATTATCCGTTTTTTCGAGGCGCCAGGCATAGAAACCGAGCTGCGCCACCCGAAGGTGTGCTTCAATGCTGCCCGGCTGCGCCTGAACTTTGTGCAGGGCCTCATTGAGCAGACTTTCGACCCGTGCGGGCTGAAGGGTCTCGGGCCAACGTTCGCGAGGCAGTTCTTCGGCGCCGACCGGACGCAAGCCCCCGGTCAACACCAGGAAAAACGCCGCAATTCCCACCCCAATTGCGAGTCGTCTTTTCATCATGGCAGCTCGACTATAGCACATTGTCAGACCAAGTCGCAAAAAACGCACATGATTCGACCGCCGACCGGCCGTGCCCCGCGGCCAACCACCGAACGGCGTTTCTGCACATGCCGCCGCTTTTCGGGCAGGTATTTGCTAAGATGATCGCAGCAACACCATCAGGAGTAGAAATGCTACCCGAAATTATCGTGACCGACGTCGACGTCGATCGCCTGCAGGACGTAATCGAGCAGTATGGCGAAGGACGCCATGCCCAGGCCTGCGATGCCCTCGATACCGAGCTGGCGCGGGCCCGCGTCGTGCAACCCGGCAACATCGACCCCGACATCGTGACCATGAACTCGACGATTCGCTATGTCGAAGACGAAACCGGCAAGGAACAGGTCGTGACACTCGTCTATCCGCAGAATGCCGACATTGAAAACGGCAAGCTGTCGATTCTTGCCCCGGTCGGGCTTGCGCTGCTGGGCCTGCGGGTCGGCCAGAGCATCGAATGGAAGGTACCGTCGGGCCGTACGAGCCGCCTTCGCATACTCGAGCTGCTGTTCCAGCCCGAAGCCGCCGGTCAATATCACCTGTAAGAGGATTTTCAAATGCACCTTCTTCTTGACGAACGTCTCGGCAAACCGCCGCCCCACGTAACTGCCGCCATCGCGGCCGATGCAATACACTCCAGCTCTGCCCAGCGAAGCCTTCCGCTCATCTTCCTCACGTCCGGCCCTCTCTGACGGGCCCCCAGCCGACCCGGCTTCCCCGCCTCTCGGGGGAATCACACACCACCGACAGTAACCGTTCCTTTCGTGGAGCATGACCATGCAGACCGCCTGGTACGTGCACGGCCCGTACATGTTCGGTACGGCGCCGGGCGACTTCGATTACCTCAAACTGCGCGAACGACTCGAGCGTACGCTTGCGACCGAGTTTGTCGACTGCCGTTACTTTCACGTCGGTGCGGGCCATGGATCCCGTGCCGACAACCCCTTCTTCGCGTGGCTGCAGCGTGCGCGTCCGCAGGGGCCGCACTTCCGCCTGCATCTTGTGGAAGGAGCCCCAGACAAGGGGGAAACCGCCGAGCCTGCCCGCATCGACGAGGCGTGCCTGAGCCTTGGCTTCCACCTGATGAGAGCCGCCGTCGAGGGGCGCACCCGGCGTATCGTGCTTTCAGCCGGGCATCGCGGACTCGACGAAGTCGTGGCTCACCTGCGAGACAGGTACGGACTCGAAATCTGGCTGGCCGGTTTCGAGGCGCACCTCAGCCCGCGCCTGCAGAGCCTGGCCCACGGCGTCATACGCATCGACGATTTTCTCGATACGCTGCAGTAGGGATGCCGGGTGATTCCCCAAAAAAAAGTGCTCAGCGACTTTTTTTTTCGCAGGGATATGTATGATATGTGAGGGTGCCACGGTCGGCGCCTGGTAACTCTGAAGCTCCAGCGAGAGGCCTTATCATGTACGCGAAGCGCATGCACAGGAAGTTGCTGTTCACGTTGATTGCTCTGCTCATGAGCGTTCCGGCCCATGCCGAAGAATCCGTCGACGCGGTGTCGACAGAACCAGTCGATGCGGTGTCGGCGCCGTCAACGGCCGTGATCGACTTCGGCGCCGGGTATGTGTGGTTTCGAAACGACGGAGCGCCTTCGATCCAGCTTCTCTGGCGTCAACAATGGGGAAAACACGGGTTTGAGGTCGGCCCCATGCTCGGCGAACACCTGCTTATCGGCGAGCTCTTCCTTGAGCGCATCCTTACGGCGACCCTCACGGCTGCCTATCGCTATCACCTGTTCGAACATGAGCGCGCCCGGCTTGGCCTCAAGGCCGGCGTCTCGGCCATTTACTGGGAAGCGGGTTCGATATTCTCAAGAAAAAAGCGAGGCGACGTCGGGCTACCCTTGGGCATGGCGCTTGACGTGCACCTCGGCGGCGGGTGGCAACTCGGGGCCTCGGGTTCTTGGGCATATACGACGGAAACGCCGATGGCGTACGCCCACCTCAACCTCGGCTATCGGCTGCAGGACTAGTCGGTCTGCCGTTCAGGCCCGGAATCACTCGCCGCTTTTCGCCTTTTCGCGGAAGGTGCGGTGGCAGCCGACGCAGCCGCGTTCGAGCTTGCTCAGCGACTGCAACACGGCCTCGCGATCGCCTTTTGCGGCGGCGCGCGACAGCTGGCTGAGCGTTTCGGTCATGAATTGGTCGCCCGCGACAAACTTCGCGAAGTCGGCCGCAAGGCGTGTCTTGAGGCGTTCGCGTTCGGTAACCGATACCTGCGGAAGCGCCGCCATGCGGTCGGCGGCCGCGGCCACCTGCGCCCAATCTTCGCGCCAGAGCGAAGTCTGAACGACAATCATCTCGGTCTCGAGATTCTGCATGACCGATTGAAGAGAAATCGCCTGTTTTTCACCGGCGTGGGAAACCGGCGCGGGCAGGGCGAGAAGGAACAGAAAAGCGGCGGCGACGCCCCGGACAAACTCGTGTCGCATGGAAAACTCCCTGGTTAGCCGGCGGCCTTCTTTCCCCCCGCAAAGAATCCGGCGGTACCGTAATCATACCGCGCAACGAGCCTGCCTACAATTTGAATTGCAGACGGGTAAGCGTCCGTCCCCTCGTGTTTCACTTCGTCACAGTTCCGCATCGGAAAGTCGCTCGACCACCGTGCGCAAGACCTTCAGCCGGGCGTACTTCTTGTCTTCGGCCTCGACCAGCGTCCACGGCGCGTACTCGGTGCTGGTGCGCTCGATCATGTCGACCGCGGCCGCGGTGTACGCATTCGACTTCTCACGATTGCGCCAGTCTTCTTCGGTAATCTTGTACTGTTTGTGCTTGACCGTCTCGCGCTCGCGAAAACGGCGCAGTTGTTCGTCGGGGCCGATCTGCAGCCAGCATTTGACCAGCACGATACCCGCCTCGGTCAGCTGTTCTTCGAAGTCGTTGATCTCTCCGTAGGCGCGCATCCAGTCGTCGTTGGTCGCGAAGCCCTCGACCCGTTCGACGAGCACGCGGCCATACCACGAGCGATCGTAAACGGTCACGCTTCCCCGGGGGGGAATGCCGCGCCAGAAACGCCAGAGCCAGGGGTGGGCGCGCTCTTCGTCGGTGGGCGCGGCAATGGAAACCACCCGGTAGTCGCGTGCATCCATGGCCCGTGTCATCCGCCGAATGGCGCCACCCTTTCCCGATGCGTCGGCCCCTTCGAGCACCACGACCAGGGACCGATCGCTTTGTCTGAGCCGCCGGGTCAGCAGGCCCAGCCGGTGCTGATATTCGTGCAATTCGTGCTTGTATCTGGCTTTCGGTAGATGCTTCGTCAGGTCGAGATGGCTCAACAGGTTGGGTTCGACCACCGGGGCAAGCGGCTGCGCGGGCGCCGCTGCAGGCGGGGGGGATGACGGTGCCTCAAGCCGCGCCGAGATCGCATCGAGCACCGTGCGGGCAACCGTGTAATGTCGGTACCGCTCATCGACGGCCTCGACCAGGTGCCAGGGGGCTTCGGGCGAATCGGTCACGCGCACCACGTGCTTGGCCACCCGGCAGAAGGCGGCATATCGCTTGACGCATTTGCGTTCGCGCTCGGTTACCCGCCAGGCCGTGTCGGGATCGGCAGCGAGTCCTTCGATACGCTGCCGCTGCGCCTTGCGCGACAGATGCAGCCAGAACTTCAGCACGACCACGCCTTCGGCGGCCAGCGTCTGCTCAAATGCCTTCACTCTTGCGAGGCCCGCTTCGATTTCGGCAGACGTCATTCGGTTTGACCGGCCGAGGTCGAGATAAGGGGTGTACCACGAATCGAAGAAGACACCGATTTTTCCTGCGGGGGGAAGCCTGCGCCAATAGCGCCACATGGGCGGGTGCCTTTGCTCTTCGTCGCTCGGCCCCCACATGGCGTGGGTTTCGAGACCCCTGGCATCCATCCACTTATGCAGCACGTTCACCGTTTCCGATCGGCCGGCGCCTTCGACGCCCCCGAGCAGAATGACGGCCGATATCGACGAGCGGCCCAGTCGACGCTGCATCTCGAGCAGGTCGGCGCGAAGGTCGGGCACGAGGCGCTTGTATTCCTGCTTCTCCAGAACGTGGCCGACCTCAACGGTTTCGAACATCCAGCCTCCTCTTCTCCCCATTCTAGCGCCGATTGCCCGCAATTGGGGGCGGGCTCCCTTCTCGCGACGCAGCTTAAAAGGACCCGCCGAATCATCGGCCCGGATGAAGCGGAACCCCAAAGGTCGCCCCCTCTCCCCTTCGCACCACCTCTCCCTCGACGTGCATTACGTACACCCCTCATACCGGTTGCACGCCACCGCTTTCTCCGTCAAGCTGTTGATGCACACCTGTTCACCCGATACGCACTTCACGCAAGCGATGGCAGACTTTACGATCGACGAACTGGCGCGAAAGGCGGGCACAACCGTTCGCAACGTACGCGCCTACCAGGACAAGGGCCTGCTGCCCGCACCCCGTAAGGAAGGGCGCGTCGGCATCTACACCGAAATTCACCTGTCGCGCCTGCGCCTCATCGGACAGCTGCTCGGCCGCGGCTATACGCTCAGCAACATTGCCGAGCTCATCGGCGCATGGGAAAAGGGGCAGGACGTCGCCCAGCTCATCGGCCTTGAAAGCGCCATTACGAGTCCCTTTTCCACCGAAATTCCCACCTATATTACCGTCGAACAGCTCTTTGAACTTTTCGGGGAAGGGGCGAGCGGCGAAACCCTCGAGTTCGCCATTAACGTCGGCATTCTCGAACCCGAGGGCGAACGGTTGCGGGTACCGAGTCCGCGTTTGCTGAACGCCGGCGCCGAGCTGGTCAAGGCCGGACTGCCGCTGCATCTGTTGCTGCTGCAGGTCAGCGAGCTGCGCGGCGACGTGCAACGCATCGCCAACCGCTTCGTCAAGCTCATCATCGATGAGGTCTTCAACCGCTACGGCGAAGATCGGCTTCCGCCGCCGCAGGATGTTCCCCGCCTTGCCGAACTCGTACGCCGCCTGCGCCCCATGGCCCAGACCGTGGTCGAAGTCGAGCTTGCCCGCGCCCTCGAAACCAGCGTCGGCTCGGCGCTAGGCGACCGCCTCGCCCGTGTGGCCGTGAGCATGAGCGACGGTGGCGGCAAGAAGGGCGCGAAGGGAAAGAAGAAGTAGGGGGCGGCTTCATCTCGTCTCGGAATGACGAGACTCGCGGCGGCCGTGCCCCAGCTCGTCTTCGTGCCCGAACGTGCGTTCAGTGGCTTCTCGAGGCCTGCTCGCCGCCCGATTCGGTCGGCATTCCGGGCGGTTTGCCCATGTTCGCGCAAGTCAAAGGCGAATCTGCCCGGAAAACGCTATAATGACTGGTCTACCGGCTCGCTCAGCAGCCAGACACTTTTTCGCATTTGAGGCTTTTATGTTCCTGCGTTTTTCTCACCTCGCCGTATTTATTGCCGCCGGTCTGCTGGCGGCGTGCGGAACCGAAGAGGTTCCCTCCCTTACTCCGACAGCCCGGGAGCTGGTTGCCCTGCCCGCGACCGGCACCACGGGCGTAGACCTGTCGTGGTCGGGCACCGGTAAATCATTCCTCGTTTACCGTTCCGACGCTCCGTTCGACGGCACGGCCGGCACCGAAATCACGACCACCACCGAAAAGACCTGGCTCGATACCGGGGTCGACCCGGCCGGCGCCTTCTACCGTGTGCGCGCGTCGGGTGGCGGTTTCTCGAACCTTGCCTACGGCGTACCCGCGGGCGCCCTCGACTCCGACGGCGACGGCCTTACCGACGCCAAGGAAGAAGAGCTGGGAACCGACCCCTTTAACGCCGACACCGACGGCGACGGAATCGCCGATCTCGTCGAGCTGCTCGCGGGTACCGATCCGAAGAAGGATGACGCAAACGACGACCCCGATGGCGACGGCCTCACGAACGCCGAAGAGTTTGCCGCCGGTACCGACCCGCTCAACCCCGACACCGACGGCGACGGTGTGCCCGACGGCGTCGAGGTTGCCAATGATACCGATCCGCTTTCGCCCTTGAGCCTGGTCACCTGCCTGGTACCGCAGACCAGCGCCAACCTGGTAACCACCGTTACGGAAGCCAAGGCCATCTATACCGAGGTCACCGCAGCCACGCTTGCCGGTCTCGAGATATGCTTCATTCCCAACAGCGCCGGGTACACGGTTTATGCCGGCAAGTCGAGCCAGTGGCCCGCCCGTGCCGTCAGTAACGCCGGTCTCGAATTGGCCGACGATGAAGCAACCACCCATTACCTCGATCATTCGATATCGTTCTACGGCAATGCGCTTACCACCGTTATCGCCAACAGTAACGGCGCCCTGCTGTTCGAGGGCGACGAAGACGACTCGATCTCCGATGACTACGATATCAGTGGCAGCACCGCAGTCGATTATCTTGCCATCGCATTCAACTGGAGCGACCAGTACGGCCATTGGTCCGTTCACGAGAACCTTGTCGAAACGGTGTTCAACTTCACGGGTCACGACTACGACGAATCGTCGAACACCAAGAACGGCCAGGTGGTGGTCAATCGTGAAACCGGCGTCATCGTCATGGTCTACCATCCCGCGTTCGCGGATGACGACAGCGAAGGCGATTTCGGCGGTATCTCGGCCGGAACCGGCGAAGGCGACATGGTCGATTTCGTGAAGTAAGTCCGACCCGCCATTCCCGAAAGTAACGGGGGTAACGGTATATGCCGTTACCCCCATCTTTTTGTCTCTGTTCCGCCTTGCAGATTCTCGTCGATGTAGCCTCTTATGCAATCAGCAGTAGGGTCCGAAGGTCCGAAGGTCTGAAGGTCTGAAAGTCTGTCCGTCGGTCAATCAGACGGCTACCCGATCACCAGAAAAGAGCCGATAATCGCTCTCCCTGACCTTGCGCATCTGGTACCAGAACTCAAAGGTGAAGCCCGGCCAGTTGGTGGCGTTGCGGCCGCGTTCGTCGAGATACCAGCTCTGGCAGCCCGAGGCCCAGACCGAGCGCTGCAGCCGCGGCTGCAGTTTCGCGTTGTAGGCCGACTGGGCGTCGGGCTTCACGTCGGCCCAGGTCTTGCCGTGCTTCTCGAGCATCTCCATGTATCGCAAGGTGTAATTGATCTGCGATTCGATCATGAAGACCATCGAGTTGTGGCCGAGCCCGGTATTGGGGCCCATGAGAATGAAGGCGTTGGGAAAGCCGCTTACCGAGGTTCCGCGATAGGCTTCGATGCCGTTTTTCCACGCATCGTTGATGTCGACGCCGTCTATGCCCCTGATCTCCAGCGGCGTGAGCAGTTCGGTTACCCGGAAGCCGGTGCCGTACACAATGGCGTCGACCTTGCGCTTCGTGCCGTCGCGGGTGACCACCGCATCGGCGGTGACCTCGCGTATGCCGTCGGTCACCACATCGACATTGGGGCGATTGAGCGTCGAGTAGTAATCGTTGGCCATGAGAATGCGCTTGCAACCCGGCGTGTAGTCGGGGGTTACGGCTTTGCGCAATATCGGGTCGTCGATTTGCGAAGCAATGTGTCGCCGGCCCATGGCGGCCGCCAGCTTCATGACATTGGGGTTGACCGTGAAGCCGAAGCCTCGCCCTTCCATCCACCAGTAAATGAAGTAGCGAAACGCCTTTTCGGCCGGGGGCAGGGCTTTGAACAGCTTCCGCGCCGCAGGCGCGATGGCGAAGTCGGGCTTGGGCAGCACCCAGGGGGCCGTGCGCTGATACAGGTCGAGGCGTGAAACCTGCGGCGCAAGCTGCGGCACGAACTGAATGGCGCTGGCCCCGGTGCCGACGACGGCAACCCGCTTCCCCGCGAAGTCGTAGTCGTGTTCCCACTCGGCCGAGTGAAACACCCTTCCCCTGAAATTTTCGATGCCTTTGATATCAGGGTAGGCGGGCCGACTCAGGGCGCCGACGCCGAGCACCAGGTAGCGGGCACGAATCGGAGCTTTCCCCTTATTGGTCCAGACGTTCCAGATGCCGTGTGCTTCGTCGAATTCGGCCCGCGTGACTTCGGTGTTGAAGCGAATGTGCGGTCGAACGCCGTACTTGTCGGCGCATTGCTTGAGGTAATCGAGAATTTCCTGCTGGGGCGCAAACATGCGCGACCAATACGGATTTTTTTCGAATGAGAAGGAATACAGGTGCGAGGGCACGTCGCAGGCGCAGCCCGGATAATGGTTCTCGCGCCACGTTCCGCCCACTTCGTCGGCCTTTTCCAGAACGACGAACGAGTGTCGCCCCTCCTGCTTGAGGCGAACGGCCATGCCGAGGCCCGAAAAGCCGGTGCCCACGATGAGGGTTTCAAAATCGACCGGTGACTTCATGAACGACTCCCCTTCTCATGCTGGTTAATCACCCTGCGAAGTGACCTCAGCTTAAGCCTGGCGGTATTCGGGAGCCGTCTGGTAGTCGACCTTCCACGCGTCGAGCAGGTTGCGGTTGTCGAGATCCCAGGGGTGGAAGCCGGGCCGGTAGTACGAGAAGTACTCGCGGGCGAGGCCGAACATGCCGCCCGGTTCGAAAAAGAGGAAGCGGCCCAACGCAGACCATTCGCGAAGCGATAATGCAATGCCGTCGACCCGCATGAGGCGGAACTGGTACTCGACCACCAACGCCCAGAAAATGACGGTGGCCATGATCATGATGAAGCAGCGCTCGAAGTAGTTGCCGCCCGCTTCACGGTACACGTCGAAGGCCACGCCCTTGTGTTCGTTTTCTTCGGCCGCGTGCCAGCGCCACAGGGCCGCCATGTTGGGATCGGCGCCTTCAAGCAGACGTGGGTCGGCCAGAAGAAAGTGGGCCATGAGCGCGGTAAAGTGTTCGAGCGCGCAGGTGGCGGCCAGGTGCCAGCGCTTGGGCAGCCAGCGCGTGACCATGTCGAGAATCCACTGCACGCGCTCTTCGAGATCGTCGACCGGATATCCGTGCCGCTTGAGCATTTCGTTGTAGCGAATGTGTTCGCGGGTGTGCAGCCCTTCCTGTGCGTAGAAGGCGCGGGCCTCTTCGGCGATGCCGGGGTCCTTGATTTTCTTCGCGTGCGCGCGAACCGACTGAATGAAGAACCGTTCGCCGGCCGGAAAGAAGACGGAAAGGTTGTTCAGAAACGTGGTTACCGACTTGCGACCCCCGTGCCAGAATCGCGGTACGGAGTCGAGATTGAACTTAACGTTCCTGACTTCGAGTTTCGGCGCATCACTCATGGTCAAACCTCACGCTGAGTAAGGGATTCGGGTAGACTTGCGATTCCCTTCATCCCTGCTACGATGATGACTGTAACAGTGATGAATGTAAAGATCAAGCGCTAACCCGAAGGCGGCCGCATACCCGTTTCGAACGCGCTTCCTTTCCAAGGGGAAGGGAGTTTGGGGGGGCGAAATTGATCTTGACCGCGAGCGTCCGTTTTTCCGGGGGGAAAAGGGGAATACGCCCACCTCCGGGGCGGCTCGACCATTGACCGAAGCAGGGAGTCATTATGCTCATACCCGATCAGCCGCATGAGTTTCTGACCGAATTTCTACCGACGCAGTACGCCATCGACAAGCGTTACCCCCGTACCGATACCTACCCTACCGTGCTCGAAATCGCGGATGAAGGCGCGTGGACGATTCAAGTGCGAAACGGTGCGCTCAATATCGAAAAAGGTCGCTTGAACGAACCCACCCTGCAGGTCGGTGTTGCCGCCGACGCCTTCGAGGTTCTTTTCGTCGCCCGTACCCGCAGCGAGGCCGCGAGACACGGCAGGCTGCGCGATGATACGCGTAGCGTTTTCCTGCCCTTCTTCGTCGATGAAAAGAAACGTTCGTTGCTCAAAGGGCAGCGAGACACGTTGGCGCTTCGCCTGAAGCACGACGGCCGTACGTTTCCGGTGCTCATGACGCCCGGCAATCACACGCCGGCAGAGCCCCGGGCCACCGTCAGCCTGGCCCTCGACGACTTCTTCGGCATGACCGCGGGAAAGAAGAAGGCGCCGATGATGCTGCTCAAGAGGCAACTGAAGGTCGGCGGCGATGTCGGATATGCATTGAAAATGAACGGACTGCTTTCCTGAGTTCGCTGAGAGGGAATCATGATAGGCGTTATCGCCGGCTATTTTGCCCGGCGCAGAAAGGCATGGCGGCTGCTGCGGCCGCAGAAGGCTGCAACGCGTTCGCGCCAGATGACGGTGGTCGAGGTCATTCGCGAAACCGCCGATGCCGTATCGCTGCGCATGGTGCCCAGCGACGGTCTGCCTCTGGCCTATGAAGCCGGCCAGTTTCTCACGCTTGCCGTCGAGATCGAGGGCGTCACCCACCGACGCTCCTATTCGTTTTCGTCGTCGCCGCGTGAGCAAGGCGAGGCCACGGTTACCGTCAAGCGGGTCGAAGGCGGCCTCGTTTCCAACTGGCTGAATGACCACGCCGCATCGGGGCTCGAGCTTACGGTTACCGGCCCCTGGGGTCATTTCACCATCGACGCCGACGACGACTGCTCGCACTACGTAATGCTGGCCGGCGGTTCGGGCATCACGCCGGTCATGAGCCTGGCGGCCGATCTGGCGGCGCGAGAACGCAGGCCGAAGGTCGACCTGCTGTACGGCAATCGCAGCGTCTCCGACATCATTTTTCAAGACCGTCTCGCAAAGCTGCAAGAGGTTTACCCCGAACTGACCGTGCGCCACGTGCTTGAAGAAGCGCCCGACGGTTGGGAGCGCCCGGGCCGTCTCAATGGCGACCGAGCGTGCGAACTCATCGGCGACCTGCAGGGTAAACGTTTTTACGTGTGCGGACCCGAACCCATGATGGACAGCGTCGGTGAGGCGCTCAGACATGCCGGTGTCGATGAAGCGGCGATTCGCATGGAGCGCTTCGTTGCGCCCGAAGCCGCCGGTGCAGACGGCGGCCCCCACGAAGCCGAGCTGGCCTGCACCGGCGAAG
>JAWLBW010000051.1:0-19616 GCA_041687475.1 bacterium
CGCCGCAGGCGGATTAACCGGGATGTTGTAGGTTGGAATCCTGTCGGAGCGGAGCGAAGATCCGCCTCAGGCGGAGAGCCATTTTACGAAGGCGATGCGTTGCTGACGTGTCGCCTTTTTTCTTTCTCTCGAACCGAGTTACGAGCTCTTATCGACCAGGGCCTTTTTGGCGCCTCGGCTCTCAAGCCAGACGGGCAATCCGGCGAAGCTCTTCAGCAATAGCCGCCTTCTTGAGGCTACCTTCAGCGACGGCCATCGTCAGGTCATAAAGCTCTGGCGTGCCGCGGTCGATTTCTATGCCGTTGATGTCAAGAAACACCAACGCCGCAAGCAAGCCCGTTCGTTTGTTACCGTCTACAAACGGATGGTTGGAAACGATGTGAAAAAGGTAGGCGGCTGCCATCTCGAACAGGTCACGGTGAACTGACTCGCCGCCGAAGCCGGCCTGTGGCTGGGCAACAGCCGATTCAAGCAGCCTCTGGTCGCGAAGACCAGAGCCGCCACCATAACGCGCAAGCTGGAGCCGGTGCAAATCAAGCACGTCGTCCAGCGAGAGGAACTCGGGGGTCACTTGGCGAGCTTGTCGAAGGTCTCGTCGTGGCTATCCATTGCGCGGCCTGCCGCCTCACGTATACGTGCCTTGCGGTCGGCCACGACGGGCCGAATCGTAAGGCCTACGCCATCGGTTCGGACCTCAAGCTCCGTATCACGGTCGATATCGAGGAGCTCTAGTATCGGCTTTTCGATGACGAGCCCCAGACTGTTGCCGATAACGGTGAGTTTCTTCCGCATTTCCTGGCTCACTGATTGCGTTATACGTAAATTATAACTTCAGTATAACCGAGATGCCGCTCAATGCCGCCGCCTTTCGGCACGCCCCGCCGGTGACCGGTATGTCGGCGCGAAACCGTTGGAATAACGCTGCGGGCGGGGAGCCACTTCGAGGCCCTTGCTACCTGGGACGATTCAGGTTGCCTTGTCGGAAATCAGGAAAATGTGGGGACGTCATCTATCCGGAGCCACCATCTCACCGACGTCCAGAGCCTGCCCTGAGTGAAACGAATGGGTCCGACGACCACCCTTCCGCGCCTACCGAGACACAGTGTTTCCGCGTAGACCCCGTCGGGCGAAGCGTTTTTCATGGCCATTGGGAATCGGCCATCGGCCATTCACAGGCTATCTGTGATCCGTGAGGCCCCCAGCAGGCTCAGCGCCGCAATCGTGATCTGGGGATTCACGCCCGGCGCTTCGGGAAAGGCGCTCGCGTCAAGCACCCAGAGATTCTTCTGCCCCTTCACGCGGCCTTCGCCGTCGGTGACCGTGCCGCGATTGGCGCCGCCGAACGGGTGCGCCGTATAGAGATACTGCATGCCGGGCGCGAGGCGAAGCTCGGCCGGGGGCGCGGTGAGCCAGCCGGTCGACCGGTGGGAAACGAGGGCGCGATCGGCGCCGGCCGCGAGAAACATTTCGACCGATCGGCGGTAGTAATCCATCGTTCGCACGGCGTCGGCTTCGACGAGGGGGTAGTCGATGACCGCATGGCCGTCCTTGACGCGCACGCGGCCGCGCCCCGCCGAACGCAACAGCATGACGGCGCCGGCCAGATGGCGGTAGCGCCGCAGCACCTCTTCGTGCAACGGCCCCTGTACCTGCGGTTGCACCGCGAACGACATGGCCTGGTTGGCGACGCCTTCGATGAGATATCCGGGTCCCCGTTTGCCGTACACGTCGGCGAACTCGAGCACACCGTAGGCCATCGGAATGCCGTTGAAGCCGTCGACCGGTTCGGCGAAGTCGCCCCAGGTGAGCGTCTGCAGGTGAAACTGAAGCCCCTCGCCGGCCGGAATGCCACTGCGCAAGAGAATGGCCGGCGTCTGCACGACGCCTGCGGCAAGAACCACGATGTCGGCTTCGAAGCGGTCACCCCGTGTTACGACGCGCCAGCCGTCGCCGGCCTGTTCGAGGTGCAGGACCTCGGTATCGGCGAAGACACGTGCGCCCGCCGCTTCGGCCGCAGGCACGTAGGTAAGGTTCATCGACTGCTTGGCGTTGTAGGAGCAGCCGAAATGGCGAAAGCCGCACTCGACACAGGTCGGCGAGTTGTGGCGCAGGCGTTCGCCCGCCCAGCCGAGCTTCGCCGCGCCGAGGCCGACCAGATAATTCGCCCGGTTAATCTGCTCGCGCGTCATTTGCGTGACGCCGAGGGCCTTCTCCACCTGATCCGCATATTCGTTCAATTCGGCCCAGTCGATGTCGACGCCGTAAGCCGACCACCGCTCGACAATTTCTTCGGGTGGCCGGAAGCAGAGAGCGTCGTTGATGACCGTCGAACCGCCGACCACACGCCCCTGCAGAACGCTGACGCTGCCGTCGGCCGTCGCCTGCAGACCGGAGCCCGCGTAGAGCGCGGGCACCATGTCGCGTTCGATCTGGGTGAAGTCACCCGCGCCCAGACGAGGACCCGCCTCAAGCAGCGCGACCCCGTCGCCCCAGGTTTCGGCGAGAGCGGCTGCGGCAGGCGCCCCGCCGGCGCCCGATCCGATGACGATGGCTTTGAAACGGTGAACGGTCATCACGGCACCCTCTCGTCCCAGGTGTAGCCGGCCGTCTGTCCCGGTGCGCGGCCGGAATGTGTCTTGCCGGGCACGGTCGGGCCCGGATAGCCCATCATCCCCCAGCCGACGGCCGTACTCGAGAACGACGAGGCCGCGGCGGCGTGCAGAAATCCCCACACGCTTCGCTTGAGGCCGACGCGGCTGGTGCGCCAGTCGTCGGCATATTGCGCCTGTTTCTCACGCGGGAGGCGCGAGAAGGGCGTAAGCCCCCACCCGCCGTGCTCGAAGAGGTGCAGTGAGACGCCGAGCAGGCGCCGCTGTGCAGCCGGCATGCGCATGAGCATGGTGTCGACGTCATGGGCCGGATCCCATTCGCCGGATTCAAGCGCCGCCCGTGTGCCGGGGCCGACAATCGTGGCCGCGGCTTCGGCGACGACGCGAGCCTGCCGGTTCGACAGGTATTGCAGCGGGGCGTGGGCCACCTCGGGTTCGTCGGTCAGTGCGGTGGGCAGGGCCTTGGCGGCCCCATAGGCGACGAGGCCCAGGGCGCCGATTTTGAGAAAGTCACGCCGACGCAGCTTCGGGGCCGGTCGAGCCGGGGGTGGGGTAGTTGCCGTGTCCATGGTGAGTCATTATCGCCTTGGACCTGCGAGGATGCAAAAACGCCTTCGATGATTCCCACACGGCCGAACCCGTGGCGCTCTTCACCGATTTTCTGATTGCGGTCTGAATGAAGATGAAAGCCGGCCGGGCCTTTCCTACCGCATCGTAGCCCGCGGGTTGGGCCAGGCGAGCGGTATGCCAAGCTTCGTCGCAAGCACGCGCTGGTAGTCTTCGAGCAGGCGGGTATCTTCGCGCACCTTCCGCGGCAGCGTATTCCGTGACAGACAGAAGGCCGCCAGCGCGCCGGCGGCTTCGCCGATGTTCCACTCGACCGGGTGCAGGCGGTAGCAGCCGTTGGTGATGTGCGTGGTGCCGATGTTCTTGGCGGCGGGCAGCAGATTTTCCACCCGAATGGGCAGCAGCGCGCCGAGCGGAATCTGAAATGGCCAGCTGCTCATGTCGACATAGGTCTGCTTCTCGGTGGCGGGGTGCAGGTCGAGCCGGTAGCTGCCTATGCCCACACTGTCGTGGAAGGGTTCTGCGCCTTGCACCTTGCCGCGTGCCTCGACCCCCACATGCTGCTCGGTCACGGTAAAAACGGCGCGTATGCGGCGGCTTTCTCGAATATAGACGTGCTTGGCCAGGCCGTCGGAGGTGCCGACGACGTCGTTGCGCAGGCGCAGCCCCGGGTAGCCGAAGCCGCCGTCGTGACGGGGCGCCTCGGTTTGCATCCAGTAGAGAAAGGACAGGCTGAGCTGTTTGGCCCGGCGAATGTTCCGGGCACGCTCTTCGGCGGGAACACCAATCAGCGGGCCGATCCAGTAATCGTTCTGCGGCCAGTTTATAAGGGTAATGTCGCTTGCGTATACGCCCGCAGGGTAGTGTTCTCTGTTGAAGATGCGTCGAAAGGTCCACAAGTCATCGATGCCGGAGCCGGGCGCCTCGAAAATCGCCTGGCGGCGTGGGTCACGGGTGACCGGGTCGACGAACTTCCACCCCAGTTGCGGGCCGGGCCAGAAATCCGACCGGTAGCTTCGCCAGAAACCGTATTCTTCGGGTTTGTCGATGGTGTGGTCTTCGCCCGGTAAATGGTCGACTGCAAAGCAGGCGGTAAAGGCCTGCTGGCGCATGGGATCGGGACCCTCCTTCAGCGCGTGCGGTTCGCCGGTTTCAGCCTGGCTTTCGGCGCCGACGACGTGTTCGACGTCGGCCATCGCCGACACATCGCCCGGTTCGGTGGCATCGAGAATCAAGGGGGCGTGAATCACGCTGCGGTCGCCGGTATTCAGGTCTTTCAGAGTGATGGCCCGCACGCGGTCGCCGTCGACTTCGGCGGCCACCGGAACGTGTTCGAGCAGAATGTCGAGGGCTGCATTGGCCAGGAAAGGGGCGAGTAATTCGTACAGCACGGCCAGGGCTACGCGCGGCTCATGGCACAGGGGGCTCACGCGTCCCTGCCCGGGATTCAGGCGTACATCGAAGCGAGGGCCGGGCAGGAGCGGGTAGTTTCGACGATAGTAGTCGCGTATGCCACGGCGAAGTCGCTGGTAGGTCTCGGTGCAACCAGTGCCCTCGATCCACGGATGCTCGTCGGGCGGAACGGCCTGGGCTGTGAATTGTCCGCCGATCCAGTCGGACTCTTCCGATACGATGACCCGTTTGCCGAGACGCAGGGCGGCGAGCGCGGCGGCAATTCCGCCCGTGCCGCCGCCCACGATGAGTATGTCGGTTTCGCGCTCTTGATTCGCCACGAGCCGCCTCCACCTCGTTCACTCTGGAGGAAGCGAAGGCTCGACGACACTCGTGGGGCTCGATGGGTCGGCGAAGTCGAGCTGCCACGGAAGCATTTCACCTGAGCAGACCAACCAGGAGTCTGGAAGGCGTTTCGTGAAGAGCATTCTCGAACCGTCGGCCAGGAAGATGGTACGGGAGTAAAACGGATTTCCCGGTAAATACCCTTGTCTACTTTCCTCATGGGTTGGTATGATGAGCCCGGTTTCGACCTGCAGGGGCTCTGCCGGGTCGGCGACAAGTGAGGATGCGCATGAGCAAGAAGGTACTGTTCGGGCTGCTGCCCCTTCTCTTCGCCGCTTGCGGCGTCGAAGCGACCCTGCCCGCCGTTGGCGACGATGCGGTCGACGCACGGCGGGGAACCGTGCGGGTAACCTTGGAGTCTGCGCCGACGACCCAGAGCGACATTACGCTCGTACGGCTGCACGTCGCCCCCGACGACATCACCGAGACCCTGACCTATGATGCGGTTTCGGGCGCCTTCAGCGGATCGCTGCTCCTTGCGCCCGGCGAAAAGGAGCTGACGGCCACCGCCTTTGCCGACACCGAGCCGGTGGGTGAGGGACAGGCAGCGGTTACGGTGGTGACAAACCAGACGGCGAGTGTGTTCATTCGCATTCTCGACACCACCGGAGCCCAGCCCGAAAACGACATCGCCCCCATCATTCGCTCCGTTTCCGTCTCCAACGCGAATCCGGCCGTGGGTGAAACGGTGACCCTGTCGGTCGATGCGGTCGATCTGAACGGCGATGCGCTGACCTACGCGTGGGCCGACGATTGCCAGGTCTCGACCTTCGGCACCCCCGCCGAAGCGACCACCACCTGGGTAAGCGATGCCGTCGACTCGTGCATGATCATGGTCACGGCCTACTCGACCGCCTATTCGGCAGCGAAGGCGTTCAACATGGTGATCTTCGATGCGGGGGCCGGCGAGGGCAGCCTGTCGGTTTCCGGTGAGTTTGCGTCGACGCCGTACATCGACTCCTTTCACATCGATTACGTCAACGACGTCACGGCCGGCACGTACCCCGGTTGCGAGCTCGATCTGTACGCCGCGGCCGGCGAGGGCTTCGTCTGTCCGACGCTGACGCACGACATGCCGCTCAGCGGATACTTCTATTCCTACTTCGGCACCAGCACCGGCGCGCGCGAGCTGGCGCTCAGCGACGACTGCGGTGGCCGCACCGAGTATCCCGGCGCCATTCACCAGCCGCTCGGCACGACGCAGGGCTTCGTCTGGTATCCGCCCGAAATTACGGCGCCCACCATCTGCCGCCTCACCGCCATTGCCGGTTACTACGGCTTGACCACGTACTTCGACGTCGGCATTCTTGTCGATTACTGAACGTCGAAGCCTCTCCAGTCAGTAACGGCCGGGAGGGTTCCCGGCCGTTTTTGATCTACGATGGTGGAGTCTGATTTGCCATGCCTCCATGCCGCCGACTTGCCGGCCCCGGCTCACGCCGAATCGGCCGGAAACCTCTGCTCGTTGAAGCGAAGGCTACCTGGATAAGCCGTTCAGTCAAGAAGTGGCCTTACAGCAGCAGGCCAAGACAAGACCCTCGAGGATAGCCGTCGCCGATTCATCACCTGCGTGGTCGAAGCGAAGGCTACCTGGATAAGCAGCAAGAAGTGGCTTTACCGCTGCCGGTATCGCCGTATCGCCCTGCCGGGCGCATTTCTACTACAGCGTGTACAGATAGGCCACCAGGTCTTTCTTCTCGCGCTCGGTCAGCTTCGTGCCCAACACCAGGTTGAAGAACTCGACGGTGTCGTCGAGGGTCAGCAGGCGGCCGTCGTGCAGGTACGGCGGACTATCCTTGATTCCCCGCAGGGGAAAGGTTTTGATCTTACCGTCGGACACGGCCATGCGACCGTTGATGAGCACCGGTTCGTGAAAACGCTCGGTCTGCAGGTCGTGCATGAAGTTGTCGCTGTAAATCGGCGGGGCGTGGCACTCGGCGCAGCGCCCTTTGCCGAAGAAGATCTGTTCGCCGCGCCTCTCGGCGTCGGTGGCCTTGGCGTGGTCGAGGCGGGCGAAGACGTCGAGCTTGGGCGCCGGCGGAAAGTCGAGAATTTCCTGGAATTCGGCCATAGCGTGCACTTCGCTTCCCCTTTCGAGAAAATTCACGCCCTTTTTCTGGGCGATGACGATGTCGCCGTCGAAGTATGCCGCCCGCTGCTCGAACTCGGTAAAGTCTTCGACCGTGCGCAGGGCCCGTTGTGAACCGAACAGGCGCTGCATGTTCACTCCGCGCAGAGTGGGGGTGTCGATGCGCCGACGGAACGGTTGGGGCCTGATGTCGCCCACGAGGTGGGTCGCACCGTTGGTGTGGCCGTTGGCGTGGCAGTCGAAGCAGGAAACGCCGACGCTGGGCTTCTCGCTGCGGCGGTCATTGGTCAGGTTGAACTGCTGCTGGGGAAACTGCGAGACCAGCAGGCGCACGCCCTCGAGCTGCTTGGGGTTGAGCAGGCCGTTGAACAATTGGAAGAAGTTCTGGGTGGTAACCAGTTGTCCCCTGGAAACATCGCCCAGGTCGGGCCGTGTAGTCAGGTAAATGGGCGGCGGAAACTCGGGCAGAAAGCGCTCGGGAATGTCGAAGTCGACGTCGAAGCGCTCGAGATTGCGCTTTTCCTGCGCGAGTATTTCCTTGATGTGGTTTTCGGGAAAGACCATGCCCCCTTCTTCGTGAAAGGGGTGGGGCAGGGGCAAAAAGCCCTTGGGCCAGAGACCCTTCCGCCTGATCTCGTCAGGTGTCATCTCGGCCAGTTGCTGCCAGGTAACGCCTTTGGGAAGCTTGACCCGCACGCCGCCCTGCACGGGTTTTCCCCGCGACATGGTGACGCCCTTGACGGGCCGGTCGGTAAGATCGTAGCGCTCATCGAGCAAGGTCTGGTGGCGCTTCATGACCTTGGGCTTTTCCTTGCTCATCGGCTGGTAGACTTCGTTGAAGTCTTTCTCGATGGCGACCGGCATGTAGCTGGTTTCGCCTACGAGGGGAATGGGAATTTTGCCGATGTTCTTGGCCGGGTTCGGCTCGATTTTCTTTTCCTGCGCGAACGACTCACCCGAGTTCCAGACGACAGGCAAGGCAACGAGCAGCGCCGCAGCTACGAGCACGCTACTTCGAACAGGCAGACGCATGGCTTCCCCCTCTTGATCAGGCAGACTATCGCCCGATCATAAGGGCAGAGGCCCGAGCCGTCAACGGGGGTGACTGTCAGACTGTCAGACTGTCAGACCTTCAGACGTTCGGACGTTCGGATATCCGATGTCCGTAGAGTGCTCCCCTTCACCCCATCACATCTTCTCCCCATCGAAGAGCAGCCGTGCACCGCGATCAGACCGTGAAGGCCACCCGCTCGATGAAGCGCGACATGTCCTTCAGGTATTTGCCCTGGTCCAGATGCAGAATGTGGTTGCCCGGAAACCAGTGCAGGTCACAGCGATCCCAGTGGTCCCAGAGCAGGCGGCTGTGCTTGGGCGGAGCCAGGCGGTCGCCTGCGCCGCTGATGATCATCAGGCGTTCCTTGGGCAGCTTGGGCTGGTAGGTCAGGGGGCAGTGTATCGCCGTGGTGTGTCGGGCTTCCTGTATGCTGATGCCGGCCAGGCGAAAGGCGGCCTTGAGCAGCGCACCGGCCGGGTTCCACTCGAAGACCAGATCGGGAAGGCTCACCACAGGGACGTTGGGAATGGCGCAGTGCAGCCGGTCTTCGACCGCGGCGAGTAGCGCCGTGGTGTAGCCGCCGAGCGATATGCCGGTGACGCCGATTTTCTCGACGCCGCGCGCCTCGAGGTAGTCGACGAATACGCGAAAGTCGTGCACCGCTTGGGCCATGACTTCGTTGAGATGGCTGAAGCCGTGGGCGAAGTAGCCGTGACCGCTGAAGGGCGAAAGGCGTCCCTGCCGTGCGCCGTGAAAGGGCAGCGTGTACAGCAGCACGTCATAGCCCTGTTTGTAGAACCAGGGCAGGGCCAGAAAGCGGCTGTTGAGCCAGTACGGGTCGGCCATGAAGCCGTGAATGACGCACAGGGTCGGACGCGGGCCATCGTTGTGGCGCCAGTACTCGGCATGGGCCGTGCGATTGCGCTTGAACCGCGCGTACCGCTCGCGCTGCGACGGATTCACCGCCACAAACGGGCTCTCGAACTGCAGCCGTTCGACGCGGCCGTCTTCGGGAATGAAGCTCAGCAGGCCCGGACGCTTCACGCGCATGTCGACCTTCTTCTGCGGCCGTTGAAAAAAGGCCTCGGGCTCGTGACGTTCGGCCAGCTCCTGGTAGAACCGGCGGTCGTTCATGTCCTGCGCCACCTGACGGGGATTGAGGGTGGTGGGCAGGCAGAGCGCGGCGGCCAGCGACGCGACCGTGGTTCGCAGCGCCACATCGACGGCGGCCGTGCCGTCGACCATGCCTTGCGTGGCGAAGTCGTCGAGGTAGAAATCGTCGGGCAATTTGTGGAAGTAGGGCTCGAGCTTGTCCCACCAGGGCTGCTCGGGCATGATGCGGCGCGAATGAACGTACACATCGTTGGCGACGCGCGAAACATTCCGGGCGATTTCTTCATTCTTCATGCGGTAACTCCAAACGCTTTCTACCCGACGGTAGGTGATTGACATGGTGCCTGATGGGCGTACGGCAGACAAGGCTGCGGAGGGCAGGGCCCGGTGGAGCGTCGAAGGGGAGAGCTTGCGATGCGTCGAAGGGGAGAGCGTGCGATGCGGCGAAGGGGAGAGCTTGCGATGCGGTGAAGGGGAGAGCTTGCGATGCGGTGATGGGGAGAGCTTGCGATGCGGTGATGGGGAGAGCTTGCGATGCGGTGAAGGGGAGAGCTTGCGATGCGGTGATGGGGAGAGCTTGCGATGCGGTGATGGGGAGAGCTTGCGATGCGGTGAAGGGGAGACCATGCGTCAATGGGGAAAACATGCGACCTGGAGAGGGGGGAACGAGGGCCGTCGGTGCCGCACGGATCACGCCGGTCCCGACCGTGCATCGTTCAGCCGTGTGCGGCAGGTGGATCGCAGCCGTCCGGCTGCTTCGCGTACGTGTCGGCCCGGGGCATGACGGGTGCCATCGGCGGCTGATGATTCGTCACATCTTTTCACACCGAGTTGCCGGTGGCGCAGGGCGCCACGGACAACGAGGTGGGCACCATAAACCAGGCCAACGAAGAGCACCGGGATGAACGTGAAGGGTACCGCTAAAGCTGTTGCCAACCAGTGCCCTTGACCCACGTGCACCTCTCAGAGCCTGTGCTGAGCGAAGGCGAAGTATCGGCCTCGCCCTGCTCGGCGACGCGACTAGAGGCGGAACCTTGCTGCAAACTCGAAATGTGACGAATGATTAGCATCGGAAGGGGGGATGGGGAAGCACGTGCTCACCCTGCTTTACGTGAGCCCCGTCTCGTTTACCGACCGAAAGGGGCGATGCAATGCTTTGTGTCACGCTTCGATGCGTGACGTGTCTTTAAGCGACGCATGTGTAACCGAGCGGTCCACTCGCCGAAAAGGTATACCATCGGGCCATCGGCTCCTGCAGCGGCAAGTGTAACGCCTTGGCATCAACCTTGCGAGGGGATACATGCAGCGAGGTCGAATCCATGATGCACTTGAAGCAGCTTTCCGTTTTCCTGGTTACCGGTCTGTTCATGACCATCGCCGGTTGCTACAGCCCGGTCGAAGAGGTTGAGCACGGCGTTACCGTAACGGTCGTCAGGGCGACGGGCAGCCCGGCCGCAGATGTGTACGTCGAGACGCTCGATGAGTCGGGCCGCTCGCGAAACCGGGTGTCGACCGACATCAACGGCGTCGCGCGCCTTACCCTTCACGGCGACGACGACAGGTTTCACCTGCGGGTCGACGAGCGCCAGTCTTACCTTTCCATACCGGTCGAAGACACGCTTGTGCGCCTGCGGGCCGACGAACCCGACGGCACCGTCGCCGTTACCTTTCGACCGGCGCTTGTGGCCGGCGACGAGTGGTTTCAACCCTTGCTTTTCGGGGGCGGCGACTTTCAGCCCCTCGCCCGTGGAGAATCGCTGACGGTCAGGGTGCCGGCCGAGCCGCGCTCCTTCTTTGTCGTGGCCGGCAACGACGACGAGGGCGTGCGTCACGTGGCCCTGCTGCACATCGACGGTTCGACCGACATGATGTTTACGACCCCCGTCGAGCTCGACTACGATGCCTGGGGACAGAAAATTGCCGTCTCCATGACGGGTTTGAGCGAACCGCCCGTTTGCGCCGCGCGAACCTTTCCGTTGCTCGAGGCCGAAACGGCGGCGCTCGTGTACGGCGCCACGGCCACGGACATGACCGTGTACGCTTTCTCGAGCCTTATCTTTCACCGCGACGACGCCGCCTACATGCAGCCTTCGGCCCTGCGCTGCAGTTTCGTGGTCGACGCCGGGGCCTGCACCGGCGCCACGGTGAACGGTATGATTGCGCTCTCAGGCACCGGCAAGCCGGTCGAAGTCGACTGGTCCGACGTTTCCTTCATACCTTTCGCACCTGAAAACGCCGACGTGCTTGCGGCTCACCTTTTCAACGATGGGCTCGACCAGCCCTATTCGCGCGACCGGGGCGGGTTCTGTGCGCTGCCGACCAACCTCGTGCCGTGGACGTATCTTACCGCCGAGCTGCAGCTCGACAAAGGCGTGCTCGAAGCCCGCGAGTTCATGACCCGCATGCCCGACGAGCTCAGTCTCGAGGTGGGCGGCGACGTCGATGTCGATACCTTCGACACGCGCGAATACCTCGAAGCAAGCTCACCCTGCGAGCTCTGCTATTCGACGGCGGTCGTGCATGGTACCTTCCGCGGAAAAGCGGCGGTGGCCTACGCCCCCGTGAAGACGGGGCAGGCGCGCATACCACGCGCCCTCTTCGAACAGCGAAGTGAAATCGAGCTTTTCGGCTATCTGAACGATGTGGCCTATGCCCGCTCTGTCACGCTTCCCATGCAGGGTTACGGCATCGAGCCGGGTGGGTCCGACCTGTTGCCGATTACCCAGAACACCCGCTTCTACAGGTGGAACTCAACGAGGTAAGCGCTCACGAGCCTTTGAGAGCCGTTTCTATGGCCGCCTTCAGCTCGTCCGACTCGGGTTTGACGCGGCTGCCGAAGTGTTTGATGACCTTGCCGTCGCGGCCGACCAGTATCTTGTTGAAGTTCCAGCTGATGGCTTGCGGCTCGGGGCCGCTGGTGGTGAGATAGCGATAGAGCGGCGCCTGGTCGGAGCCTTTGACGCTGATCTTCGAGAACATGGGAAAGCTGACGCCGTATTTCAACCGGCAGAATTCTTTGATTTCGGCGTCGGAGCCCGGTTCCTGCCAGAGAAAGTCGTTCGAGGGAAAGCCGAGAATCACGAAGTCTTTCTTCTTGTATGTCTGATACAGCTTTTCGAGGCCCTCGTACTGGGGCGTGAAACCGCAACGCGAAGCGGTGTTCACGAACAGGGCAACCTTCCCCTTATAGGTGGAAAGGGGCTGATTCACGCCGTCGATGGTGCGCATCTCGAAGTCCCAGGCAGAGTCAGCCTTCTTCTCGGTCGAAGCCGCGCCGTCCTGCGCCTGCAGCCGGGCGGGCGCCGATAGTGCAGTCAGCGCAAGCGTGAATGCCAGGGCAACCGTGCGTATTTTCGTGTTCATGGGCGTTCTCCCTTTCCCTTTTCTCTTCCGTATTCTAACCGTTTTCGCTTGCGGCTCCGAATAAATCGATAACCGTTTTGCCTTGTCGCGCTCTTCCATGGCGGCTACACTTTTTCTGCACGAATAACCACGCGACCACGGAAGAACGATGCTTTCCGATCTCCTTGCCAACAACCGTCAATGGGCCGCGTCCGTAACCGATCAGGACCCCGAGTACTTTCATAAGCTTGCCAGCGTGCAGGCGCCCGAGTACCTGTGGATTGGGTGCTCCGACAGCCGCGTACCCGCCAACCAGATTACCGGTCTCGCTCCGGGCGAAGTCTTCGTGCATCGCAATGTGGCCAATGTGGTCGTGCACACCGACCTGAACTGTCTTTCGGTCATGCAGTACGCGGTCGAGGTGCTGAAGGTCAAGCACATCATCGTCTGCGGCCACTACGGTTGCGGGGGGGTACAGGCCGCTCTGCACAACCGGCGGTTCGGCCTCATCGATAACTGGCTGCGGCACGTGCAGGACGTACAGCAGAAGCACACGCAACGTTTCACCGCGCCCTTTGACCAACGCGATTGGGATGCGCTCTGCGAGCTGAACATCGTCGAGCAGGTGGTCAACGTGGTACAGACCACCGTGGTGCAGGCTGCCTGGGAACGCGGGCAGGAGCTGGCCGTGCATGGGTGGATCTACGGTTTGAAGGACGGCCTGATTCACGACGTGAACATGTCGGTCGCTTCTTCCGACGAGCTGCAGACGGTATACCGGCAGGCGCTCGAAAAACTTGCCGCCCGGTACGCCGAAACCGGCTGATTTCTCGCTTCCTTCTCCCTTCTTCGCATACTTCGGTCGGGCTGGTCGCGCATTCGGCTTGCCGTCATGGGGCAGGCCCTCGCCGTGGTGCTGCCCGCGCAATTGCCGAATCCTTGAGGGAAACACGTACTTTCCGGGCCATGTCGGCATTGCCGGCCCCCGGTGAGACCTTCAAGGAGGGAATGACCGACCATGCGAAGATATCTGTTCAACGCATTGCTGGCCGGCGCGCTGGTATTGTCGGCGTGCGGCGACGACGATGACGACAACGGCCGAACGGGGGCCGACGGAAACGGAACCGAGCGGCCGCCCGAAGTGGTGGTGCCCGACGAGTCATGCGCCGGCCTCACACCGGCACGCACGGTAACCATGCGCGGCAACGCCTTCGTACCCGACGACATCGAAATCGGCTTCGGCGAGGTCGTGCGGTGGGTCAACGAAGATGGTGAAACCCACACGGTAACCAGCGGCGAACGCGACGATGCCGATGCGGGCCGGTTGTTCGATGCCACGGTGCCGCCGGGCGGTGAGTTCTGTTATCGCTTCGAAGTTCGCTCCGATCGTGACGACGACGATGACGACATCGACTATTTCTGCCGTATTCATACGGGAATGGACGGTGAGGTCGAAATCGAAGACGATTTTGACGATCGCGACGACGACGATCGTGACGATGACGACTTCGACGACGATGACGACGACAATGATGATGATTTCGACGACGACTTCGACGATGACAATGGTTGAGCCTGCCGCTTGAGAGGGGGGCATGCGAACCGTCGGAAAGGGGGGGGAACGTTCAGGCGCTTCCCCCCTTTCTCGTTGGTGTTTCCCTGCGAAATATCAGGCCTGCCACGCGTTAGCGAGCCAAACATTAGTGGCAAGCGAGACGGGTTACGAGCCAAAATAGATATCACTCCGTCGGGCCGTCCTTCAACTTCGCGCGGCAATGGGTGTATAGTAGGGTAGGCCGCGCCCGGCAATGGGCGGTCACGTTTATGCGCCTGCGAACGCTTTTCCACATGGAAGTGGGCATTATCGCGCTGTTGGGGCTGCTGACCGCGGTAGCGCTTCTTTACCTGAGCGCACGACTCGCCGGTGGTGTCGTAACCCTGAAGGAGTCGGTCGAAAAGGTTGGTGTCGCGCAGAACCTGCAGATTGATCTGTTGGCCTACAATTACACCAGCAATCTCACCTGGCTTTCCGGCGACGAGGGGTATGCCCAGGCGGTATCGGATATCCACCAGCGGCTACTCGATCGACTTGAAAGGGCGGGTTCGGTATTTACCGAGCGAGAAGAACAGGAAGTCATTGCCCGGCTCGAAGGCGACATTCAACAATACCTTGCCTTTCGTGAGGCGGCTCTCGCCGAGGGCGAGCATCTCTCGGAAATCATGCGCAGGGGCGTCGAACCGCTGAACCGGGCCCTGGCGGGCATTCGCGGGCTGACCGAAGGGCATGTGGGCCGCGCCCGTCTTGCCCGCGAAGAAGCCGAAGCCCTGCAGCAGTTCGCATCGCTCTGGGGCACGGGCGCGGCCATCGTTTTCTTCCTTTCCGCAGGCGTGGTCGTGGTGCTTGTTCGTACACAGGTGCACCAGCCTTTGCTGCGAATCGATGAGACGATGGCCCGCTTTCATCACGGCGCCGGCGAGGCAAGGGCGCCCGAGTGGGGGCCTGTCGAGTTGCGAAACATCGCCGGCCGGTTCAACTCGCTTGCCGACTCGCTGCAGCAACAACAGGAGAATCGCCTGCGTTTTCTGGCCGCGGTGGCGCACGATCTGCGCAATCCGCTCACGGCGGTGAAAGCCTATATGCAGATGCTCAACATGGGGGGCGCTCTTCCGCCCGAAGCGCGTCTCAGGCAGATCTTTCAGCTCGTAAACAGGCAGGTCGACCGTATCGACCGCATGATCGGCGATTTGCTCGACGCCACCCGGATCGAAGCGGGGAAGCTGGAGCTTCGTCTCGAAGTGCGCGACGCCCGCGACTTCGTGTCCGACACGGCAGAACTCTTCCATGCCGTTTCGGGGCAACATGTCATTGAAACCGAACTTCCCCCCGAAGAGCTCGTCGTAGAATGCGATCCCACCCGCATTGAACAGGTGTTGAACAATCTGGTAAGCAATGCGCTCAAGTACTCGCCCGACGGGGGCCGGGTAACCATCGGTGTGCGGCGTGTCGACGACAGTGCCGAATTCTTTGTGAGCGACGAGGGGGTGGGTATTCCACCCGAAGAACAGGGCGCGATTTTCCAGCCGTTCCGCCGCGCGGGCAACGGCGAGGCCGAAATACCGGGCGTGGGCCTGGGCCTTTCGGTGGCCCGTCGTATCGTCGAGGCCCACGGCGGCGCCATCGGTGTCGACAGCACGCCCGGCAGGGGGGCGACCTTTCGCGTTCGCCTACCCCTGCTGGCCGGTCGCCGCCGAAAATAGAGCCGACCGGCATCCCGCAGGGCTGTGTCTTCCGGTACAATCGGGAAAGAGACTGGAGTATGTATCGATGACAGAGCCCGGAGCGAAGCCCGCACAGGAAACCCGCTGGTACGCCCTGCCGACCGATGAGGCGGTGAAGCGTCTCGGTACCGAGCCCGAAGCGGGGCTTGCCGACGAAGACGTGCGGCGCCGTCTTGACGAGTACGGCACCAATGAACTGATTGAGGCCGGCCGTAAGGGCCCCTGGCGCATTCTGCGCGATCAGTTGATTTCGACCATGGTGCTGGTGCTCATCGCGGCGGCCCTGGTGTCGGCCCTTATCGGCAGTTTCAAAGACGCCGGCGCCATTCTTGCCATCGTCGTTCTGAACGCCGTGCTTGGGTTCGTGCAGGAGTATCGGGCCGAGCAGGCCATGGCCGCCCTCAGACGTCTGTCGGTGCCGAGCGTGCGTGTGCGCCGCAACGGCCGTACCGTCGAAGTTTCGTCGCCCGAACTCGTGCCGGGCGACATTCTGCTGCTTGAAGACGGAAACCTCGTGCCGGCCGACGGCAGGGTCATTCGCTCGTCGAGCCTGCGGGTTCAGGAGGCTGCGCTGACCGGCGAGTCGGAAACGGTCGAGAAGTCGGTCGAACCGCTGGAAAACGGCGATATCGCCCTGGGCGATCGCGTCAACATGGTGTACCGGGGTACGTACGTGACCTACGGGCACGGCTCCGTGCTCGTCACCGCAACCGGCATGCAGACCGAGCTGGGGCGCATTGCCGAGCTCATTCAGAATGTCGAGAGCGAGCAGACCCCCTTGCAACGGCGGCTGGCCGAACTGGGCAAGGGCCTCGTCGTGCTTTCGCTTGCCGTGGCGGCCCTCGTATTTCTGCTGGGCTGGTGGCGGGGCGAACCCCTGTCGCTCATGTTCATGACGGCCGTGAGCATAGCGGTGGCGGCCATTCCCGAGGGGCTTCCGGCCGTGGTTACCATTGCCCTGGCCCTGGGGGCACAGCGCATGTTGCGGCGAAAGGCCCTCATACGCAAGCTGCCCGCGGTCGAGACCCTGGGCTCGGTAACCGTTGTCTGCTCCGATAAGACGGGCACGCTTACCGAAAACCGCATGACGGTGACCATGCTCGATGTGAGCAGTCGCCGAATCGACCTTGCCGAGCACCTGTCGCACGACGAACCGTTCTTCGATCGTGACGCCCCCGAGCTGCGGCCGGTGGCCGAGAGTGCCCAACTGCAGCTTCTGCTGGTCGCCGGAAGCCTGTGCAACGATGCCGAACTCGAACAACGCAAGGGCAGCGAGAGGTTTCGCGCCATGGGCGATCCCACCGAGGCGGCGCTGGTGGTTGCCGCGGCCAGGTTCGGCTGGGTGAAGGCCGAGCTGGAGAAAGACTTTCCCCGTTGCGGCGACATACCCTTCGACTCCGAGCGCAAGCGCATGGCCACCGTGCACGAGGTTCGTTCGTCGGAAACGGCCGGAACGGTGTTTTCGGGCATCGGCGAGTCGGCGGCCGATTTCGAACGCATGGCCCTGGTCAAGGGGGCGGTCGATTCGCTGCTGACCGTCGTCGATCGGGTGTGGACCGAAGAGGGTGTCGTTGCCCTTGACGAAGAGTGGCGTGGCCGCATTCAGGAAGCGCACGAGTCGCTTGCGGCGCAGGGCCTGCGGGTGCTCGGCGTGGCCTGGAAGCCGACCGAGGCAGGGAAGGAAGAAGATATCGAGTCCGAGCTCATCTTCGTGGGCTTCTTCGGCATCGTCGATCCCCCCCGCGAAGAGGTACGGGCGGCCATCGCACGCAGCCGGTCGGCCGGTATACGCCCGATCATGATTACCGGCGATCATCCCCTCACAGCCAGATATATCGCCCGGCAGCTGGGCATCGCCGAAGATCCCGAAACGCTGAGCGGAAGGGAACTCGACGCTTTCTCGGCCGACGAACTCGACGAAGCGGTCGAAAGCACGGCGGTATTCGCCCGGGTTACGCCCGAACACAAACTGCGCATCGTCGAGGCCCTGCAGAAGTCGGGGCAGGTGGTGGCCATGACCGGCGACGGCGTGAACGATGCGCCCGCCCTGCGTCGGGCCGACATCGGGGTCGCCATGGGCATTACCGGCACCGACGTGGCCAAGGAAGCGGCCGACATGGTGCTGCTCGACGACAATTTCACCACCATCGTGGCCGCGGTCGAAGAAGGCCGCACCATTTACGACAACATTCGTAAGTTCGTGAAGTTCTCCATCGCGGGTAACCTGGGTAAGATTCTCTTTGTCGTCGCGGGTCCGCTGCTCGGCATGCCGCTGCCCCTTCTACCCCTGCAGATTCTCTGGCTGAACCTGCTTACCGACGGTCTGCTGGGGCTGGGGCTCAGCGTCGAGAAATCGGAACCGGGCATCATGGAGCGTAAGCCCGTTTCGCGAGGGCAGAGCTTTTTTGCCGGCGGCATGATCGGTCAGATCGTGCGTACCGGCCTGCTTATCGGGGTCATACCCCTGGCGGCGGGCTGGTGGCTGTACAGCGACGGCGACGAGAACTGGCAGACCGCCGCCTTCACGCTGCTGGCGTTCTCGCAGTTGTGGCAATCGGTGGGCGTGCGGGCGTCGCGGCACAGCGTGTTCCGGTTGGGCCTGTTCAGCAACCGCGCCATTCTGTTTGCCGGCCTGGCCGTGATCGTGCTGCAGGCTGCCGTGGTATATCTGCCGGCCCTGCAGAACGTTTTTTCGACGCGTGCCCTTCCCCCGGAATTCTTTGTGCTGAGTCTGGTGGGTACCAGCGTGGTCTTCTGGTTTCTCGAGGCCGGCAAGCGGCTCCGGCGCCGGGGCCGGTCTACGCCTGCCGGTTCATGAGAAAGGTGCCGGCGTCTTCGAAGTACTTGCGCATGTGACCGCGCGCCGGCTCGGCGATGCCGACTTCGTCGATGGCCGCCAGCATGTTCTCGACCCAGGCGTCGCGCTCGGTCTGCCCGATGGGCCAACCCAGGTGTCGCATGCGCAGCCGGGGGTGCCCGCGCAGGTTCGTATAGCGGGGCGGTCCGCCGAAGTACTGGGCAAGAAACAGATACTGCGGCTCCTTGCCCGGCTCGAGATCGGGGGGAAAGAGGTGCCGGATGCGCGTATCGGTTTCGACCCGGCGGTAAAAGGCATCGACGAGGCGGCGGAACGTCTCGTCGCCGCCCACGAATTCGTAAATGTTCATAGCGCGCCTTCGTGCGGTGGAAAAGGCTCAGGGTAGCATACGCCGGCGGTTGCTCGCGAACCCCCGAGGTGAAGCCCCATGGCAGATTTGGACAAGGTAAGGGAGATTCTTTCGTTCTGGTTCGGCGACGCCGAAGGCGGCGAGGGCAGGCACGCCCTCTGGTTCGGCGCGGGCGTCGACACCGACGCCGCCATTCGCGAACGGTTCGGCGTGCTCGTCGACGAAGCCGTGAACGGCGGTCTTTCCGGCTGGAAAGAGACACCCGAGGGCCGCCTGGCCTTGATTCTGCTGCTCGACCAGTTTCCCCGTAACATTTATCGGGCGACGCCGCGGGCGTTCGCCGGCGATGCCCGTGCGTTGCGGTTGGTGGTCGAAGGACTGGCCGCCGGGGTCGACCGGGGGTATTCGGTCGCAAGGCGCGGGTTTTTCTACATGCCGCTCGAACATGCCGAAGACACGATTGCCCAGGTGTTATGCGTACGGCTCTCCGAACAGCTCGTTGCCGATGCCGACCCGGGCCGGAAGGAACTTGCCTCGGGGTTTCTCGACTATGCGGTGCAACACCGCGACATTATTCTACGCTTCGGGCGGTTTCCGCA
>JAWLBW010000052.1:0-19305 GCA_041687475.1 bacterium
GCAGTGGGTCGCCGCCGTTGTTGAGAAGTACAACGTTCCCTTCAGCCAGCCCCGTTATGGTTCCCCCCAGGGTATAGGCCGCCTGGCAGGTCACCGTAACCTGTACGGGCGCGTCGGTGACGGTTCCTTTGCCGTTCTCTACCTCGCACAGTTGCGTCGGCGACTCGGGGTGCGACGAGACGGTGACTTCCCAGGTTGCGCCGCTGTCGATTTTTCCGGTGAAGGTGTGGGCCCCATCGGCTTCGACGGCCAGGTCGTCGCCCCCGTTGTTCTGCAGCACAAGTCCGGTTCCGGCGAGTCCGGTTACGGTAACGTCGATGGAAAACGATTCGGTTACGCAGGTGACCTCGATATCGGCGATATCGGCCTCTGCGGTGCCGGTCGCGTTCAGCACCGTGCAGGTCTGCGTGGGTGACACCGGTTGTTCGGTAACGGTCACTTCGTAACCTGCACCGGCGTCCAGTTCAGTGGCGAAAGTGAAGGGGCCGTCGGCTTTTACCGGCAGGTCGTCGCCGCCGTTGTTGCGAAGCACCAGGCCCGCTCCCTGCAGGCCGGTTACGGTTCCGCCGATGGAAAAGCCATGGGTTTCCTGCGTGTCGTCTTTCTCACTCGAATCGGCATCCGTGTTGTTGCTTGAATGGCGTTGCGTGTTTGCTTCATCGGCGCTGCATGCGCCCAGCAGCAGGGCAAGGCCCAATGCGGTCGGTATGGTTCGTCTGGCTTGTAAGCTCGGCATCGTGTCAATCCTTTCGTCTCGAACTGCGCTGTACGCGTCTTCCGCGCACGGAAAGGGCAGGTTGGCGAGCGATAGGATAACGAGGCCACGCCCGTACTTCAACGGTGCGAAGCCGGATTCGATGCTAAAAAAGTGTTGAAGAAGGGCGCGTAAGTGAGCGATACGCGCCGAAATCGGGCGGCACGAAGGTGCTGCCTACGCGGAATGGTCAGTACGGCTCGCCGGGCAGGATTCCACCGAAATCGTGGGAGCCTCTCGGTCCAAAACCGAACCGTAACGGTGCTCAGGCGCCTTCGGCTTCGGGCCCGGAAGGCGGTTGAAGTGTCGCACGGCCGCCGAACAGCTTCCGGGCCGAAAGGGCCAGGGCGAGCCAGACGAGCACGCGCAGGGTCATGGCCGCAAGGGTGTGCTGTTCATAGGCGCCCCCCGATGCGATGTAGACGCCGAGCGCGCCGAGAATAGTCAGATTCGCGGTGAAAATGGCCATGGCCAGAATGGCCGACCAAGGCTTACGCAACGCGAAGCCGGCCCCGGCAGCCACGTAGAAGAAGCCCGCGAGAAAGTTGAACCAGAGCACCCAGGGCACGATAGCCCCCGTTTCGCCGCCGGCTTCGGGGCCGCCGAAGATGGTAAGGCCGCCTTGCCGCAGCGTCGCCAGGCCGAAGGCGATGGCAAGGAAAGCCATGGGAACGTGTGCAAACCTACGCATCGAAGACTCCTGTCGGCGCGCGTGGCGGCCGCGTGATGGGAAAAGGGGCAGGGCCTCGACTGCTTGAAGACCATGCCGGCAAGCCGCTATATGCTAGCAAGCATTTGCTCGCAAGCGCAAGGTGCACTTCAGGGTAACTGCGAGTTGTTGAAGGCGCCTGAGCTGTTCGAGCTGGGAATGATGGAAGACGGCAATACGAGGCAGAAGGGCAACCGCTTGTCTTGCGTGAGGACAGCCAAAGCGGCACGAGGGGGAAATGGCTATTCCGGACCTCCGAACGGTAATGTGAGGAGGCAAGCTCGCGTCAGGCCGTCAATCACGAATCCGGCCGCAGGTCACCGGCCACTACCGGCTGACCGTGCAACCGCAACCTCTCACCTCTCACCAATCACCTATCACCGCCGTGCAACCATGCTGCACGGTCAACCCGGTACCCGCTCGAACGCCTGCGGAAGCCGTTCGCGCAGGAACATCTCGATGTGCGAGTTGATCTTCTCGGGTTCCTCGATGATGGCCGTATGCGTACCCTTGTCCATATACAGGTAATCGGCGTCGGGAATGGTCTTCGCCATGTGATCGCTCAGCGAGCCGGGCGTGAAGGTGTCGCGCTTCGCACCGATGATGAGCGTGGGAATCTGAATGAGGGGCAGAACATCTTCGGCGCTGTGGTGCGCGGCGGCCTGCGCAAAGCGGAAGAAGAGATGCACATCGACTTCCCTGGCATGGTCGTAGAACCCCTGCATGTCCTTGCGGCTCGCACGGGTGGCCCGGGTCAACCGGCTGAGCGGATAAATGGCCGGCGACGAGAAAATGCGCGGCCACAGCCACTGCACGGGCTTTTCCACCTTGTAGGCGACTTTGAAGAGCGCGTCGATGACCCCGTCGGAAATCGGCAGTCCGTAGAACGTCGAAAGCGGGTTCCGGTACGGACCCGTCACGCCGATGAGCGCCCCCAGCCGCGTGCCCAGTTGCCGATAGGCCTCGAACATGATCTGCACGCCCAGCGAGAAGCCGCCCACGATGGGACGCTCGAGCCCGAGGTGGTCGATGAGCGCGCCCAGGTCGCGGGCGTGATCTTCGATGCGAACGTGGGCGTCGAAGGCAGGGGCCGCGCTCTGTCCGTGTCCGCGCAGGTCCCAGGTAACGATCTTCAGCCACGGCGATAGATGGGCAATCAGGTACTTCCAGTACGAAGCGTCGCAGACGAGGCCGTTTACCAGAATGAGAGGGTAGCCCTCGCCCTGCACTTCGTAGTTGATGCGTGTGCCGTCGAAGCTTGTGAAGCTCGCCATCTGCCTGTGTCTCCCAAAAGATGAACATTGGCGCGCACCCGGAAAAGGGGCGTGCAAAGTTGCCAGCTTAGCAGATTGGCAAGCTGATGTGAAGTCGAATGCAGGGGCACGGTCGGGTAGCGTCAACGCCCCTGACGAACAATTCGTGGGTAATGCCTGGCGTTGAGTCCGGCGCGGCGATCGATGTCCTGTCGTCTTGATTCGGGTAACCCGGTCGAGTTTCCTGTTCTGGAAAAAAAAGAGGGGGAAGAGGGTTGCTCTCGGAGCCCCTCACCCCCCTCGGTGTCGCTCATTCACCGGGAGAGAAACCATGGATGCAGCGTCACCTCTGGTATATCACTTCATGCGTCATCAGCCATTTCAAGCCTTGCCCATTCGCCCATGATCCATTCGCTCTCAGCCCATTCGAAAGAGGTGTCCCAGAAGGTACGCCAGCGATATGGCAATACCGATGACCGCCACAGGCATGAGGCGCGCGCCCCTGCGGCTCAACGCCAGCCCCGCGCCCGAGAACAGAAGCCCGAGCGACGCCATGACCACGCCCCAGAAGCCGACGAGAAACCCGAACAGCGCGAAGATCAGCCCCAGAACGGCAGGCGGATTGGTGCGCCGGAAAATATCCTGCCGCAGAAATTCCTGCTCGGTATCTGCTTCGGTAAACCGCTCGCTTGGCGAGAACGGCCGAATGTTCCAGTCGCCCGGCTGAGGCTCGACCATTTCGGGGGGAATGGATTCTGCCCCCCCCGCGGGGGCCTCTTCGGGCATGGAGGCTGCCAGATCGCGCGTACCTTCGGCCGGCGGCGGCGCGGCCCGCATGGGGTCGCGTCGGCTGCCGACGGGGCCGTATTCGGCTTCGCCGCGGGCTTCGGGGCTGATGGGGCCCTCGGTCAGCGGCGCACCGGTCATTCCCTCGCGGGGAACTTCGTTTTCCAGGCCCTGGGAAGTCCGGCGTAACTCTGCGTCGCGTTTCTCTGCGCCCTCGGAAGACGAACGCGAGACCTCGCTTTCGAGCCAAGAACCCCTGCCTTCGGCGCGCAGCGACGACTCGACATCGCCATCGCCAAGATGCAGCTCGCCGTCATCGAACGGATCGACCCCTTCTTCATCTGGCGTGCCGCCGTAGGCCCGACCACGGTTGACCGAACCTTCCGCAAGTGGCGGATGATCGCCTTCGGCGCCGTAGGCCTCGGCCTCTTCGCGCGGAAGATCTCCGTAACCTTCAACGGCACTGGGGCGACGCTTCAACTCTCGTTCAGCGTTCTGCTGGGGCGTTTCTGCCATGCTACTTACCGTGTAAAATTCGGTTTGTTTCCTAGATTCCATCTTGGGACGAAGCCGGTAAATTAACGAGGGCAGGGGGCTGCTTGCCGAGGGATCACGTGCAGCGCGGCGATGCGGGGCTGTGAAACGTGAGACGTGACACGTGATACGTAAGGGGAGGATGAGGACACGTGGCTTAGATGTGACCCTTTGGGCGGATGCTGACCAGGGGCGGGACACCACCGGTCGCACGGGGATCGCGGCTTCGCCGCTCCGCCGGCCGGACCCGCAAGGGGGCGGCGGGCCCGACGATTACGACGTTGGCGTCGGGGAATACCGGTATGCCTTCCGACCGGTCCCGTACTTAATCGGACGACTGCCGACCGACGACCGGCGACACCCGTGCATCCGTGCATCCGTGCTGCACGTGACCGGTCACAGGCCACCGGTCACCCACATCCGGCCGTTCATTTGTAACCTTTCACCTCTCACTTATCACCACCGTGCATCCATGCATCCCGTTCTTTACACACTGCGTTACTTCGTGCTAGCATGATTGGATTAGTTTTTACCGACCCACACCGACTGACCAGATGCCCGGGTCCCTCGCAAGAGGGTGGCAGATGGGAAGACAGCCGGTGGTGGTTATAACCCAAGAAAGGACAACTCATGGCTAAGATTCCCGTTCGCGAGCTGCTCGAAGCAGGCGTGCACTTCGGTCACCAGACCCGCCGCGCCAACCCGAAAATGAAGCCCTACATCTTCGGCGAGCGCAATGGCATTCACATCGTAAACCTCGACCAGACCGCGCAAATGTTCGACAAGGCCTACCAGGCCATCGTCGATACCGTTGCCGCCGGCGAAAGCGTGCTGTTTGTCGGCACCAAGCGCCAGGCGCAGGAAATCATCAAGGATGAAGCCAGCCGCGGCAATCAGTTTTACGTGACCAACCGCTGGCTCGGCGGCATGCTGACCAACTTCATTACCATCAAGAAGAGCCTCGCGCGCCTGCACGAGATCGAAAAGATGGAAACCGACGGCCGCATCGACGCCTTCACCAAGAAGGAACAGCTCGAAATCAGCCGCGAGAAGGACCGCCTCATCAAGTACGTCGGCGGTATCTCCGACATGAAAAAGGCGCCGGGCGCCCTCTTCGTCATCGACGTCAAGAAGGAACACATCGCCTGCCGCGAAGCCCGTCGCCTGGGCATTCCCATCATTGCCGTGGTCGACACCAACTGCGACCCCGACATGGTCGACTACATCGTGCCGGGTAACGACGACGCCATTCGCTCGATTCGCCTGTTCGCCTCGAAGATTGCCGATGCCTGCATCGAAGGCCAGGCCGTGTACGAATCGCGTTCGCGTTCCGACCAGGAGCGCCGCCGTGCCGAAGCCGACGAAGAGGCCGCCGATGAGGGCCGCGCCCGCGAGCGCACCCGCAAGGTTGCCCGCCGCGGCGCCGACGCGACCCCCGAGGCCGACCAGGCCCAGGCCGCCGAAGCTACGGCCGCGACCGAATCGCCGGCAACCACCGACGTCGGCTGAGCGGTTCAACAATTCCCGGGGCTGCAAGGCCCCGTTTTTTTGACGCGCGGCCCGGTATCGGGCCGCTGCATTGGTTTGAAGGTGGGGGCGCAAGTACCCGGCCTTTCCTGTGAATTCTGACTTTTTTCTGTGTTGTGTGAGGAGCTCATGGCTGAAATCAACGCCTCGATGATCAAGGACCTTCGCGATAAGACCGGCGCCGGCATGATGGACTGCAAGAAGGCGCTGCAGGAAAGCAACGGCGACGTGGACAAGGCCGTTGCATGGCTGCGCAAGAAGGGTATGTCGTCGGCCGCCAAGCGCGCCGGACGTGCCGCCAGCGAAGGCGCCATCGAATCGTACATTCACAGCAACGGCAAACTGGCCGTGCTGCTCGAGCTCAACTGCGAAACCGACTTCGTGGCCCGCAACGACGACTTCAAGAACTTCGCCAAGGACCTGGCCCTGCACATCGCCGCCGAAGCGCCCCTGTACACGACGCGCGAAGAAGTGCCGGCCGAAGCCATTGAGAAAGAGCGTGAAATCGCCCGCACCTCGGCCAAGGAAAGCGGCAAGCCCGACAACGTCATCGAGAAGATCGTCGACGGCAAGGTCGAAAAGTTCTTCGCCGAAGTCTGCCTCATGGAGCAGAAGTTTTTCCGCGACGCCGACAAGACCATTCGCGAGCTGATTGCCGAACAGGCCGCCAAGATGGGCGAAAACCTGCAGCTGGCCCGCTTCGTTCGCTGGACGCTCGGCGAGACCGCCTCTCAGGGAGGCTCGGAAGAGTAATATGTCGGAAGCCCTTCCCCGCTATAAACGAATCCTGCTCAAGCTCTCGGGTGAGGCGCTGGCGGGTGACAAGGGGTATGGAATCGACGGCGACATTCTCGATTACATCGCTCGCGAAGTCCGTTCGGTCAGCGAGCTGGGTGTCGAGGTCGCCATTGTCATCGGCGGCGGCAACATCTTTCGGGGTGTTGCCGGCACCGCCAGCGGCATGGACCGCGCAAGTGCCGACTACATGGGCATGCTGGCCACGGTCATGAATGCCCTGGCGCTGCAGGACTCCATGGAAAAGCTGAACATCAAGACCCGCGTGCAGAGCGCCATCGAGATGCAGCAGCTGGCCGAGCCCTACATTCGCCGCCGGGCCACGCGTCATCTCGAAAAGGGACGCTGCGTGATTTTTGCCGCCGGCACCGGCAATCCGTTCTTTACCACGGATACCGCGGCCAGCCTGCGCGCCATGGAAATCGGGGCCGACGTCATTCTCAAGGCGACGAAGGTCGACGGCGTGTACGACGCCGACCCGGTTACCAACCCCGACGCCACCATGTTCACGAGCCTGACCTATATCGAGGTGCTCAACCGCAACCTCAAGGTCATGGATGCGACAGCCATTTCGCTGTGCATGGACAACAGCCTGCCCATCAAAGTGTTCAACCTGATCACGCCGGGTAACGTCAAGCGCGTCGTAATGGGCGAAGACATCGGTACCACGGTCGTGGCCGCCTGACAAACGAATCCAGGAGCGAGAAATGCCGCAGAACGTAATCAGCAAGGCCAAGGATCACATGGACAAGAGCGTGAGCGTCTTCGCCGAAGACCTCTCGCGCATGCGCACCGGCCGGGCCAACACGAGCCTGGTCGAGGCGATTCAGGTCGAGTATTACGGCAGCAAGGTGCCGATTAACCAGGTCGCGGCCCTCAGCGTGCCCGAACCCCGCCTGATTACCATCAAACCCTTCGAAGCCCGCATCATCGGCGACATCGAGCGCGCCATCATGCAGTCGGATCTGGGGTTGACGCCGGCCAACGACGGCAAGCTCATTCGCGTGCCCATTCCTCAGCTGACCGAAGAGCGCCGCAAGGACCTCGTCAAGCAGGTGAAGAAATACGCCGAAGACGCTCGCATTGCCGTGCGTAATGTCCGTCGCGACGCCAACGACGCCCTGAAGAAGATTCAGAAAGACGGCGGCATCAGCGAAGACGACCTGCGTAAGTTGGAAAAGCAGGTACAGGACATTACCGATGAGCACATCGGCCGCATCGACAAGATTGCCGCCGAGAAAGAAAAGGACATGATGCAGGTCTGACATGGGTGCGAAGCCGGCCAAGCTGCCCAAGCATATCGCCATCATCATGGACGGAAACGGACGATGGGCGCAGTCTCAAGGGCTGCCCCGTCTGGCCGGCCACCATGAGGGCACGAAACGGGTGCGCGAAATCTCGCGTGCCTGTCGCGAGCTCGGTATTCGGCATCTCACGCTCTACGCCTTCAGCTCCGAAAACTGGCGTCGTCCCGAAGACGAAGTCGCGGGCCTCATGGACCTGTTGCGCGTCTTTCTCGAAGAAAACCGGCAGGAACTCGTCGATACCGAAACGCGCCTGGTGCCGGTGGGCGACCTGTCGAAGATTCCGGCCGCCACCATGGCCGAAGTCGAGCGTACGGTTGAAGCGACACGTCACTTCACGAAGTACACGCTCAACATCGCCCTCAGTTACGGGGGCCGCGACGAGATACTTCAGGCCGTGCGTTCGCTGGCCGCCGACGTCAAGGACGGACTTCTCAACGTCGACGATATTGACGAAGAACGCTTCAGTTCGCGCCTGTACACCAAGGGGCAACCCGACCCCGACCTCATGATCCGTACGTCGGGCGAGCAACGCATCAGCAATTATCTGCTGTGGCAGCTTGCCTACGCCGAATTCCTTTTCGTGCCCGAGCCCTGGCCCGAATTCACGGTCGACCGTCTGATGGTGGCCCTTGATCAGTTCGGCAACCGCGAGCGCCGCTTCGGCATGACCGGCGAGCAGGTCAAGGCGCAGTAGTCGGCGGTACCCGGACGTCGGACGTCGGTAACGTCCTGCACGTACTGGACGTAACTCCCTCGGATTCCAGTCCCTCAAAGAAAAAATACGCGGGCCGGGTAATATTTCTGGGATTCGCGTGCGAAGTTCTATCCCAATCTCCTTCGGCACTCACCGTACCCCCCGCCTCGATGTGGTTTGGGGAAGCCGTTCGGCCGAACTCCGGCCATACAGCTCTGTGTCTCTGTGCCTCCGTGTAAATCTTCTCTCCCCCGCCGATTGCAACGCGAACTCCGGTACGGCAAACTGATTGGACACCAAGTGCGCGAACGCCCGCCCGTCGCGCCCGGGAGATAATCTGCCATGGCCTGGTTTCCGATGCCGGCGCTGCTGCTCGCGCTCGCGACGACGGCGCCCACCGAGGTTGCACCCACTGCCGTGACCGAAACGGCGGCAGCGGCCACGCATGCCGATGCCTTTGTCGTACTCGACGCGCCGGCAGCACCGGCTACGACGGCCACCGGGGGCTATGCCGAACGCGGTACGGCGGTGACCACGGCGACAATGGCGGTTACGGAGTCGACCCTGCCGCCGCAGCCCGTGGTGAATTTCGCCGGTCGCCTTCTCGAGCGAGGTACGCGACGCCCCATTCCCGATGCCCAGGTGGTAATCGCCGATCTGGGCATGCCGGCCTTCACCGACAAGGAGGGTCGCTTCGAATTCGAAGACCTGCCCGAGGGTGAATACGACATCGTGGCGCCGGTGCTCGGTTTTCAGCGCTTCAAGACCCGTGAAAGCATTTCCGAAACCGAACGTACCGACGTCGTTTACTATCTCGAGCCCGACTTCGGGTCGCCCCTCGAGGTCATTGTCGAGGCCGAGAAGGTCAAGAAAGAAGTTTCGAAGACCGTGCTGCGCCGCGAAGAGCTGCGCAAGGTTGCGGGCACCGGTAACGACGCAATTCGGGCCACGACCGTCTTGCCGGGCGTGGCCAGTTCGAACGAACTGGGTACCGACCTGCTGGTGCGGGGTTCGGGTCCCTTCGACAATCGCATCGAGATCGATCGCATTTCCGTGCCCTTCATCTGGCACAACCTGGGCCTGACGTCGGTTCTCAATTCCAACCTTATCGACACCGTCGACTTTCAGGCCGGCGGTTTCGGCTCCGAGTTCGGACGGGCGACCGGCGGCGTGCTGCTGGCCAACACCCGGGCCGGTCGCAGCGACCGTGTCGGCGGTACCCTTGACGTGAACACCCTGCTGAGCGAGGCCTTCGTCGAGGGGCCGGCCGGCGAAGACGGTTCCTTCATTCTGGCCGGCCGGCGCAGTTACTACGACCTTCTCGTGGGGCCGGTGGTGCGCGAGACCGTACCCCGCGATCAGCTTGACGTGACGGTCTTTCCCCAATTCTACGATTATCAGGGGCGCTTTGATTACCGGTTGACGACCGATACCAGCTTCAACACCTTTCTTTTCGGCGCCGACGATATCATGCGGTTGGCGACGGATCGGGCGAATCCGCGCGACCCGGCTTTGTCGGGCGAGTTCTACGTGCATACCTACTTCCACATTCAGTCGGCCGGCCTTACGACGGAATGGGAGAACGGTATCACCAACCGGCTGAACCTGTACCACCAGTTCGTCGGTCAGGATCTGAACATAGGGCAGGGAAGCTTCATCAAGGCGCGCACGAATGCACCCGGGTTGAACAACGACCTGTCTATTCCCTTCGGTGATCACCGCTTGAATCTCGGGGCTCAGCTGCGCTGGGATCGCATGCGCTTCCTGAGCCGCTTTCCGCAGCCGCCGCGACCGGGTCAGACCGACTTCACCTTTACCGACGCCGAACTCATCGATTCCGACCGCATCATCACGGCGGCCCTGGTCGGGCTGTATGCCGAAGATGTCTGGAAGATAACGGATGAGTGGATGGTCATTCCGGGCCTGCGCTTCGATTACTACAATCAGGATGCCGACTACGCCTACGTCGATCCGCGCTTTGCCACGCGGTGGCAGGTCAGCGCCGATACGGCGTTGAAGGCCGCGGTGGGGCGCTATTCAGACTTCCCCTCGGAAACGCAGCTCGATAAGAACTACGGCGACCCCTCTCTGAAGCCGTTTCAATCGTATCACTACGTTGCAGGCGTCGAACAGAAACTTACCCAGCACGACGCCGTCGACGTGCAGGCCTATTACAAGACCATACACGGAATGCCCTGGCAGATGCCCATCACCGGCGAGTACACGAACAGTGTCGAGGGGCGTGCCTACGGTTTCGAAGTATTCCTTCGCCATTACATGACCGAGCGCTTCTTCGGGTGGATTTCGTATGCCTGGTCGCGCAGTCTGCGCATGTATCCCGATACAAAAGAGTGGGAGCCGGCCGCCTTCGACCAGCCGCACATCGTCAACGTTCTGGGCAGCTACCGCCTGACACCCCGGTGGGAGTTGGGCTTCCGTTGGCGTTACGGATCGGGCAATCTGGAAACGCCATACGAAGACCGCATATTCCTTGCCGACAAGGCCATGTACATTCCGGTGCCCGGCGATCGCAACAGCGAACGTCTGCCCGCCCAGCATCGCCTCGACGCACGCATCGAATACTCGCATCCCTTCAACACGTGGACGTTGCGCACCTATCTCGAAGTCATGAATACCTACATGGCCGAAAACGCCGTTGCCTACAACAACAATTACGACTACACCTCGAAGGAACCGTTATCGATTCTACCGATTCCGGTGCCCATTCTTGGTATTCGGGCGGAGTTCTGACATGCGCATGCCGAACATAGTCTGCATGGCCGCACTGGTTCTGGCTGTTGCCTCGTGTGGAGACCCCTCGGACGATCGCTTCGAAACCATCGCCAAGCTGAAGGTCATCGGCGTGCGGGCCGAAAAGCCCGAGCTGCATCCCGGCGATACGACCCGCATCGACGTGCTTCTGGCGGCGCCCGACAAGGTTACCGTGACCACCTTCGTCATGCCTTTTTCGGCCATGGCCGTGCAGCAGTTCGGCGACGGAACCGCCGACTTTACGAGTGCCGGCATGGCGTACAATTTCGTGACGGGCACGACCTATCCGTGCCCGCCCTTCGATGTGTCGGCGTTGCCTCGCTGCCTGGCGTTTGACCTGGCCACCGCAGGTCTGGCCGTGCCGGGTGTGTCGCGCTCGTATTATCAGGCGCCGGTTACGCCGGCGACGTACTATCTGGCCGTCGGCGCCACCGAAGGGCTGCTCGAGCTTTCGCCCAATGCCGATCTGGCCGAGGTGCAGCGGCGTTCGCTGAAGGCCATCAAGGAAATTCGCGTCAGAAAAGAAGGCGAAGAACTGAATCGGAATCCCGAACCCACGGGCATGAAAGTGCTCAAGCGCTGGCGTATTGAAAACGCCGAAGCAACGGTGCCCGATCGGGTGCCGATCGAGCCGGGCGGGTTCACCATCGAAGCCGATGAACTCATGCGCATTACGCCTGTCTTCAACGACGAAACGCCCGAGCGGGTCAGCGTAACCTGGTGGCTTTCGGCGGGGGCGTTCGACGGTTACGGGCGGCAGGATGCCGATTTCCGCTCGCCCGACAAGCCAGGCATTGCGACGCTCATTGCCCTGCTGCTCGACCGTACTGGCGGCAACAACTGGTTCGTGCAGGATATTGCCGTGCGACCGGCCGACTTGAAACCCGAGGTGCAGGCTCCATACACCACGCTCGTGCGCAGCGCCGGACGCCTGTTCTGGCTGGGTTTTCCCGAAGACGCGTCGGCTGCCGTCATGGCCGCCGAGCTCCGGAAAGGCGAACCGGTGGTCGTGGGGGGCACGCTCACGCCGATGTCGGGCATGCGCCTCGGCTGGCAGCTGGTCGAGCCCGTCTACCTGGGCCACGCCGCCGATATTACCGAACCGGTGATTACCGCAAGCGATATCGACGGGCTTTCCGCGGCCTTTCCGGTTCGCATGCGACTTGACGAGATCATTCGTTGATGCGGCAAGAAAAGCACGAGTAATGCCGGAGGCTTGTTCTTGAATGCTCGTCCCGGAGGGGGAGATTTTACAGCCCCCCCGGGACGATTCTCTTACGGACGTCCTTCTTCGCGAACCTCGGCCTGCTCCTTGCGTACCTGTTCGCGAACCTCCTGCTCGTCGGTGTGGGCTTCCTTGCGCAGGTGAATGCGCTCGGTCTCGACCGGACGCTTCGTTACCTCAATCTGCTCTTCGCGCACGGGCACCGAGACATCCTGTTCGCCGAACTCACCCGACGCGGCCCGTGCCTCGCCCTGCACCGGCTCGCGTTCGACCCTGATTTCCTCGCGCCGAACGGGAACGGTGAAGTGCTTGTCTTCGGTTTTCACCGTTTTGTGAATGCGCACGCGGCCGCGTTCGCGCATGCCGCGGCTTTCGACGTTGACCCGCTCTTCCTTAAGGGGTACGCTCGTTTCGCTTTCCGAAGCCTGCTGCGGCGGACGTTCGTAATCGCGCCAGTCTTCACCGGCGGTCTCGCTCTGATAGGCGCCGGCTCCGTAGCTTTCGTCGTACTGGGTTTCGACGAGCTCGGTTCCCCATTTGAGATAGACCTCATCGCCTGAAACCGTCTCAATCTGCGAGACCGGCACGATGAAGTCCTTGGGAAAGAAGAAACCCTTTTCGATGATGATCCGGTCGCCGCTGAAATCAATGATTTTGCCGAGTTTGTCGCCTTCCTGCGAACGTACGGTCATCTCGTTTCTGAGATTGAAAGCCATCTGTCTCCTCCTTGTATTCTCCAGCCATTGGAGTACATTCGCGATTTCCTCGCGATAGGATGGGTCCGATGACAGAGCGGAGTAAATGCGAGAAGCCGGGGCATCTCAGCGCATGGAGGTGCAAGCGGGTCTGCAAGTCTGCAAGTCTGACAGTCCGACAGTCGGGACGACTTCAGTCGGCGGGCCGATTCCTGTGAAAACCCGTGACGGTGTTCATCATGGTGGCTACCCAGACGATATCTCCCGGTTGGGTGTGGGGGGGAACGCCGTCGTTGCCCATGCGTACGGCGTGTACGGCATCGGGCTCGTCGAGGTAGGTAAAGGCGATTTCGAACCAGGGCTCGCCGTGAAAGAGGAAGGTATCGACGCGTTGAATGACGGCCTTGCGCATGATGACTCACCGGAAATACCTAACAGCATACCTGTTCGGCCATATTGCGAAAAGCCGAAGTACACCCCTTCTGCCGCCGCGGGCTTACCCGGCAGCGGGCCGGGGTCGTCTCCCGGGGCCTTCGGGCCGATACTGAAGTAATCGCGAACGGAGCCGGACTCTTCTTTTTCCCTGGGGGGAAAGTTGCAGGAACCGCGCTCGAAAGCTCTGGAGGTAGAGATGGGCATGTTTGCCGCACTGGCCAAATTCGGTATCGCCAAACGCGTGGTACAGACCGTGATGTCGCGTGTACGTGACCGCCGGCCGACCGGGTATTGATACACGCGTTCCTCGCCGACGTCCACCACACCGGCATGGGTTCACTTCGTTGCCCGATACCTATGTTCTGGCAGAAACCTTCCACCAGCAACCGACCACCAGCAACCAGTAGCCGACAACCGACCACCAGCAACCGACAACCGCCGTTCACCACGCTCCTCCGTCACCCCACGGCTATACGCCAACCCGCCGAACAATGACGCTCTGTGTTAACCGGGCGTTTAAATGGTAGAATGGTCGCTTACCAATCGGTAGGCTAGTCATGCGTTTCCTCCTTCGGGCCATCTCGCTTCGGCATTTCGGCCAGCATCCTCTTCGTACACTCCTTACCATGCTCGGAATCATGTTGGGCGTCGCGCTCGGCGTGGGTGTGGGCCTGTTGAACGACAGTACGCTCGCGTCCTTCAACGACATGGTGCAGGGGTTGGCCGGCAAGAGCGACCTGACGGTAACGGCGCCGGGCCGGGCGGGGCTTCCCGAAGAGGTGCTCGATGATGTACTCGACACCGAGGGGGTAAAAGCCGCCGCGCCGTCCATACGGGTAACCGGGTTTCTGGCCGGTAAGCCGTCGGAAACCCTCATGCTGCTGGGTATCGATGCCCTGGGCGACGGCGACTTCCGCTCGCTGAAGGTGGGCGGCGACGTCGACTTCGACCCGATCAGCTTTCTCAACACGCCCGAGTCGGTCATCATTCCCCGGAGTCTGGCCCTGCGAAACGGTCTGGCCGAAGGCGATACGCTGACCGTGACGACGCGGGGCCGCAACGTCGACCTCGTTGTACGCGCCATCGTGAAGGAAGAAGGCGCGGCCAAGGTTTACGGCGGCAATGCCGTCATTCTCGACGTGTACAATGCCCAGGAAATGTTCGGGCTCGTCGGCAGCTTTCATCAGATTGACATCATACTGGCCGAAGGCGTCGCGCGCGAAACCGCTGCCGCACGCATTCGCGACAAGGCGGGCGAGGGCGTCATCGTCGAACAGCCGGGACGCAATCGCCAGGCCGAGAAAATGATAGAAGGCCTGCGTAAGACCACCGACATGCTCGGCATGTTGTCGCTGTTCGTGGGCATGTTTCTCATTTACAACACGTTCAGCACGGCGGTGGCGCAGCGTCGTCGAGAGATCGGCATCATGCGGGCCATGGGGGCTTCGCGCAACCACGTGACGACCCTGTTTCTGAGTGAAGCCTTCGTGCTCGGCCTGGTGGGCTCGATTCTGGGCGCACTGGCCGGCGTGGGGCTCGCCCGCCTGCTTCTCGAACAGTATGCCGCCACGTTAAGCAATTTCTACTTTCAGGCCCACCCCGAGGCCGTACAGCTGACCTGGCCCCTGCTTATTCGCTCGGTGTCGCTCGGTACGATTGCCGCCGTCGTTTCGGCCGTTGCCCCGGCCCGTAAGGCGGCCAGTATTTCTCCGCTCGAGGCGCTGAGCGGCGTGGCGCTGGAAGCTACCCGGCAGAAGAACTTCAAGTGGGCCTTCGTGGGCGGACTCGCCTTTCTCGCCGGTGAAGTCGCCATTCTTTTGAACTCGTGGGAAGAGTCGAACATCGAGATCGGCGTTCTCTCGGCGCTCGTCAGCTTCATTGCATTGGCGCTGCTGAGCCCCATGCTCATTCTCGTGGCCACGAAGTTGCTGCACCCCGTCAACAAGTACCTTCTGGGGCTGGAGGCGCGCATGGGCGGCGACAACCTGACGCGCGCCGCCGGTCGTACGTCGGTTACGGTGGCGGCGCTCATGATCGGCATTACGCTGGCCGTGGCCATGGGCGGCGCCTTTGCCAGCCTGAGCGTAAGCCTCGACGAGTGGATTACCGAGGGCATCACGGCCGACCTGTCTGTTCGCGGTTCGGCCGCCATTCCCGGGGCCAACTCGGTCGAACTGCCGATTTCGCTGCGGGAAGAGTTGGCCGCCGTGCCCGGCGTGCAGGACGTGGGCTCGTTTCGCATTGCGCCCGTACCGCTCGGCGAGGGCGTGATTCACGTTTTCGGCATTGAAGTCGACACCTTCGACAAGTATGCGTCCATGCGGTGGATTGAGGGCGACCGCAAGAGGGACGGCCCCAAGGTGGTCGACGGCAACTATACGGTCATCAGCGAAAACCTGTCGACCCGTTTCAACCTGCACGTAGGCGATAGCATTGAAATCGTGGGGCCGCTCGGCCGTCGCAATCTCGAAATCGTGGGCGTGCAGGTCGACTATACCAGCGACCTGGGGGCGGCCATGCTGCATCGCCCGCTTTATACCGAGCTGTTCGGCGACCCGCATGTCGACTCGTTCTCGGTCTGGCTCGAATCGGGCGTCGAGGCGGTGGCCGTGCGAGAACGCATTCGCGAGACCTTTCCCGACAAACAGCTCTTCATGCAGACGAACACGGAATTCCGCACCGAGATCAAGGATACCGTGCGCCAGATTTTCCGGCTGGCCGACGTGATGCAGCTGCTGGTCATCATTATCGCCGTCGTGGGCATCGTGAACACGCTGCTGATTTCCATCATCGACCGCACCCGTGAGCTCGGCATTCTGAGAGCGATGGGATTCACGCGCGAGCAGCTGTCGCGGCTGATTGTGTGGGAGGCGGGTATCATGGGGCTCATTGCCGGAACGTTGGGGGCGCTTGCCGGCAGTGCGTTTTCGATGTCCATCGTGCACCTCATCAACCGGCAGCTGGTGGGGTGGAGCACGGCTTTCGTGTTTCCGACCGACAGTGTGGTGAAGGGCTTTTTCGTGGCCCTTATCGGCGCCCTGATTGCCGCGTGGTATCCGGCCCGCAAGGCCAGTCGCCTGAACGTGATTCAGGCGATGGAATACGAATAACCGGGCAGGCGGCGTGGCCGGCTGATGGCCGATGGGGAGAGATGGTGATGGGGAGAAGGGGAGAGAACAGTGGCGTGCCGTGTGCGGACTACCTCAGCCCCTGCATACCGCGTCTGCCGGAGGCTGCACACTCTGAATGAGTCGACTACGGAAAGAAGAAAGGCCGGAACATTCGTTCCGGCCTTTGTAGTTCTTTAATGGTTGCCGTCGTGGAAAGGGCAATCAGCCTGGTCCTGGAAGAACCCACGTATCACCTTTCACGTATCACCCATCACGCCGGGCCGCCCCGGCGGCCCGGCTAGTTCTTGCTGGCCAGGGTGCCGCCGTTGGCGCGCAGGGCAATGAGGTCGGTAATCACGTTCACGCTTTCCTTGACCATGGGCGCGAACAGGTTCTTCATTTCCCGCCCGTTACCCGGGGTGCCGGTCTCGGCGTTTTCCTCGGCCTGGGCTTCGGCTTCGTCCTGGGCTTTCTTCTTGCCGTTCTTGTCGAGCAGCTCGGCAATCTTGATAACCCCTTCGTTGGCGCGTTCCCGGGCGATGTCTTCCTGCATCTTGATGAACTCGGCGTCCTTGGCCACGCGGGCGGTAGAAGCGGCGTTGAGTTCCTTGATTTCGGAAACTTCGACGGGTAGCCAGCGGTCGTTCTTCTTGCCGTTTGCCGCGGCCGAAAGAAACGGCGCGATCGACTGGGTCGGCAGCGAGTAGTCGAGATACTTCTCGCCCACGTCGTTACGGCTCAGCACCGAGGGAATGCGTACGTCGGCCGCCACGCCCTTGTCCTGGGTCGACGTGCCGTCGGCCACGAAGAACATGCCCATGGTGATTTTCATCGCACCCATGTCGTTGGGCAGGTTAATGACGTTCTGCACCGATCCCTTCCCGAAGGTATGATCGCCCCCGACGATGACGGCGCGGCGGTAAGCCTGCAGGGTGCCGGCGAGAATTTCCGAGGCCGAGGCGCTTACGCGGCTGATGAGCACGGCAAGCGGCCCCGTGTAGACGACATCGCTGTCTTCATCCTTCAGAATGTCGATTTCGCCCCGGGTGTCGCGGGTGGCCACGACGCCGCCTTCCTTGATGAAAAGGCCCGAAATCTTCACGGCGTTGTCGAGCAGGCCGCCGCCGTTACGCGACAGGTCGAGCACGATGCCGTCGACTTTTTCTTTCTTGGCTTCTTCAAGCAGTTTCTTCACGTCTACGTAGCTCGAACGACCTTCGCCGAAGCCGCCGTAGAACGAGGGCAGGTCAATGATGCCGATTTTGAGCGACTTGTCGTCGACCTTGCGCTCTTCGTAGCGAATGCTGGCGGCCGAATCCTTCACGTCGATCTTGTCGCGCACGATCGTAAGCTCGAAGGTGTCGTTCGTTTCGGCCTGGCGCAGCACCGTCAGCGTGACCTTCGTGCCCTTGGGGCCGCGAATCATCTTCACGACCTCGCGAAGCTCCATGTCGATGACCGAGACCGGAGTTTCACCTTCCTGCTTGACGGCGATGATTTTGTCCTTCGGCCGCAGCTTGCCCGACTTGTCGGCGCCGCCGCCCGGAATGATGCTTTCAACCACCGTGAAGCCGTCCTGCGAGCTCAGGGTCGCGCCGATGCCTTCGAGCGAGAGGCGCATCTGAATTTGAAAGTCCTGCAGGTCGTCGTGCGAGAGGTAGGTCGAGTGCGGGTCAAGGCTTTGCGCGAATGCCTGGGCGAACTGGGTGCGCATGTCGATGGGCGTAGCCTCGCGGGCCCGCTTGACGGCGAGCTCGTAACGATGCACCAGCTGCTTCCGGGCCTCGTCCATCTTCATGTCGGTCATGAGATAGTTGGCCATCTGGAAGTGAACCATCGAGCGAAGCAGCGCTTCGCGTTCCTGCTGGTTCTTCGGAAACTCGCGCTTCTGCGGGTCGACCACGATGGACAGCGTACGATCGAGCTCGTACTTGTCGCCCAGGTAGCCGCGCACGAAGGCCAGGTTCTCTTCGGCCCGTTTGACCATCAGCTTCTGCACCTTGTCGAGGCTGGCGCAGTCGCCCTCGACCATGGTCGAGAAAGCCTTCTTCGCGTCTTTCTGAATCTGCTCGACATCGCTTGCGAGCAGCGTTGCCTTAAGGGGATCGAGACGCTTGATGAACTGTTCGGCCGTACGGCCCTCGAGCTCATCGGTCATTTTCTTCTGGCTGTAGTGAATCTGCAGGTAGCTTCCCATCAGGGGGGGAATCATCTGGCACTGCAGGGGCGCGGCTTCGGCCGTGCGGGGGGCGAGCGTGGTGGCAAAGCCCAGGGGCAGCAGCAGCCCGAGCATCTGCGTCACGGAAACAAGTCGCCGGAAAAAAGAATGCATGTTGACCTGTGTACTCGTTTTAGGTTCCTCGTATCTTTAATGTAGTCTCCCGACGCCCATTCGACAAGCAGGGATGCGCCGTAGTTTGCGGGCGCACCGACACACGGGCGCCCGGGCACCGGGTTTTCCGCGGGAAAACAGGGCGCCGAGACCGGGAGGGAAAGCGGAGGAGAGAGAGGAATGGTTCGACCGTGCAGACGCTCCTTCCCGTTCCGCCATCAGGGCGGAAACCTCCTGCGTCGCCGGTCGCGTGAACCTTGCCGGCGTCGTCAGACGCCGACGGCCTGGCGGCGGGCCTGTACGCCCGCGGCAAGCCGATCGAGAAGCGTTTCGGTATCTTCCCATCCAATGCATGCGTCGGTAATGCTCTGGCCGTA
>JAWLBW010000053.1:0-19266 GCA_041687475.1 bacterium
AAAACGCTGGGGCCCGTCGCTCAGTCGGGCTTCTCGGTCCTGGTCGCGGTCGGCGCTGGCAGATTCTCGCATTTCACTTCTCCTCTCCGGCAACGGTCGCGGAGTGCGGCCGCTGTCCCCATCGTCTCAGATTTCTTACTTTTCGCGCAGGGGGCCTTCTTCGCGTCCTTTACGCAAGGCCCGCTTTGCGTTTCGCCGGGTGCTTTCCCGCGCCTGTCCGGGACTGGTGGGCGGAAGGTCGACACCTGCTCGACGGGCCTTCTGCAGGCCGATGGCCACGGCCTGTTTACGCGACCGCGCGCCGTGACGGCCCTCCTTCACATGCTCCATCTCTTCCTTGACGAATTCGCCGGCCTGAGTCGAAGCCGACTTGCCTTCGTCACGGTCCCTGCGCGCGCGTTCCAGTGTTTTCTTGTCGGGCATGGTCTGTTCGTCCTTCTCAGAGCGAAATGATCTTGCCGCCTGTCGGCGCCAGAATTTCGCCGGTTATGTAGCTAGACTCTTCCGAGGCGAAAAACACGTAGCTGGGGGCAATCTGCTCGGGCTGTGCCACGCCCAGCGGGTATTTCTCGCCGCCGCCCTCCTTCGCCCGCTTGGGGTTGGCCGAATGCAGCATGGGGGTATCGACCGGGCCGGGCGCCACGCAGTTGACAAGAATGTGCCGGTCGGTCAGATACTTCGCCAGCGACTTGGTCATGGTGTGAATGGCCCCCTTCGACGCCGAATATGCCGGATCGGTGGCACTGCCGTCGAGGCCTTCGATGGAACCGGTATTTATGATGCGCCCCCCTTCATGCAGATAGTCGCCGCGCAGGGCTTCACGCACCATGAGAAAGTAGCCGGTAAGGTTGGTGCGAATGAGGGCATCCCAATCGTCGAGCGAAAACTCTTCCCACTTGCCCCGTTGCTCGCGTCCGGCATTGTTTACGAGCACATCGAGCCCGCCCAGCGCGGGCACGGCTTCTTCGTACATGCGCCTGACATCCTGCTCGTTGCCCACGTCGCCCTTTACGGTGATGCAGCGGCGGCCTTCGGCCTCGACCAGGCGCCGCGTCTCGGCGGCCGATTCGTCGTCGCTGTTGTAAACGACTGCCACATCTGCACCCTCTCTGGCGAAGGCAAGGGCCACGGCGCGCCCGATGCCGCTGTCGCCACCCGTAATGAGGGCTTTCTTACCCTGAAGTCGGTCAGCCATACGTCACTTCCTCTTTTTCACACCGCACTGTTTTTTTCAGCCGCACCACACCGTGGCGCCCTCTTCGGGAAGACGCCGGCGCCTTCAGGAAGGTCGCCGCCACAAATCCTGCAGATCACGCGGAAGCTGGCTTGCCACGTCTTCGGCTTCGCCCTCTGTGATCTGCGAGCGAACCGTTGTGAACACGCTACGGGCAATCGATTCGGCCTCTTCGGGCGAACAGTCGATGTCGTTGGCGACCATCTCGAGAAACTCTTCCCGGCCGAACCTCTCCGGTACGCCCCCTTCGTGGCGTTCGCAGCGGTGCAGAAGCTCCTGAAGTTTGAATGGCAGCTGCGCTTCGAGATCGCGCGCCTCGTCGCTCATGATGCGCTGCTCGAGGGCGCAGAGTACCGAAACGGAAGCGTTCTCGGCTTCTTCCTCGGTCATGTTTCCGAGCTCGGCGAGACTCTTGATGAAGTTTTTGTAGGTCGTACTGGTGCGCGATTCATGCCGCTTGCGCCGGATGTCCTGGAGTCGTGCTTCCTGTGCTTGCTGGTTGGCCATGACTCTCTCCTTGGAACATACTTGTTGATCCTGTTTCGACGACGATCCTGGGACAGATCCGGGCCCGCTGCGATTTCAGGCGCTCGCCGCGCGGGCGACGCAAGCCCCTCGGGTGGGATGGGGCCGCGACCGTCAAGCTGGGGAATGGTGCGGTGTTGCGACGTGGTAGGGCGGGGCAGATGAAATGACCGGTGGTTCTGTGGTGAAATGAGACCATGTGGTTTTCACCCCTGTTTCATCCGCTGCGCAGTGCTCTGGGCAGTCGCAGGTCGGGCCTGCTTCATCCCGATGCACCTTTTCACCGGGGCCTGCCCTCCGATTCCGATGCCGTCGCGCAGCACGTTCTGCTCGTCGACGACGCCGACTGGAAGGAGGCCCTCGTATCCGTTCATGCCGTCTGGCACCGCGGTCGCCTGTCCATGGAAAAACCGCGGGCGCTGCTGTTCGATCTCGATGGTACGCTCATCGATTCCTTCGACGGCATTGTTCAGATCTTTCTCGAGGTTCTGGGCGAGATGGGCGTGACGGGGGCAAGCGCCGACGACGTGCGGCCGATGATTGGAATACCACTCGAAGACTGTTATGCCGCCTTTGTGCCCCGTGCGCGGGTCGGCGAGGCGGTCGAGCGCTATCGGGCCAACTATGTCGGGCGAATGCACGATATCTCGCCGGCCTATGCCGGGGCTCGTGAACTGCTCGAGGCGCTGCGGTCGGTCGGCGTACGCACCGGCGTCGTTTCGAACAAGCGAGGGGCCGCGGTGCGCGAGATTCTGGCCCGCAAGGGGTGGACACTCGACGTGATTCTCGGCGAGGGCGAGGGCATTCGAGCCAAGCCCGAACCCGACCTTATTCTGGCCGCCTGTGAGCGTGTGGGCGTGAAGCCCGACGAAGCCATGTACGTCGGCGACAGCATTTTCGATGCGCGGGCGGCTCTGGCCGCCGGCGTGCCTTTTGCCGGACTTACGACGGGCGCCCATGCGGCCGATGAACTCGACGAGCGCGCCACGGGCCTCTTTTCGACGCTGGCGCACTTTTCACGAGCGCTCGGGTTCTCTTCCGAGCCGAACGTCGCGTCAACCGACCGTTGAACGGGGTTTTCGGGCCGGTAGCTCGACGAGTACGGTCGTGCCCTGCCCGGTGCTCTCGGCGCCGACCTTGCCTCCCATTTCCGTGGCCAGGTGCTTGCAGATGGCCAGCCCCAGGCCCGTTCCCCCTTCGCCTGCCGCATTCCGGCTTTTGTCGCCGCGAAAGAAGCGCTCGAATATGCGGGGAAGATCTTCCGGCGGAATGCCGGGGCCACGATCTTGCACCCGAATGGTCGTCCGATCGCCTTGCCGGTCGGCCGTGACCCGTATCTCCGTACCCGGCGGCGAGTACTTGGCGGCGTTTTCGACGTAATTGACCAGAATCTGGCTGAGCGCTTTGGGGTCGGCCCAGACCTGAACGTCGGCCGTGACCTCGTTGACGAAACGATGTTGCTTGGCAGAGAGCTTGCCGACCACGGACGCCGCATTTTCGACCGCCTCGACCACGGATACCGCCTGGGGCTGCAGGCTGTAGCGGCCGCTCTCGATGCGGGCAAGGTCGAGCAGGTCTTCAATGAGACGTGAGAGCCGCTCGGCGTTACGGCCGATACCCTCGAGAAAGGTGCGCGCGAATTCGGGGTCTTCAATGGCGCCGTCGAGCAGGCTTTCTGCATAGCCCGCAATCGATGCAAGCGGCGTACGCAGCTCGTGGCTCACGTTCGCCACGAAGTCGCGGCGAATCCGGTCGGCGCGTCGTAACTCGGTAATGTCGTGAAAGACCGCGAGAAAGCCACCCATGTGAAGGCCGCGCAGGGGGGCAAACGTCGCCTGAATACTTCGGTTCTGGTAGTCGAAATCGCAGATCTCGGCACCTCGTGCCCTTGGCATGCGCTCGACTAAGGCAATGGCCTCCGGTACGCGGGCAACCTCGAGCAGACTGTGTCCGAGGGGCGGCTGGGAAAGCCCGAACATGGGAAGAAAGGCCTCATTCGTCAGCACGATGCGGCCTTCCTCGTCACACAGAGTCACGCCTTCGGTCATGGTTTCAAGCATGGTGCGCAGACGGTTGCGTTCGTCATCGAGGTCGTCGAGCTGGGCGTCGAGTTGGCGCGCCATTTTCTCGAGTGCGGCGGCCAGGCTCTGAAATTCGTCTGTCTCGCCTTGTGGGAAAGGCAGTCGCTCGCCGTTTGCCCGTGCCCGCGCTACCCTGGCAATACCACGAACGCCGCTGCTGAGCCGTCGCGCGATGAGGAAGGCGACAAGCGCGGCGACCAAGGTGCCGGCGAGCAGGGCAAGCAGCACGCCAGTTCGCACGCGTGAAAGGTTTTCAGCCACGTTTTCAAGGGGAACCGCCAAGCGCACGACCCGGCGCCTTTCGTCGTCGCGCACGGCAACGTAGAGAAACCCCTCGTTCACCGTGGCGCTGCGCCGAATCTCCCAACCCCAGCCCTCTTTCATCGCCTGCCGGACTTCAGGACGTCCGGCGTGGTTTTCCATCTCGCGCAGGCGGTCGGGCTCTAAGGCCGATTCGGCAACGACCGTGCCGTCGAACTGCATGACGGTTACCCGTCGGTCGGTGACCTTGCCCAAGCGTTGCACATCCGATTCAAGATCGGTCGGGTCGAGGGTGACCGTCAGCGAGCGGGCATGTGTATGCACGTCCTGCAGGAGCGTTTCCTGCACCCGCTCGCCGAGAAGGCGCTCGGTCAGGACGCCGGCGGCCAATACGGCCAGCAAAACGGTAGCGAAGATACCGACAAAGATATGCGAGAAAAAAGAACCGCGCTGCACAGCAATCATTCTAGTGAATGCCGGCGGCTTTGTCGCGTTACCTGTTTGTTACGATGGCGTCGAGGCGATGGAGAAGAGCTGCGTTACTCAGTTAGCGGCGGGGCGGGGAAGGGCCTGCTGCAGGAGGTCCTGAATGTCGTCGAAGGCGAAGGGCTTGTAAAGATAACCGTGAATGACACCTTCACGCACGGCTTCGTCATAGTCGAGGTCGACTTTGGCCGTCATGAAATAAACGGGAAGCTCGGGGCGGGTTTCCCGAATGGCGCGGGCCAGCTGCCAACCGTCGCGATCGGGCATGACTACGTCGAGAAGGACCATGTCCCAGTTCTCTTCGTGAATCCGACGGAGCGCGTCGTCATGATTTTCGGCAACAGTTACGCTGTAACCTTCGAGCCCCAGAAGGGTTCGAAGGAGTTCGCAGATGTCGACTTCATCGTCGACGACAAGTATGCGTGCAGTTTTCATTGGCCCCCGTACCCCTACGGCCGCCACCCGAACAACTCGTATTGTAGTCAGGCTCAGGAGTACCGTCAAGCATTATCGGTACGCGAGTTTCGCCGGTGTAGAAAAAGCAGGAGCACTGCGTATAGATTGTGGGTGAGGGTCCACACCACTGAGGGCAGGGCCACCAGCGGATTTCCCCAGACGCTCATCGACAGCACCATGCCCAGGGTGACGTTGCGGTAGCCGGTGGTCATGGTCAACGTGCGTTGCTGTACGCCGCCGGCCAGGTAGCCGAAGCCGTAGAACAGGCCGTTGAGCAGGGTCATGCCGAGGGCAAGGGGCAGAATCGGTATCGAGGCCACGGTTATTTCGGCGACGATGCCCCAGGACACGATGATGACGAAGAACCCGGCCGTCCACCCGATACGCCGGTAAACCGCGGCGGTGCGTACGGGGCCGAGCAGCCGGCGTGTAAGCCAGGCGAGAATGAAGGGCACGAGTACGAGCTGCACGAGGCGCAGGAAGATCAGCCCCGTGTCTACTTCCATGGCTCCCCCCGCGAGGGCTTTGACCCAGAGGGGCGCCAGCAGGGGCACGAGCAGGTGGCTCAGGGTCGTCACCACCACGGCCAGGGCGGCATTTCCCCCGAATTGCAGGGTGAAGAAGGGCGAGCTCATGCCCGCCGGCATGCTGGTCAAGACCGCAATGCCGAGCACGATCGCCGGTTCGTAGAAGAGGTGCGCCCCAAGCGTAAAGAGCGGACTCACGAGAAACAGCAGCACAAGCGAACGCGCCAAGGGCCGCCAGTCGCGCAGTGCCGCCACCAGCTTCTCGGGAGCGATGTTCAGCATGACCACGTACATCTGCGCCAGAATGGCCGGAAGGGCAAGCGGCTTCAGCCAGGTTCGCCCGAATGTCGGAAACACGAATGCCAGCCCGATGGAGAGCAGCAGAAAAATCCAGAATTCGTCGCGAAAAAGGCGGGCGATTTGGCGGGCGGCGGCAGCAATGACCGGCATAAGCCGCTCATTGTAGCAGAAGGCAAGGCTAAGATGCCGGTCGCTCTGAAATAACGAGGCGAGAGAGAAGGCGTGACGCCGTCTCTCTCGCCGTGACTTGCCGACCGCGGGTCAGACCCGTCGTGTGGCGGTTTCCCTCGGCGCAAGATGTGCGTGCACGGGCTTCCACGCGATGATCTCATAAAGTGCGCACAGACCCACGATCGCGTAGATGATACGGCTCCAGGTCGGGCCGAAGATTGCCGAGACCAGGTTGAAATCGAAAAAGCCGATCAGGCCCCAGTTAAGGGCGCCGATGAGTATGATGATCTCAACGGCGGTATCGAAACCTCGCATAGTACCTCCTTCTGGTTTCCCATGTACTTCCGGTTATACGTGACCGAAGGGTGGTGGGAAACCGCGAGCGCCGAGAGATTATCGGGGTCCGTGGCTGCCTTCTGTCTTATCTCCTTCAAGCTTGATGCCGGCGTGCGAAAGACGTTTGGCAAGCAGCGGATCGTCGGGGCTGCCTTCCCAGAACAGGAAGCGGAACGGGCCGATGTGAATGGTCTCTTCGAGATGCAGGCGAGCGTCATGTACCGTTCGGCCGCTGACCGTGGTTCCATTTGCGCTGCCGTGGTCGACCAGATAATAACCATCGGGACGCTGTTCGATACGGCAATGGTCGCGACTGACCCGACTGTCGTTGAGAAAGACCGTGCTGTCGGGGTGGCGCCCGATTGTCGTCAGCGCCGATAACCTGGCCATTTTCCCTCCGTGCCAGGTGCGCTCTTCCGGGGGGGCTTCGAGTACCACCAGCAGGCCGGGAGCCGTTGCAGGCCGAGCGTGTGTTCGAATGACCATTGTACGTGCGTCGTTCATGTCATGTTCCTCGCAGCGGGTCGAGAAGGGGCCCGACCGGCCCCCCCTCGACATCGGATTACCACCAGTAGGCACTGTTCATGACTTCGATGGGCGTCAGTCGGGCCTCGTACGTACCGTCGCCCAATTGCCCGTACGAATTGTCGCCCCAACAAAGCAGGCTGCCCTGATCGGTTACGGCGCAGGCGTGGTTGGGGCTCAAGGCGTCGGACACGGCCATGTCCGTTACCCGGTACCCGGCGAGAGAGGGCGAGGTCGCCACGGAAGTTCCCCCGTTTACGCCGTTTCCGACAGGAAAGATTCCCCAGCAGTACATCTCTCCGTCGGCCGTGTAGCAGCTGTTGCCCCCGACATCGAGCGAGTCGGCATCGCTGAAGTAAGGGGTTGCGGCGAAAACGTCGTAGCGATAACCGCCCGAAAGTGGCAGGTCGGCCACGTTTCCCCAGCAGTAGACGGTTTTGTCTGCCGCCCGTGCACAGGTGTGGAAGGGGCCTGCTTCAATGGTTGCGACATCTTCAAGTTGAGTATCGTTGGACAAGACCACGGGCTCGATAGTCGTCAGCGTGTTGATGGTGTCATCGTTGATACCCAATTGCCCGTCGCGATTCCAACCCCAGCAGTGAATTTTGCGGTTCGAGTAAACGATGGCACATGCGTGACTGTGGCCAATCGTCGGGTAGCGTGAGAAGGGCGCCAGGGTGACCAGGGTGGGTTCGTTCAGGGTTGCGATGTTTTCCGGCTGCCCGAGACGGGCACGGTAGTTCCACCCCCAGCAGTAGAGTCGATCGGAACCTCCGCTGGCAAGATTGGCGCACACCGCTTCAATGCCGACGCTGATGAAGGAAACCGGTCGCAACGACGGATCGGAAAAGAAGGGTACCAGCGAGGGCGAGGCCCGATAAGTGGCGTAGCGAAGATTTACGTCGGCCGCCGCGCCGCCGCCGATGGGCAGGCCATCGCCGAGCGCGCCGTAGTCGTCGCTTCCCCAGCAGTAAAGTTTCTGCTCGCTGACCGCACATGTGTTGCTGATGCTGGCCGAGAGCTGCTCGACCGCCTGAACGCCGGGAACCGTTTGCGGATACGGCACTCCACGCCAGACGGGCATGAGCTGACCATTCATGCTTTGCGGGTCAAGCTCGTCCCACTTCGGTGATTCATAGTCGAGGTAGTAGGCGCCTGTTCCGAGCTGGCCCTCTTCGCCGTAGCCCCAGCATTTCAAGGTGCCTTGTGCGGTTACTGCGCAAGTGTGCAGGTGCCCTGCCGCGACATTCCGAACTCCGACTTCAGGAAACCCGAGCGGACTCACGAGCCCGGTGGTAGAGTCGATACTGCCGTCGCCCAGTTGACCGTTGGCGTTGTCTCCCCAGCAGCGAATGGCGCCACCGCGGGTCAACAGGCACGAATGGCCGCTTCCCGAGGCGATACTGCTGTTGCCGCCCGGTCCGTCGACGTAAACCGGCTCGGCCTGATCGGCCCCGGGCGTCGAACCCAGCTGTCCGCCTGCGTTTTTACCCCAGCAATACAGACTGCCGTCTGCCGAGAGGGCGCAGGTATGAGACGAGCCGGCCGCGATTGCCGAGAACGCATGCGAACCGGCAAGCGCTACCGGGCGGGCGAAGGAGGTGAACATGGTGTCGTTACCCAGTTGGCCGTTCGAGTCGTCGCCCCAGCACCTGGCTTCGCCGGTTTGCCGAAGTGCGCAGCTGTGGTTACCGCCCGCCGTAACGCCGACTGCGTCGGTAAGTGCGGTTACTTGAAGCGGCCAGGGCGAGAAAGCCGGTTGGAGGCTGTCGATACCCAACTGGCCGTGCAGATTGTAGCCCCAGCAGTAAATCAACCCGCTTGTTTCGACCGCGCATGTATGCTGGGCCCCGGAAGAGATATCGGTAAAACTGCGATTGCCATGCACCGTAACGGGTTGCGAACTGAAGCCGCCGGCTCCGTCGCCGAGCTGGCCGTAGCCGTTTTCGCCCCAGCAACGGGCCTTGCCTCGTTTGTCGAGCGCACAGGTATGCCGGGTGCCGGCGCTTACAGCGGTCACATCGGCCAAGCCGGTAACAAGGCTGGGTTGGTATACCGTTCCGCCTGCATCGCTTCCGGCTTCACCGGAGTTGTTCTGGCCCCAGCAGGCCACGGTGCCGTCGTCGAGAACGGCGCAGGTATGATTGTCGCCCGCGGCAACGGCTACTGCCGGCTGGGCCAGCGGCACCAGGGTCGGAGTCAACTTTGCCGTAACGCCGCTGCCCAACCCGAGCTGGCCTTTATTGTTGCTGCCCCAACAAAACAGAAGACCGTCGTTGTGCACGGCGCAAGTGTGGCTCTGGCCGGCTGCAACAGAGCGCAGCAGGCGCATATCCACCTTGATTTCGGTGTCGGTCGACACGGAGTCTTCACCGTCCGTAACATTGACAATGAGCCGAAGCATGTCGCCGTGGCGCAGTGCGTTCTGCACCGAAACCGTCAGTCCTTCGGCGAAGAAGTCGTCGTTCAGATACCAATGAAAATCATAGGAAAGCGTATCGTCGTCGGCGTCCGTTGCAGGCGCGGCGATTGACGCCGACAGTGACTCGGTTCCCCAGGTAATGCCGATTGGCGACAGGTGCACGTGCGGTGTTTCGGGGGGCGTATTCGTAATGAAGATGCTGTTCGACGTGACCGTCGCGCCGGTAAGCTCGCCGTCGAAAGGTATTACCTCGGCCAGGACGACGTCGCCCTTTCTGAGCAGGGCGCCATCGAGTACGGGCCCATCGGCGTCGAGCGTCACCCCGTTTACATACCAGCGATAGACGTAGGTTGGCGCGGTGTTCTCTGCGTCGAACCATCCGAGCGCCTCGACCTGCACATCGTCGCCGGTGCGGTAGGTTCCCGGTGTAATCCAGGCAAGCCCCAGGTGGGGAGGCGTGTTTACCGGATCGCCGCCGCCGCCGCCCGAATTGCCATCGTCGGGGTCTTCGTCGGGGGTTTTCTCGTCGTCTTCCGATGGCTCACGGGTCGGTGCAGACGTAACGGTTATCTTCCAGCCGGTCTGCACCCGCTCGTCCTGCGTTTGTGCCGCCAGTACGATGTCATGCACGCCTACCTGGTCGCTGGCAGGCGTCCAATAAAAGAGTGCACTACCGTCGCCGCGGTCGCTCAATACGGCGCCTGTCGGTAATTCCGGCGCCGAGAGCACGGCGACGCGGGGAACGGGCGCCCGCGAGAACACGGCAACCTGCAATGCCTGCCCGGCCTGCACCGAGGCGGCTGCGGGTGCGTGAAGGGTGAGCTTGTCGACCTCCCATTCGGCAATTTCCGGGGCCCGGCAGGCCGTGGTCAGGGCCAGAATGGTGACCAGTAAAGTGAACTTGTTAGCCATGGCAGCTCCTGAAGGGTAGAAGAAAATTAGTCCGTTACAACCCGCACTCGCCGGGCGATGCCTCGTTGGAGTCGTCTTCCCGGAGTTGTTCGGTATTGCCTAATCCAAGGGCTCGAATTCAATTTTCACGTTCGTGGGCTCTCCGCTGCGCACCTCGAACTGCACGAGCGGCGACACCCAACCGATCGATCCGTCTTCGCGCAAGCCATCGCCGCGCGCGCTCCACCAACCGGGCTGCATGTCGCCGAGGCGTGCCTTGCGCTTATCGTGCGCGAATTCTTCGACACGACTTCCGCCCGGTCCCGACAGCGTCAACAGAATGCTCCGGGGGGCCGCATGCGTTTCCGACAGAGGTCGCACCGCAGGCGACGCAACCTGTTGCAGCCGAATGGTCAGGTCTGGCGGCGCCTGTTCCTCGCCGCACCCCGTTGAAACCAGCGAGGCGAGAAGAAGGAAGAGCGTATACGGATGTGAACGACGTTTTTCCTGGCTGTTCGCAGACATGGCAACCTCGTATCTCTGCGCCTGTTGAAGCGCTTTCTGGGTTCTGCGCCGCCACCTATAGCACTGCCTTGTTCCCATGGTCAACAAAAAAACAACAATGGCCGCCGATGTAACACGAATTGTTACAAATAGAAATTTTTGTTGACCTTTTTCGGATTCGTTTGCTATATGTGTTTTCCATACAGCTGAGCGAGCGCTCAGGGCCGCATACTTCTCCCTGACGTCGGGTTCACCTACCAGGGGCGCTCAATCCCGGAGTCATCTTTGCCGAGACATTGGCACGCTATTTCTGTGCCCGGTGTCCGATGAGGAGAGGCGTATGCGGCTTGATGCCGGAAACATTCGCGGGTGGCTGGCGCCGCGGCGAATACCGATATTGGTCGGGCTTGTGGCAGGCGTTCTTTCTCTGCACCTGCTTCAGCAGGAACGTGCGGCGTGGAAGGCGGCGGCCGGGGCCGGAGTCAAACAGACGGTTCTCGTTCTCAATCGCTCGGTAAAGGCGGGCACCCCCCTTGAGAGCCGGTGGTTCGACACCATTCACGTACCGGTTGCCTACGTTCATCCTCTGTCGACGGGGCCTGACGACGGCGAGGTGCTTCGCGGCTTGCGGGCCGAACGCGACCTGCGAGCGGGGCAGCCGCTTTTGTGGAGCGACGTCGCTTCGCCGGTGTCGGGAGACAGCGAAATGGCCGGCCTCGTCCGACCCGACGAGCGTGCCATATCCCTGCGCATCAACGAGGTCAGCGGAGTAGGGCGGCTCATTCGAAACAACGACCACATCGACATCTTCGGCACCTTCCAGCGGCCCGAGGGCGTGGTCACGATTCCGATTCTTCAAAACGTCGTCGTGGTGGCCACCGGCCGAACGCTGCATGGCTCGGGCGGAAGCGACTACAACACCATCTCCGTGTCGGTCACGCCCCAGGAGGCTGCGCTGCTCACCCTGGCCCAGGAAACGGGCAGGCTCACCTACGTTCTACGTAACAGCCTTGACTTCGAAACCGTACCCGAGCTGCAGCGGGTATCGATGAATGACCTGTTCGAAGACGGGCGTCGTCGGCAGATGCAGGAGCAGCATAACCAGAAAATACGCGTGCTCAAGGGGAAGTTCTGATGCGCCTTGTAATTGAGCCTCCGCAGGAAGACCCCGTATCGGTTGCCCTCGATCAGCCGGCCGAGTTCACGCTGGGCCGCGATCCCGACGCCGATATTCCCGTACTCGATCCCCGATTGAGCAGGCACCATCTTCGCCTTCGGTGGAATGGCGAAACGCTGCACTTTCACGACCTCGGCAGCTCCAACGGCATTCGCCTCGACGGCAGGCCTGCGCTGGAAGGCATTCTCCAGGGCGAAAGCGTACTCACCGCCGGAAACACGAAGGTCTTTGTTCGCGAAGAGAAAACCCGCATTGCCTGGGATCTCGTATCGTTTCACGGGCGGTTGCTCGAGCGATTGAATCTGCGTGAGTTGACCGAGGAACGCCTGCGAAGCCCTGTCTTTCGCGAAGAAGTAGGTTCGCTTGCCGACGCGCTGGCCAAAGACGAACAACCCGCCGCCGACGAAAGCCAACGCAGTGAATTCGTTGCGCGTGTTCTCGATGAAGTGTTCGGACTTGGCCCGCTCGAGGGGTGGTTGGCCGACGACTCGGTCAGCGAAATCATGGTCAATGCCCCCGACGAAGTTTACATCGAACGTAACGGCCGTCTCGAACGTACCTCGACCGTTTTCAGCGGCGAAGCCGGCGTTCGGCGTGTCATCGATCGCATCGTTGCCCCGCTGGGAAGGCGCATCGATGAATCGACCCCGTTGGTCGACGCCCGCCTGGCCGATGGCTCCCGGGTCAATGCCGTCATTCCACCATTGGCGCTCAAGGGGGCCACGCTGACCATTCGTAAGTTCAGGCGCCAGCGCATACTGCCCGAGAATCTTCTCGAATGGCGAAGTATCGATGAAGAAGGGCTCTCTCTGTTGAAAGACGCCGTGCGCAGGCGGCGGAACATTCTCATCAGCGGTGGTACCGGCGCCGGCAAGACCACTCTGTTGAATGTCGTGTCCAGCTTCATTCCTGCCGGCGAGCGCATCGTGACCATTGAAGACGCCGCCGAGTTGCAGCTGGCCCAGCCCCACGTGGTTCGCCTTGAGTCACGGCCTCCGAATCTCGAGGGGAAGGGGGCCATCACCATTCGCGACCTGCTGCGCAACTCCCTGCGTATGCGTCCCGACCGCATCATCGTGGGAGAATGCCGTGGGGGTGAAGCCCTCGACATGCTGCAGGCCATGAACACGGGGCACGACGGCGGTCTATCGACCGTGCATGCCAACAGCCCGGCCGACGCCCTTCGTCGCGTTGAAACCCTGGTTCTTTTCGCGGGTACCGATCTCCCCCACAGGGCGGTACGCGAACAGGTAGCCGGCGCCATACATTACATCGTTCAGCAGAGCCGGCTGGCCGACGGAAAACGACGGGTGACGGAAATTGCCGAAGTCACGGGCCTCGACCCCGACGGCTACCGGGTCGAAGTGCGCTGGCGATTTGATAAGGGCGAGGTTTCGCCGGGGGTCGCTGCATGACCGCCTTGCTTTTCGGACTCTCCATCGGTCTGTTGGCGGCAAGCCTTGCCGCCTCGCGCCACGGCATTCCGGCATGGGAACGCCGGGCCATGCCGTTGCTGCTGCCTTCGCTTGAGGTGCTGGGGCGTGAAGAAGAAGCCGAAACCTGGTTTAACCGGTGTCTTTATTCGGCTCTCGCTGGGCTTGTTACCGGCGCGCTTTCAGGCAGTATCCTGCTCGGCGTCATGCTTGCCGGCGGTGGGGCGCTCGGAACCGTTGCTTATTTGAGAGTCGAGCGACACAGACGTATCGATGCACTCGAACGCCAGCTGCCTGCCACCCTTGAGTCTTTGGCCTCGGCACTGCGGGCCGGAAAGAGTTTTCCCCAGGCCGTTGGCTGGGTGGCGCAGGAAGGCCCCCAGCCCACGGCGGGCGAGTATGCACGCCTGTCACGTGAGCTCGCGCTCGGCAGAACCGTCGATGACGTATTTGCCCGCTTTGCGGGCCGCATGCCCGGTCGAGGTTTACGAACGCTCGCGATGACGCTCGGCCCCCTGCGCCGCATGGGCGCCAATCTCATACCCGCGTTCGAGGGGTTGGCCGAAATGCTGCGCCGTCGAGCCGAAACCGAAGAAAAGTTAAAGACGCTCACGGCCCAGGCGCGCATGCAGCTCTGGGTCATGGGTCTGATCCTGCCTGCCCTGGTCGGCGTTCTGTACCTCATGGCGCCCGAGTTCATGGGGCCCTTGTTCACCACCACGGGCGGACGCGTTGTGTTGGGTTTTGCCGTGTTTTTACAGATGTTGGGACTTCTCATGGCACGCCGCATTCTCAACCCGGAAGCCATGTGGAAGCCTACCCGAAACAAACGACCGTAAAGGAGGCTCCCATGAAGCTGATACGCGATGAAAGAGGCCAGGGCATGCTCGAGTACATTTTGATTGTGGCGCTGGTGGTGGTTGGCGCCATTACGCTATGGACGACGTTTGGTGATGAAGTCCAAAGAATGATTTCAGAATCCAACACAGAGCTCGAAAAGGTTGAAGCAAAGTGACTAGAAACAACTCCACACGGTGATCAAAATGTATCGCTCAAAACCATGGGTGGCCGTTCTCAGCTTATTGATGGGTTGCGCTGCTGACCCTGCCCCCGATGGAAGCTCGTTAAAAGACTTGAAAAATATCGATGCTACCGCTGGCGAAGATGTCGAAGCAGATATTGCCAACCCATTTCTCCTTTCCTTTGGTGAATACCAAGCCGTCTTGACCTTAGATGATACGGGCGATGCCTTCGGATTCGAGACAACTCCGGGGCAACGCATAGACGTGCAATTGATACCCGACGGTTCTCTTGATATCGGCCTGCGGCTGACTCACTACTCTGATGATTTCGAGGATGTTGAGCTAGACGACGGCGTTCACGGAGGGAACGAAGAGTACTCCTTCTCCTTTGATGCTAGCCATGCACAGTCTGGAGCAAGGTTTGGCTTTCTCGCTTATGCAAAAAGTGGTGCGGGGGCTTATCGCATGGCGGTGATGGCTACACCGCAAAATGACGGGGGAGCAGGAAAAGACGCTCCAGTGGGAAAGGCAGCTTACTACTATGATCAGCTTCCGCCCATTGAGTTGGAACCAGGGGTATATGAAGGAAATTATTTAGGAGGATACGATCTTCGGGACACCTTCTCTATCACACTTTTCGACGGTCAAACCCTCACCGTGAGCATCATTCCGGACGCTGAATTGGATGTTGCCTACATCCCTGGAACCTATTGCGATGAAAATGGCTGTAATCTTTCTCCTGGTGATGCCGTCAATACGGCATTTAAGGGGAAACCTGAATCGTTTACTTATACAGCGAATGGGCTAGATGCCTTTCGGTTTGTGGTAATGAAGGTTGGAAACTCATCTGGTTCTTACCGACTGAGCCTCACAGTAGACTAACCCCATGCCAACCCTCCTCCTCTTCATATCGATCTTCGCCCTCGCCTTCTACGCCGCTTCGCGGTGGCAGGAGGCGAGGGCGAAGGCCCAACCTGTGACCCAGGCGCCGCCGCTCGACGAATTACCCGATTTGCTCGAGTCGCTCGCGCTCTGCGCCGAAGCCGGTATGGACCTGGTGCTCGCCATGGGGCAACTCGTCGAGCCTAGAAAAGACGAGCCGTTGGCGGGCGAGCTGTACCGCGTCGTGCAGGAAGTCAGGGCGGGCGCCACACGCGAAGAGGCCTGGCGGCATTTCGCCGCCAGAGCCGACGATGAAGACGTGCGCATGTTGGTGGGGGCGCTTCTTCAGGCAGGTACATTGGGCATTCCGCCGGCCAGAGCGTTGCGTACGCAGGCATCGTCCATGCGTGAGCGTCGGTTTCACCTGGCCGAACGGCGTGCGGGGCAGGCGCCCGTTCGTCTCCTGCTTCCCATGGTGTGCATCTTCCTTTCCGTGTTCGTGGCGCTGTTCGGCGCCATCTTTCTCTCGTTCAGCACGGGCGCGATGTAGGCGTGCGGTTCTTCCGCTTGTCGGTTGGGAAATTCGAAGGGTGGCGCCTTAGTCGAGCAGGGCGCCGGCACGCTCCTGCATGTCTGCAACGAAAATCCACAATCTCCAATCCTTGATCCACAAGCCGGTTGCATGGGAATCAGGTGTGGCGACCGGGCGTAAGTTGGCACCTCGTCCGGTATGAGGTGCCGCCCGCCGTATGTTCACTCGGATCGGGTGAACGGCACAGCCGTTTTTTTTCTTCCCCATTGTTGCTTTTTTGTTGCCTTTTCCGGTTTGCGTGTTATATGGTCGCCCCGTACCCGGAAGAATGCCGGGCAATGAGGTGGCAATATGCAGCCTGTTATACGCTTACGCCATCCGGGAGGGGTGACGTCGTGGTCCGAAGGGCCCATTCGCATCGGTCGGGCGCCCGACAACGATCTCCTTCTCGACGACGAGAGCCTCTCGCGGCATCACGCAGAAATTCGGTGGGGCCGTACCGGATGGGTGGTCTTTGACCTCGATAGCGCAAACGGTACCTGGGTCGACGGTGTTCGTAAGCCGCAACATCGACTTCGTGCGGGCGACCTGCTGGTTTTCGGCAAACTGCCCGTGCAGGTTACCGAGGCTTCGGGTAAACATTCGCTTTCCCTGAATCCCCGACTTGTCGTTCTCGCTTCCTTGTTGATACTCATGAGCGCATTTCTGCTGCGCAATCGCGAAGCGCCGGTTCAGCTCACGAAGCCTGCCGCCCGCGTATTCGAAGCCAGGTTGCCGGCTCCGCCGGCCGGGGTCACCGCAGAGCGCGCCCTTGCCGCTGCGGGCCGCTTCGCGGAAGAGGGCGAACAGAGTGGGGCGGCACTGGCGCATGCGCGTCGCGCGCTGCAATGGGCGCGCCAGCTGGGCAATGGAGCGCTTCCGCCCGAAGGCGAGGCGCTTGAAAAGCAGGTCGTAACCTTACTCGACGAGCGCTTCCAGACCGGACGAGCGGCATACATCCGTGCGCGCCGCCTGGGACGTCATGCCGAGGCTGAAGCCGCCCTGCGCGTCCTGCGCGAGACCTTCCCCTTCGACGACCCTCGTTCGTACGACATCGACCGACTGGAGGAACGTCCATGAGTAAAGTGATATTCCGGTGCGATGGGGGAAAGCAATGGTACGGACTTCTGCAGGGTCGTTTTCACGAGCGGCTTCGTGGGTGGCTCCTTCGCAAACCGACGCCCGCGGTGCAGGGGTTGCTTCTGTTTCCGTGCAACGCGGTCCACTTCTTGGGTACGCGTGAGCCCCTCGACGTTCTCTTTCTTTCGTCAAGCGGCCTTGTTCTCCGGCACCACCGGCACGTGAGACCTTTTACGAAACCGCGAAGTCTGCCGAGCGCATGGGGCGTTCTTGAACTTGTGAGCGAGTCATGTCCTTCGGAGTGGGAGCCGCGCCGGTTTACGTGGAGGTCGGTATGAACCGCATCGGGCCCTATTCCTTGCTGGCCGAACTGGGCGAAGGTGGCATGGGCAGCGTTTACCTGGGCCTTCACCGCGGCATCGGCGGCTTCGAGAAAAAGGTGGCCATCAAGTGCCTGCGCTCCGAGCTGACAGACGACGACCAATTCGTTCGCATGCTTATCGACGAAGCAAGGCTTACCGTTCAGCTGACGCATCCGAACATCGTGCAGGTCATTGACCTTTCCGAGGCCGACGGCATGCACTACCTGGTCATGGAGTACGTCGAAGGCGTGACGGTCGGCGCACTTGCCGGCGACGACAACCCGCTGGCCATTGACGAGGCCGTGCACATCGGCATCGAGGCCGCGCGTGCGTTGGCATACGCCCACCGAAAATGCGGCAGCGACGGCGAGTCGCTCGGCATCGTGCACCGCGACATCTCGGGGCAGAACCTGCTTGTTTCCAGCGAAGGCCTTACCAAGGTGCTCGATTTCGGTATCGCCAAGGCCAGTTCAAATCGCAACCGTACGCAAATGGGGGTGCTGAAGGGAAAGCTTGCCTATATGAGCCCCGAGCAGGCACTGGGAAAGCCGCTCGACGGACGTAGCGACATTTTCTCGCTCGGCATCGTGTTGTGGGAACTTTGTACCGGCAAGCGCCTGTTCGACGGCGCCACCGAAATCCAGATGCTGCTCCAGGTGCAGCGCTGTGAAGTCGAGCCGCCCAGTCGCGTCGTCGCCGGTTTTCCGCGCGAGCTCGAACAGATCATCATGCGCTGCCTCACCCGTGAGGCCGATGAACGGTATGCCGACGGCGATCGCCTTGCCGATGATCTCATGGACTTTCTGCGTGGCTTCCAGGGGGCAATTCACCCTCGCATCAGACTTGCCGAACGTGTACGTGCGGCACTGAAAGCGAGGCCGCTTCGTGCAATCGGGCAGAGCCAGACGGCATCTTCCGGCGATAAGACCCTGGTCGAAGTGGTCGGCGAAACGCTGCAGTTCGAAGCGGCCCGGCTGGTTGAAGAGAAACAGCCTGCCCCGCAGGGAAAACCGCGACGCGTCGGGAAGGTGGCGGCAGTCGCCGGGGCGCTGGTGGTTCTCGTTGCGTCCGTCATCTGGTTTTCGGTCGCGAGGGAGGGGCGAGGGCCGGGCGCCATGGTCACTGCGGCAATGGTGGAAGGTCAGGATGCGGCTGAGGCTACGCCGCCTACGTCCGAGGCGGCTGCGCCGCAGCGCGCGGGCGACGACATACCCGAGGGGGTTGAACCTTCGACGCACGGAACTTCGTCCGCCACCGCCATCTCGGGCAGCACGACCCTCGGCGAAAACCCGACGGTGCAGAGGGATGCCGGGCCTGTGGTCGACGGCGTCGCAAAGGGTACGGTTGCTGCGCCGACTGAGATAGCTACGTCCGCGGTTCCCGTGCAGAAACCCGAGGCGGCTCGTTTGTCGACCGGCGGAAATGAGGCCGGCGGAATTCGGGAAGAATACGCTCGGGATTCCGAGAGAACCGACCGCAGAACCGGTTCCTCGGCGGTTCAGGCGCGTCCGGCTCGTCAAATCGTGCCCGCACCCTCGCCGGTGCCTGCAAGGTCGACCGGCTTCAACGTACCGTCGAAGAAAGTCGAAAGACCGAAGAAAAAAGCCGAGAACGTGGCAACGAAAGCGGCTCCGGCGAAAAGCGGATTTTTATCGGTCAATGCTTCGCCTTGGGCACGGGTGTACATCGATGGAAAGAAAGTCGCCGATTCGACGCCGCTGATTCGTCATTCGCTGCCCCCCGGAAAGTACCGGATCGTCTTCGTTAACCCTGACCTGCCTGCGCGTAAGACCGTCGAAGTCGATGTGGCTGCCGGCGAGCACGTGAGGCAGACCGTTCAATTGCCGTAGGAGAAGTCATGATATCGACGCTGATGCTCGCGGCCGCATTACAGGCCGCACCCCAACAAATGGTGGTCTATGGTGCCGACGTTACGACGGTACGAGCGCTCCAGACGGCCATCGAGCCGTTGGGCTGGTCGGTCGAAGCCGTGCGCCTGTCTCTGACCGATGAGGGGGCC
>JAWLBW010000054.1:0-19152 GCA_041687475.1 bacterium
GACCAGTGGGGGCATGGGCCGATGACGACGACCGAGCTCGTGCTCGACCAGCGCGTCGGGGTCGATCTGGAAGGCGACGGCGACCTCGACGTCGATGCGGTATTGCACCAGGTGAAGATGTCTCGAGAAACCGGCGGTGTTTCAGTCACCGTGCTTATCTACGAGCGCCTTGAGGAATAGCGCCTGAAGGAATGAGGACGCCTTTCGTCGCATGAACCTGCGATAACGAAGGTTCATGCGAGCTTTGCTGTGTTGGTTGCCACCCGGTAGCCGGGCAATGATAAGGCTCGCCGGTTGCATCGTTCTCTGCGTTACTTCGTGCAGAAACCACTCGATGAGTACCGGATGCTTAGTCGTGTGCCCGAGTACGGCGGTGATGCCCCGCTTGCTCAATGCCGATCGATCGTTGTATCGTAAGACGAGCATAGCTCACGAGGTGCCGTCATGGAAAAGGTTACGGTGTCGACAAAGTATCAGGTCGTCATTCCGCGCTCGGTTCGCGAGCACTTGAATATCCGTCCCGGTCAACAGGTTCAGATGGTAGCGTATGACGATAGGATTGAAGTAATCCCCGTACGGCCGGCGAAGGAACTTCGCGGATTTCTCAACGGACCGAACACCTTCGAACGGGAGCCCGACCGGGTGTGAAAAGGGAGCTGAACGTCGTTGATTCATCCGGGTGGATCGAGTATTTCACAGACTCGCCGAATGCGGGGATATTCGCCGGACCAATAGAAGCAACCGAGCGACTGATCGTGGCGAGCATCAGCGTGCTCGAGGTGTTTCGTTGGGTTTTGCGAGAGCATGGGGAAACGGAAGCGCTCCAAGCCGCAGCCCTGATGCAGCAAGGGCATGTGGTCGACCTCGATACGACGCTGGCTTTGCGAGCGGGAAAGCTGGGAACCGAGTACAAATTACCGCTGGCTGACAGCGTTATCTTGGCGACAGCCCGGGTTTTCGGAGCCACATTGTGGACACAGGATGTTGACTTCGAAGGGATTATGGGAGTTCAGTATCATCCCAAGCGATGAGCAACAGAATGCACTTCAAGACCATGGCCCGGTACAACCGGTGGATGAATCAGCGTATCTACGAGTGTTGCGCCAGCCTGTCCGACCACGAGCGGAAGCGGGATAGGGGGGCCTTCTTCAAGTCGATACACGGCACCCTCAACCACCTGCTCCTTGCCGATCGGGTGTGGATGGGGCGGTTCACCGGCGAGCCGTTTCACGTAGATTCGCTTGCCCAGGAGCTGTACGCCGATTTTGCAGACCTTCGTCGCGAGCGGGAGGCGGAAGACCAACGAATCCTCAAGTGGGTAACTTCGCTTTCGCAGCAGGAAATTGACGGCGAGCTGGCGTACACCAGCGTGCTCAATCCTGAACCGCGCCGAATGCCGCTGGCCTTCGTAATGGCCCACTTCTTCAACCACCAGACCCACCACCGCGGTCAGGTCACGACGCTTCTCACGCAGTCGGGCGTCGATGTGGGCGTCACCGACCTGCTGCGGCTTCCCGACGACGAACAGAATTGAGTTGGTCGTCTCGGGCATGCGATGGCTGACGGTAACGTGTGCCGAACGATGACGAAGCAAACGTTGTCTTTAACCTGACGGTGTGGGGTACGATTTGGTTTCCCCAAAGCAGTAGAGCCACGTGCTTTCCCTGGAGACGGAATGAACGACGTTAATGCCCAGACCTTTTACCACGGCACGAAGGCCGACCTGAACCCGGGCGACCTGATCGAACCCGGCTATAACTCGAACTACGGCAAGCAGAAGAAGGCGGCCTGGGTCTATCTGACGGCCACCCTCGATGCCGCCACCTGGGGCGCCGAGCTGGCCGTCGGCGAAGGCGTCGGTCGTATCTACATCGTAGAGCCGACGGGTCCGTTTGAAGACGATCCGAACCTGACCGACAAGAAGTTTCCGGGCAATCCGACCAAATCCTATCGAACTCGGCATCCGCTTCGGGTTACGGGCGAGGTCAGGGAGTGGCAGGGGCATTCCCCCGAAGTGCTTCAGGCCATGAAAGACCACCTGGTCGAGCTGCAACGGCTCGGCATCGAGGCTATTGAAGATTAGGGAGACGCCGGATTTCCCCCAGACGGCCATCCAAATCTCGGCAAGACTGAGAGCTTATCAGGGCAAATTACGTTATAATGCGCTAAATACCTATGCGGATGCTTGGGGAGAGGGCGTTCTTCCGGCCTTGGTTAGCGGACTGTTATTCGGGCGGCTCTTTGCCGGCAATAACATAATAAGGCGTCATCGGTCTGTAGGGTTGTCATCGAGGTAACGACTCGAAGCGTAAATTTCCGAAACGCTGCCGGCCGGTAGGAAGAGCGCAGCAAGCAGCGGGTTAATTACCGCAACGGTACCCGCACACGTGGTCGGAAAAAACGGATTTGCCTGCCCGTCGAATTCTCCCAATCAGCCATGGCGGCTTTGAGGAAGGTTCTCGCCCCCCGGATTGCCGGGTAACGGAGCCTGTTCCGAGTGGCCGGATAATGGCGTTTTCCATCGTAGATACGCTGGTTACCAAGTCAGGCAGAAGCAGCGGGTAGCTGTCGATGTGCGTCGATTGGCGACAGGTCATCCGTACCCGCCTTCGATGATTGCTGCCTTTGTGTCTGCCTCTGTGTCTGATGACTCGCTATATTTCTGCAGTAATTGCATATGACAGGAGTGAAAAACATGATGAAATTCTTTCTTCGGCAGCCGGCATTGATCGCCCTGGCTCTGGCCGGCACCGTGGTTGCCGGCGGTTGCATCAGTCCCGGCCCCACAGGGACGGACGGCAATGGTAGCAACAACAGCAACGATAATAACGACAGCACTGTCGGCGAAGGGCAGTTGACCGTCGATGGCGTCGGTAGTTTCCCTTTGTCGTACATGTATTTTGAGCCGGTATCGGGAGGCGCGTATCATGCTGCCTACATTAACCTCACATCCGAAGAGCTGGATGCCCACGACGTAGTTCCCGACGGGGCAAGTCGGGTCTGGCTGGAGCTCCGCAGCCCCACGTGGCCGCCCGCATCCGGAACGTACACGCATGAGCTCGATGACGGCACCAATACTCCTGCGGCGATGACCTTCGAGGGCGATGTCGATTGGGGCGACGACTGGGACGAGATCGTTGCAGGCTCGGAGGTAACCGTTACCGAGAACGACGGGGTATACACGATCTCAGGCGAGTTCAACGGTGACTTCGGCAGAGTCGGCACGTTTTCCCTCACGGCTACGCCTTCCATACTCGGTGAGCCTGATGAGGTACCGGATGAGAAAGAGCCCGCGCTGGGCGTCGATGTGCAGTACGAGGCCACTGTCAGCGGGGCACTGACCGGAAGCTTTGCCGGCTCTGCCACACTTCAGCAGGATAATCCGTACGAAGGAATGTATCGGTTTGCCTTCGGCGTCGACGATCTCACCAGTGAGCCGCCGACATCTCTCGCATTGGTGCTTATCATAGACACCTATAACTCGTCGAATGCCGGGTTGGCAGAGACGGCGTATCCAATCAGCGGTGAAATCGGTGGTACCGTTTCCGAGACCGACGTCGCACGCTTTGTTGAACAAACCAATCGGCAGCTTCATATCGGCGATAAGACATACAGGTTTGCCGGCACGGCAACCAACCCCGGCACCCTTACGCTTACCGGCGTAACAGCATCAACGGTAGAGGGTAGCTTCAGCATGACCGGGCCCTTCGAGGTCAGTACCGGAGACGCCTGGGAATCGGTGGGCGAGGCCACCCTGACGACCGACTTCATCATCGAACGCTAGAGAGATACAGGGTCCGAACCCTCGTCGTACCTCAGGGGGGGGGATGGTCGGTGCTAGACACCATCATCCCCCTTCCCCTTTGCCGCAGGGCGCTCGATCGGCTAGCTTGTAGCCATGAAAATCGGTATTCTCCCTCCCGCCTTGCTTCTTCTGGCGTCGGCCTGCACGAACGCCGGCCCGTACTACGACCGCTGCGACGTCGAAGCGGTGTATCCCGCCATTCCGCCTGTGGTTGCGGCCGACCGCGCGTTTGAACCGGGGGCTTCGGGTAACGGATCGTTCGGTCTGTGGAAGGTGGGGCCCTACGGCCTGCCCGAGTACGCATACACGTTGAATCAGGATGCGGACGATCGCGCGCTCTGGCCGAACACCGAGCAGCGCTTTCGCCGTGATCACGGTCATCTGGTGGGGAACCTTCGCCTCAACGCCCTCTTCTATAACGAAGGCTACGCCGAGGTTTACGTGCAGGACAGGGGGCACGAGGCGCTCACGCGGGTCGACGAGGCACGTGGAAACTACGGCGCGGCCTGGTCGCTGCTGGTCGAAGAGCCCGACGACGAAGACGCCCGTAGCGCGTGGTCATCGGCGTGGCGCTGGCGTCCCGAAAACACGCGTTTCGGCCGGACATTCGGCATGGGCTACGCCCGGTACACCGCCTGCAACGGCTACGTGCAGGTGACGCGTACGCTCTGGGCCCCCGAGGGTACCGAGGGATTTCTGGTGAGCGACATCGAAGTGCGTAACCTGACCGACAAGCCGCGAACGGTCGACCACTACGAAGTCTGGGACGTGAACCGCCATTACCTGCAGCAGCAGCAGATGCGCTCGGGCACGATCTATCCCGACCTTCCGGCCGTGACCGACGAGATGCGCGTGCGGCTCAACGAGAAGTTCGAGACCGGCGGCAAGGTCATGGCCGATCATGCGCGCATTCGCAATCGGCTGCGGGCGCCCGTGGAGGTTGCCGAGGACGAACCCGCGGGCGAAAATCTGCTTCCACCCGATGTGTGGCTCGCTTCGCTCAGCAATGGCGATCGGTTTTATACCGACGGAGCCTCGTTCTTCGGCTCCGATGGTCCCCGCGACCCTGCGCTGAAACTGCGGCAGCTGGCCCCGGGCGACGCCGAGGAACAAGCGGGTGCGCTTCTTGCCGGACAGCGCCTCGAACTCGGGGCTGGGGCTTCGACACAGCTACGCTATGCATTCGGCGCCGTGCCGCCCGACGCTGACCTTCCCGATCTGAGTGAATATCGGTTGGAACGACAGCACGAAGCCTTTGTCCGTTCCGTGACGGCCACGGCCGATCGGCTGGTGTACGCCGAGGTTCCCGACGAGGCCGTTCCCGAGGGCGAGGTCGATGCGGCGAGCCTGCGACGCGAGATGGCCTGGCATGCGTGGTATCTGCGCAACCTGGGCGGCTATCAGGAATACTTCGAGCATTATGTGGTGAACCAGGGCAGCGCCTATTGGTATCTGCACGGCCTGGACGGCGCGGTGCGCGACTTCATTTTCTCGGCCGTGGCGCTCACCTACATCGACCCCTGGCTGGCGCGTGAAACCCTGCTGTACGCGGCCCGCATGCGTTTCGAGTCCACCAAAGCCCTGGCCTATACCACGGGCAGTTACGGACAGATCAGCGCGGCGATTATTCACAACAAGCCGTCCGACCTCGATCTCTTCCTCCTGTGGGGATTGGCCGAGTACGTGGCCGCCACCGGAGACACGAGCATTCTCGCTTCGGAAGAGCCGTTCTGGCCGAAGCACGAGAGCGAGAAGCGCACGGTGACCGAACACATCCGTACCGGGGTGCGTTATCTGCGCGATGTCATCGGCACGGGGCCCAACGGACTCATCAAGCTGGGCAGCGGCGACTGGGACGACAGCATTACCTTCTTTGCCGAGAGCGCCGCGCAGGCCAAGCAGGAGGGCGAGAGCGTTGCCAACAGCGCCATGGCCGCGTTCATTGCGCCCATTGCCGCGGCCCTGCTGCCCGAAGGCGACCCGGTGGCCGACGAGCTTCGGCTCATGGGCGACGAGCAGAAAGCGCGCACGGCCGCGCAGTGGAACGGCGACTGGTATCGCCGGGCGTGGTTCGGCGCAGGCAAACCCTTCGGCGACGACGAGATTTTCCTGTTCACAAGCGCGCTGCCGATGATCGCCGACATTCCCGACGAAAATCAGGCGCGCGTGCTGCTCGACCACGTCTACAACTACCTCGAGAAGGATTCGACGACGTCGGCCTACCAGTTCTGGTACCTGAGCCCCCCCGAGGGAACGATTGCCGGCGTGACCGATCCGGGCGCGAGCAATCCGGTCATCAGCGGTCTGTACGTGTGGGGCGCCGCGCACTACGATCCGGCGCAGGCGTGGCGGGCGCTGCTGCGCAATACGATGGCCCGGAAGGCCGACATGTATCCCGACATCTGGTACGGCATCTGGTCGGGGCCCGATTCGCAGTATACGAGCATTCACCCCGAGGCGGGGCATAGCTGGGCGTCGCCGGCCACGCCCCAGCGCGACTTTCCCATTCTCAATTCCAACGCGCACAATGGTCCGCTCATCGGGCTGATTCGTGTGTTCGGGCTCGAAGCGGCGGCCCGCGAAAACGAAGGGGGAAAACTCGTGCCTGCCCTGCACATTCAGCCGCGGGTACCGGCGGGGCAAAGCATACGAATCGACCTGCCCCTGGCTGCGCTACGGGTGGAAGACGGCGCGTACGAGGGAACGTACCGCCCCATCGCCGACACCACGATGCATTTCCTGTTCGGTCCACCGACCGGCAGGACGAAGCTGACCTCGGTCACCATCGGTGAAGAGACACACGATTATCCGGCCGGCGTCACCGAAGCCCTTCTGTCGGTGGACGTGACGAAGGACATGCCGTTGGGTTTCACGGTGCGGTAAACGAGGGCGCCGGAACTCGGAACGCGGAACACGGAACGCGGAACGCGGAACGTGGAACACGGAACTCGGAACTCGGAAACGAGGAGCGCGGAATGCGGAATGCGGAATGCGGAACGCGGAACGCGGAGCGTGGAACACGGAACGCGGAACGCGGATCGTGGAACACGGAACTCGGAATGCGGAACTCGGAACGAGGGACGCGGAACGAGGGACGCGGAAATGAGTAACCTGCCTCCCGGTTTACGAGCAGCTACGAAAACACCGCTGTGAGCCCCCCCTGACCTGCGTTCCTGAACAGCCTCTCCCCCTTCCTGCGGCCAAACGCTCGATTCCGACGGCAGGGTAGGGGAAAACGATCCCCCGTTTTCGCCTGTTTTCGCATACTTACGCGTCTGCAAACATTTTCAGAATGGACAGCAAAAGGTTTTGGCCGTTTCGCGGCGATTGCCCTGGTCGGGTAGGGAGACCACAACCGAGAACGGCGAGACAGTGACTACTCCCCGTCTTAGTTTGCGATCTGCGATCTGGGATCTGCGATCGGCAGGCTCTATCTCGGCCCGACCGTCAGGCGCAGCCCCAACGGCTGCAACAAGCGCTCGAGTGTCTGCTGGGTCGGGTTCGACGTCGGGCTGATGGCGCGCAGAAGATTCGGCGCCGCAATGCGCGCCTCGGCGGCATACTCCTTCACACCGTATGCGCGCACCACTTTCCCAAGTGCTTCCTGCAGCGAAATGCCTTCGTCGAGGGCGGCGGTAATGAACGCACGCGCAAACGCAGGGTCACGTAAGTCTTCGGCCAACCCCTCGTTCCAATCTCTACTTCGCTTTGCCATGTGTATACGCCCTCCAGAACGCTTGCGCTGTTTCGATGTCTCATTGTCATGGTAAATAGGATTGGGCTTTACTTCGACCGGCAGCTCGGCGTGCAGTAGGCTCTCACGCCGTTCAGGCCGTGCCGTGAATCGGCTGTCCAGCATCAGCTTCCGAATCCGGGAGGAAGCACTATCCTTTAGCCGACGCGTAAATCGGGGGCGAGCTGCGATCTGGGATCTTTCCTGAAGCGATAATGCTTGACGCGAATCCGCTCTCGAACACGGTCGAGTCGTTTCGGCTTGTTTTCCATGACAACCGTCGGGTAAGGTAATTGCTGAGTTAACCTCTGAATCACCGAAGCGATTCCAAGGCCAGCCAAGTATATGACAGTTGTTTGACAAACGCTGTCCGGCGATTCAGCGGCTTCAAGCCGGGTGGAAAGACGGCTTGGAGCCGGTGAATATATGTTAGCTCTTTGGAGGGGAAAGGAGATAGATGGCAGCAAAACGATTATCACCTGCGGCAATTGTCGCTCTTAAAGAGGCTCTGTGTAGCGTCTACTGGTACAAGGCCGACCTCCGGAGCTTCCTCTCAAATTCTGTGAGCAACAAGGCGCTGGTAAGTTCGTTGAACTGGGAGAACTACAAGCGGCAAATCGTCGCTGATTTGGTTGATGCGCTGACGGGTAACCAGGACAAGCATCTGGGTGACCTCACGAAGCTCTGCTACGAGGTGACAAGCATCAGCAATTTCTCGCACCTGGAGCAACTTGATGGCGGCCAGCAGAAAGCGCGCAGAGCCAAAGAAGCTGTCGAACAGCTACGACAACTGGTAGAGCCTCACCAGGAAAAGAAAAAAGACGAGGAAGAATTTGAACGTAGGCGAAAAGAGCGGGAAGAAAAGCTTAGATCAAACCGGGCCGTCCGGGAGAAGCTATCCGAATTGAATTCACGCTTCATGGCAATCGCGGCGGGAACAAATCCGCAAAGTCGTGGATTCGACCTCGAACGTTTAATGTACGACGTGTTCGAGCTATTTGATCTCGATCCGAAAGCATCCTTCCGAAACGTTGGTGAACAAATAGATGGTGGGTTCTTTCTGGAGGGCACTGATTACCTCTTTGAGGCGAAGTGGCAGCAGGGTCTCATTGGCGTGGAAGATCTCGATGCATTTTCGCGCAAGGTTGAACGTAAGCTCGAAAACACCCTCGGCGTATTCTTGTCAATGAACGGGTTTTCTCCAGATGGGGTCGCAGCACACTCTACCGCACGGCCAAGCATCATCTTGATGGATGGCGCAGATTTGATGGCAGTTCTGGAAGAGCGGATTGATTTTGTCACTTTGTTACTGCGCAAGAAGCGGCATGCTGCTCACACCGGCAATATTTATCTGAAAGTACATGAAATTACGCGATGAGCTAACAAACCCATGAACACGTACAGCAAAAAGCGTCGCTCCTCGTTCCTCGTCGCTCTGCTTTTTACTGCCGGTTATGGGCGGCGTTAGACGGATGGACGGAGCATGAAAAGCCTCACTTCGAGATCAAAGGTTCACGATTACATCTTCCTTGACCGAGAGCGCCTGTCTCTGTACTACGACCAAGTTCCAGGCGACCTCAAGCGCAAGTCGCGCGACACGTCGAAGGAGGTCGGCCTCTCGCTTGCTGGGCCGTCTGTCAAGCTAGTTGAGACGAACCGAACATGCGATGCGGCGATCGTGGAACAAATTCGTAGCGTTCGGGCTCATCTCGGAGCCACAGGCGACCTGGCCGAGACCCGGCCGAAGCACATGAGTCGGGAAGCTCCACGTTTTTGTGAAGAGAGCATGTTGGCTCGCAAAGTTATTATCAGCAATCTTCATCAGATTGACGGTTTGAAGTCGATCGCTGTATGGATCTCGGATCCCGATCCGTCGGACCTTTCAACGGTGCCGTATGACTGGAAAGGGACCTTCTTGTACTTGGTCGAGTCGTTCTGGGACGAGGGCTCCCTCTCAACGGTCTACTCGGGATGCTCAGCTCTCCAAGCGATTGCGAATCTCGCGCTTGGTAGACCATTTCTAACCGTTGCCGAGGGCGAACCCCTTGGTCGATGGAATGCTCAACATCCGATCGAGAAACTTGGCCAACTAGGAGGCGTAGCGCAAGCTCCGAGACGAATCCGAGCCTTGTACCGGAATCGGTATCTAACAAACGAGCAGATTTGCGTATTCGATGGGAAGGAATATCGCCTAAATGACCTGCTGGCGTATCCGCTTTACATAGAAGCCGAGTGACTGATCGCAAACCGTCTAACATCGGATTTCAGCCAATGGCGGCGGCTGAAATTACTTGGCGCCGCCGCGGCTGAAGCCGGTCGTTAGGCGACAACTATTTCCTCCATCTCTTTACTCATTTTTCCTTTACCTCTATCAACGGTTATTCGCTCTATGAAGCGCAACCAAATCCTACCTCACCTTAACGACTTTGCCGACTCATTGAACTTTGAATCAGACAGGGGCTGTGTCTTAATCGCGTGCCACGTACTTGATGGATCTCTTGAGCACCGTATTCGTACACAATTCGTAAAGCGACAAGCCGTTTTGCAAAAAGCTGTTCAGCCTCTATTTGGGCCTGCTCGTCCCTTGTCTTCATTTTGGGCCAAAACCAACTTGGCTTATGCGCTTAGCCTACTAGATGATTGGGCATACGATGATCTAGAAACTATCCGGAAGATTCGAAACACAATTGCTCATTCACATGGCGAATTCTCTTTCGACAAAAAGGAGACTGCGAGCCTTATATTAGGTCTGTCTTCAACAAGGCGCGGGATTGGTTACCCTAACGTATCGTCTAAGAAACAGGCCCTTAGAGAATGTGAAAAACTTGTAGGCGAATTTGCTCCGCTTTCGAAATCACTAAACCGCTCATACTTTGTGGCCGGTTTTCATTTCCTTAACGGTTATCTTACTAAAGGCAAGGCTTACCGCCGCACTCCTGCTCCTCTCAAGTGAGCTAATTAAGGTTGTGAACGATTTGCCATGATTGTTTGAATTCAAGAGATTAGAGATTGGCGACGAGAAGCAGACTTGGGTGGTGCGTGCCTATGGGGTTCCGCGGCGCTAATAGAGCACTTGGTCAAGGCATCGTGCTACCCGGTGACTCAGATCGAACGGAAGTCAATACTATGAGTCGCACCTGCTCTAACAAGACACTCGAGTGGGACTCTTCCGCTATCGCTCCAGAGTCCCCTCACCGTCACCGTTAGGCGGCGCGCTCAATTGCCTTTGCAATTTCCTTTGGAGTTGCACCAACCACGAGCAAGCCCCTGATGAGATAGTCAAGGCTGGTACCCTCACCCCCACGCTCGGCAACTGCCAGCCGTGACTGACTGGTGCCCATTCGGGCAGACACCGCTTTTTGAGTAAGCCGCTTTGCAGTACGTCTTTTCGTGAGAAGTTCGGCGAGTTGGAGGCGAATCTCGATAATCTTTTCGTCTTCTGGTGAAAGTCCCAGAAGCTCCGTCACGGTTCCAACCTTGAAGCCAGACTTCTCCAGTTTTTGCTTTGTCGCCTTTTTCATCCGTTGTCACCTGATTTCTCTTCGTAGAGCGCCAACCTTTGTTGGCAATTGTCAATCGTTCTTTTTGGTGTCTTACGCGTCTTTTTCGCCGGCAGTATCTCAAGCACCACGATGGCCTGTGCCCTTATCGCATAGAAGATCCGATGCGTCGTGTTCTCATCCCTTATTCGAAGCTCGTGGCAGTCTTTGCCAATTTCGGGCATCGTATCGGAGACAGGCATCGACAAACGCTTTCCTCGCTGAAGCGACCGAATTAGAAACCCCGCCTCCCGCTTTGCAGCAGACGAAAAAGGAGGGTTCTCGATTCCTCCTCCCCCGAGCCATACAAGTTCTTTCTCCTTCATGGTCTGCGTCGCCTCGCCATACTCTGAGTATATCAAATACGATATATGAACACACTATGCCTAACACGCCGACTCCACGCGGACGGCCGCCCGCCATGCGATATGCCAGGATGTGCCAAAGTGCACCGGCCGCCGCCGGTGAATGTGCACGTCAGAAGTCGAGAAGAAAAAGAGGGTGGTATGCCCAGCTGGCCTTAATGCCGTTTGGCCAATACATGCAGGCAGAGCAAGGTACCAAGGGAAAGTCGCAGTCGTCACCGGTGGGGCTTCCGGTATCGGCAAGGAAATATGCCGCTATCTTGCACCACGCAAAGCCGTGGTCGTTATCGCAGACATTGATGGCGCTGCGGCACAGGCTCTTTCAAGCGAGCTGGGTACGAGCAGCGTGCGGTGCTGCGCCAAGCAGGCTGATGTGGGCGAGAAGGACGAGGTTGAGCGGCTAATTGCTGAAACAGTCCGCGAGTTCGGCCGGATAGACTTACTGATCAACAACGCCGGTGTCGGCGTGGACGGTGAATTCAAGGACATGAGCTTGTCCTCCTAAACCCGCAACCCTGGGGTCGGACCTAGCCAAGCTACTGAATTCACGACGAACGGTTAATCAGGCCTTCTGCAAGCCTTAGACGGCGAAAGTGGACGCCGATTTGCCCCTTTAAGGTAGTTCGGAGTGGCCGGAACTCGGAACGCGGAAACGCGGAAACGAGTAACCTGCCACCCGGTTTGCGATCAGCTACGAAAATCCTCAATCCCCAATCCATAATCCCTGAACCCGTTGTATGGGGAGTCCGGCCTGGAACCGACCCTTCGGGGGCCCAAGAAGGAATTCTCACGGCTTTACGATCGCCGCTACGGTGTTCTTCCTATCTTAATCTGCGATCTGCGATCTGGGATCTGGGATCTGCATCCTGCGATCTTCAGTGTTCACCGTGCAGACCCGGGTGTCGGTGCGGATGCGCGTGCGGGGCGGGCGCTTTCGACACTTCGCCTTCGGCCGGTGTGGGCAGCGGCGACTTCCACCCGTCGCCGTCGGCGTCGACGAAGAGGGGGTTGGTCATGGCGTAGGGCTGGCCGCCCGGGGCCACCGGCCACATGTCGCCTTCCCCCAGAACTTCAAGCACGACCCAACCGTCTTCGGCCACGGTCAGGGGGGCCGTGATGTCGAGGCGCAGGGGCGCAAGCTCCGTTCCCCGCAAATCGAAAGTCTCGACGATTTCGCCGTTGAAGATGAGGTTCGCCTCTGCCAGCCGTATCCACGTGGGCGATTGAATGCGGATATCCACCTGCTGCGTATCACCGGTAATCGTTTTGCCGAAAGAGGCTTCGCCCACGTGCAGGTCGACGACCACGCCGTTGGATACGACGGCATCCATGTTCAAAAAGGCGCGCAGAATGCTTTCATCCTCGCGGTTGTCGTGCCAGTCCTCATCCACGCGAACGAGGGTGCGGGCGTAGCCGGGTTCGGGAATGCGGCGGTGCGAGTCGCTGACGCCGACCACCGACTTTCTTCTTCCCCTGTCCCAGAGGCTGAAGGCAATGTTCTTCAGCTCGGGAACCGAGGCGCGGCGCTTGCCGTTCATCAGCTCCATGACGTCGAAACGGGGCGAGAACTCGGGGCCACCGAGGCCGGTGGCAGGGTCGTAACCGGTGGCGTTGAAGTAGCCCGTAGCGCCGCCGCCGTGGTTGATCTGAACGACGCGCCCGCCGATGTCGCGCATGCGCTGGAAGAGCAGCGGCGGTCGCTGCCCCTCTTCCCACCAGCGAATGGCGCCGTTGTTCGGCTTGGTCGGATCGGGGGTCAGTGAAAAGACGTTGATGTGTCCGAACAGGAAGGTCGTGACCTCGAGGGCCGGGAAGGTAAGAATGCGATCTTCGAGACCGAGTTGGCGCACCAGCGGCTGGAAGTCGATGATGCGGTCGTGGTCGGTAATGGCAACGCAGTCGAGCCCTTCCGACACCAGGGTCATGATTCGATCGGTGTGGCTGGTGCGGCCGTGCAGCGAGAACGAGGTGTGCACGTGCGTATCGCACTGCGCCCATTCGCGCATGTCGATGGCCGGAGTCAGCGAAAATTCCAGCGTACGGTGCTCACCGGAGGCAAGCGCTACATTGTCGATGCGGTCGAGCTCATAGGCAAAGCCGTGCGAAGCGATCACGTCGTAGGTGCCGGGCGCCACAAGCACGTCGATGTCGTCGCCGTGGGCCTGCCAGACCACCTTGGCGATGGCCTGCGGCGAGCTAGAGCCATAGGCCGTGTATTCGCCGAAAGTCGTGTTTCCCCCAATGGTTCCCTCGGTAAGGGCGAAGCTGAACTTTCCGGGAAGTTTCACGCCGGCCGTGTCGGCAATGCGCAGCGTGACCCGGGCGGGTTCCTTCATCTGGAAGAGAAGCTCGTCCGGGGCCCCGGCCACCTCCACGGTTTGCGCTTCGGCCGGGAGATAACCCTCGGCCTGGGCCACGGGGGGAAGGGCGTCGGGGTGCACGGCCGTCTCGCCCCGCTCGGTCGGGCGTACGTGAATGGTCACGCGGGCCTCGTCGCCGGGGTCGACCTCGAAGCGTCCATCGCTGTCGGTAATGTCGAAGTCGACAACCTTGTTGGGATCGGTGGCCGCGGTCGCGAACACGCGGGCGCCGGCGACGGGTTCGCCGCTGGGTTCGCCCACCACGCGGCCGGCCAGACCCCGGCGGGGGTTGAGGCCCTGGTAACGAAGGGCCGTCCGTTGCGCCCGGGCCGGTGACTCAGCCAGCACGGCGAAGCGTCGCCAGCTGCAGCTTTCGCCGGGCTCCGCCGTGCACCTGGTTTGCGGCGCGATGAACAGGGCCAGGTCGGAACGAATGAGCAGGCTCGCCGGCAGGGGCAGTTCGTAGCCCTCGCCCGCCGGGGGAAAGAGGGCGAAGGTAGCTTCATTGCGCTCGCCGACGGCGGCGAGATAGCCGGGTTCGCCTTCCATGCGGGGACGCGTGAACCCCGAACCGGGCAGGTAGGGATCGCCGAAGTGATCGGAAGGTATCAGCAGGTCGCCGACGGGAATATCCATCGGATCCGTGCCCCGGTTGGTTATGACGGTTTCGATCTCCAGCACGGTGCTGTCGGGCTTGAGGCGGTACCGGGTCGTGCCCTGCATGCCGGGTTTGCGTGGCTGCAGCTGCATACCGAGTACGCCGCTGATGAGGTCGGTCGAGCGAAAGTAACCGTCGACGCGAAGCACGGCCTCGCCGTTTTCGCCCGTGCCGTCGGCCTCGACCGTAATGGAATCGGCGTCGAAATGGTACACGCTGCCGGCGAGCGGCGCGTAATCGTAAATGAGGTCCCAGCTGTCGCCGTCGCGCCACAAATCGGCGTCGATGAGCGAGCCGCCCCCCATGATGTAAACGCCCGAGTCGCCCACGTCGTGCACGACGAAGACCGCGTCGTGGTTCATCAGCTTCCAGTCGCCCACGGCGTTGTCGGTGCTGCCCCCGCGCAGCCGTTCCTCTTCGCGAATGATTCGTCCGATACGCGTTTCGCCCGGGCCGGGGCGGCTGACGAGGTCGGGCGCGGCGGGGGCTTTGGGCTCGTGTGCGTTGTCACGGGTGCAGGCCGCAGCAGTCAAGGCCAGGGGTACGACCAGGGTAAGCAGAGAGCGAAACATCATGTCCTCGTCATGCAAGCGGGGGCTCGGAATGCCGGGCCGGAAGTTCAAGGCCGATAGTATCACATGGGCGTGCGACCGTGCTATCGAGGGGTGACGCAGCGTGGGTGTGCGGGATCAATACGGCGATCTCGGGGAAAGAGTCGGTATGGCGCATATCGGCCGTGTTACGATGCGTATCGGCCGGTGTACGGACCGGTGACGGGGTTTCAAAAGATCGACCCGAAGACACAAAGGGGAAACGAAGATGATGACGGTACTTGTCGTCGGCGCCAGTGGGGCAACCGGCCGGCTGCTGGTCGGAGAACTGCTTCAGCGCGGAACAGCGGTTCGGGCGGTGGTTCGTTCGGCCGGAAAGCTTCCCGAAAACCTGCGCAGCCATCCTGCACTGACCGTGGTCGAGGCAAGCCTGCTCGACCTCGCCGATGACGACATGCGGAAACTCGTCGACGGATGCGGCGCGGTGGCATCTTGTCTCGGGCACAACCTGAATCTCAAGGGAATGTACGGAGCGCCCCGCAGACTGGTAGCCGACGCCGTCCGGCGTTTGCGCGAAGCCGTACGGGCCACGCAGCCGCCGCACCCGGTCAGGTTTGTGCTCATGAACACCGCCGGCAATCGCAACCGCGATCTTGCGGAACCGGTATCGCTGGGTGAGCGGGGCGTGGTCGGCCTCATTCGCCTGCTCGTGCCGCCCCACGTCGACAACGAGAAGGCTGCAGACTACCTGCGCGTCGACGTCGGCGCGAACGATTCCCTCATCGAATGGGTTGCCGTCAGACCCGACTCACTGATCGATGAAGAGGCCGCCACGGAGTACGAGGTACATCCCTCACCCACCCGCAGCGCCATCTTCAATGCCGGCAAGACCAGCCGCGTCAACGTCGCGCACTTCATGGCCGACCTGATCGCGGACGACGACACGTGGAACAGGTGGCGCGGGCAGATGCCGGTCATTTACAACAAGGGGTTCTCCTGAGGCTACCTCTCGGTTCGCGTCATCCGGTCGTGTCACCCGGTTCACGCCTGCTCTCGACGCACGCTCACGGCGCAGCCGAACTGCCGGACTCGCCGCCGGCCTTTTCGTGAGGATAATAACCCGCCCCCACGATGTACGTGTCGGAGCCGTGCCGCACCTTGCGCACGTAGGTGTGCTTCCGTGCAGGCGTGTTCTCACCCGGTCGGTACCATTCATACGCGACCCATGCAGAGCCTTTCTCCAGCGCTTCGTCGACGTAATCACGTACGAAAAGCTTTCCGCTGCTATCGCGTAGCCCCGCGAGGTTCTCGCCCTCGAGGCTGGGTTGCGCGGGGTTCACGAGTTCCATTCCCCTGGGGTCGGTAACGAAGACATAGGTATCCATGAATACGAATGGTCCGCGCTTGTCGCGCAGGACCGGAAAGGCCGCCTTGCCCTTTTCGGCCACCAGAGCCGCGGCCCGGTCGACCACGTCTTCGATGAACGCCCGGTCCATGTCCATGTCGTAGATACCGGCGCCGACCAGGTACTCTTCGCCTGAGGGAAAGGTAACCCGCTTCATGAACGACGACTTCCACCGGGGAAAGATGCCGTCGGGTTCAGGCCACATGTAGTGCACCCAGCCCTCGCCTCGGGTACCCGAGACGGACGCGGGAAACATCTTGCCGATGGGCTTGCCCAGAATATCGGTGAGGTCGCCGACATCGTCGCCCTCGCTTGCCGGGTCTGCCGCATGGAAGACGCGGGTGCCGGTTAACGACCACACATAGAAATACGTATCGTCCCGAAGCCACTTCGAGCCTTGCTCGCGGAAGGCAGGGTACGCCTTGTCGCCCTGACGCTCGAATACCTCGGCGGCATCGCGCACGAGCGCCATCAACTCTGGCGCCGTCATAGAGGGCTCGGATGGGGCCATTGTCGGCGCCCCCGGCAGGTAAACACCCGCACCCACCACAACGGTGCGATCGCCCAATCGTGCCTTCGTCACCCAGGCCGATTTCTGCGTCGCGACGCTTTCGCCCGGTTTCGGCCACATGTAGTCGACCCACCCCGAACCCCTGGTCTGCACGGTCTCGATCATATCGCGAACCGGTTTCTTTCCCCGCGCGTCTTCGACATCGAGAATGTTTCTGCCTTCGAGGTTGGGAAAGGCGGGGTTTACGAGGTCGGTGCCTTTGGTGTCGACCACGAAGATGTAGGCGTCCTTGAAGATGTAGGGGCCGGTGCGATCGTGGAAACGCTGAAACGCCGCCCTGCCGTGCCGCTCGATTTCCTGCGCGGCCCTGGTCACGGCGTCGACGACGAAAGCCCTTTCCGTTTCGTCGTTGTACATGCCGCTGCCGACCACGTATTGCCGGCCCGAGGGCGCCTGCACCAGTTGCACGAAGCTGCTCTTCCACCTGGGAAGAAGACTGCCCGGAGCCGGCCACTCGTAGTGGTACCAACCTTCACGATTTTCCGACGAACTCATGGCCGCGCCGATGAGTCCGCGAACGATGGGCTTGCCGTTGATGTCCTTGAGGTCGAGCTGGTTCTCGCCGCGAAGATCGGGGTCGGGGTGCACGAGCATATTACCCGCCGGATCGAGCACGAAGATGTACGTTTCCTGGTCGCGCCAACGGCTGCCGAGGCGACCGAATTCCCGAAAGGCCTTCTCGCCTTTCTCACGCACGAGAGCCGAGGCATCGGACACCAATTCGACGAGCTTTCGCGTCTCGGCCTGCTCGTATTCGGGTTGGCCGTGCGCCTGAAGCGGAAGAACCGACATGACCGCCGCAAGCACGACAATACGCCGGACGGCGGCAAGTGACCGGGTAAACATATGATCCCCGTTAACGAGACTTCGTGATACGGCTCTCCCGATTTGCGGAAGGGGGCCGGTGAAACTTCCATCATTCTTCCACCATTCGTAGCAGTCGACGACCGGCTGCGTCACTACGAGCGGCAAACGGAACAGCGTGCACGGAAATGGGTTTTCCGATCAGGCAGTGCCCGAACGAAGGAGTAGTCTTCTCCGCCGACGGCACTTTCGGGTGGAAGCGGCGTACAACGCCGCCGCATTCCGGGTCGAGCACTCAATTGCCGAGGGCCATTGCTGGTCGATGTGAAGGGTTTGCGCCAGCGTGGCGGAAGAGGAATTGTCATGTCTCACCAATGCGACCCGGCCTTCTCCTTCTCACGTTCGGCTGCGCGTCCGTCGCATACGGTCGCTGCACGGCGCAGCGGGAGAATCGAATGAACACCGGCGCTTTTTCCCTGGTCCAGACCGCCCGAAACGCAGGCGTCGAGGTCTGCTTCGCCAACCCCGGAACCACCGAGATGCCGATGGTCGTGGCCCTCGACCGTGTACCCGGAATGCGTGTGGTGCTCGGGCTGTTCGAGGGGGTGTGTACCGGCGCCGCCGACGGGTGGGCGCGTATGCGGGGAAGGCCCGCGGCCACGTTGTTGCACCTCGGGCCCGGTTTCGCCAACGGCATCGCCAACCTGCATAACGCGCGCCGGGCGCGCTCGCCCGTGATCGACTGGATCGGCGATCACGCGAGACGACACCTGGCGTTCGATGCGCCCCTGACCTCGGATATCGCCGCGCTTACCGGTAACGTCGGGTGGACGCGGGCCGTACAATCGCCGCAGGAGATGGCCGAGGCAAGCCTCGCGGCGGTCGAGGCGGCCCTCGGACCGCCGGGGCGCGTGGCGTCGCTCATCATTCCGGCCGACTGCCAGTGGGAGACCGGACCCGAACCCCTTTCATCCACTCCCTCGCCCGGGCTGCGTGAGACCCCGGGCGCGGCAATCGAAGAGGCGGCTCGTCTGCTGCGCCGGGGGAAAGGCGGAATCCTGCTCGGCAGCAACGCGCTTACGGAGCGGGGACTGCGAGCCGCCGCGCGAGTGGCGGCCGCAACCGATTGCGGAGTGTGGATTGAGACCTTCCCGGCCCGATTGGAATGCGGGCGCAATGTGCCCCGCTTTCAGGCGCTGCCCTATTTTCCCGAGCAGGCTACCGAGGCGCTGGCGCACGTGGCAGGCCTGGTATTGGCGGGCGCCCGCGATCCGGTCGCCTTCTTTGCGTATCCCGACCAGCCTTCGCGGTTGGCGCCCGAGGGCGCGACGGTATGCACCCTGGCCGATCCCGATGCCGGC
>JAWLBW010000055.1:0-18988 GCA_041687475.1 bacterium
CTGTCTACCGCTGCTCTGCCCCTTTCAGGCCGGCACACGAAAGAGGCGAAGCGGCAAAGTTCGCCGCTTCGCCCCTGGTTCAACGCCCGATTGCGAAGTACCGTCCGGTTCGCCAGGGCTCGGCATGTCGCTGCCATTGCGGGCTGCGGGGGTCGCCGTTCTGGCCGGTCGCAAGTACGCCCCACCCCTGCCGGGTGCCCGCGTTCCACAGCAAGCGTATGTCGGCAAGGGCATCCTGCGCAAAGGCCTCGCGCACCGCGGCAATGCGCGCTTCACCCTCGAGGGGCAGCGCCAGCAACCCCGCCCGGGTACCCCACCAGCCGATATCGAGCGTGGCAAAGTCGCCGCGTGCCGCCGCGTCGGGCACGGCAAACCGGGGGTCGAACGGGGCAAGCGGGTGGTTGTAGCCCAGCCGGTGCAGGGTGCCCCATTTCCACGCTGCGCGGTCGTTTCCGAGAACCTCGGCCATCAGCTCGTCGGCCCGGGCAAGAGCGCGAACGACGGCGGCGTCGCGCAGCTCACCGGCTTCGCCCGGAACCAGGCCGATACCGAAGAAGGGGGCCGCGGGTTCGGCCAGCAATCGCCTGACGGCGTCGACACGTCGGGTAACGAACACGCCCTGCACGTAGCCCTGATACAGTTCAGGTCCGATGAGGTCTTGCGCCGTATGCTGCAGGAGCAGGGCCAGCACGACTTCGAAAACAAGGGCGCCTTCGCTGTCGGCTTCGACCATTCCGTTCCACTCGCGCAGGGCGGCAAGCGACGCCCCGGCATGCCCATCGTCAGGGGGAAGCCCGAACCGCTCGACGGCGCCGACAAAGTGGTCGCGTAGCTCTTCGGCCACCGGGTTGTGAACGTCACGTTGCAGAGCGGCCAGATCGTCGAGCCCGACTGAATCGAGAGAGTCGAGCACCGATTCGGCCCGTATCGTACGCCACGGCTGCTCGACGAACGTGCTCAGATAAACGGGTTCGCCGTCGGGCGCGTAGTCGTCGGGCACCAACCGCGAGTTGGCCGTGACCAGAACGCCGGCCCTAGGGTTGTACGTGTGCGGCATCTGTTCGTTGCGTGCATAGCCCGTCCACTCGTGCGCGCCGTTCCAGCCGGGTACGGGGGCATAACCGTTGGCCCGGTTGCGCTGGGGGGCCAGCCCGGCCAGCTGGTAACCGATGTTGCCCCGACGATCGGCATAAAGAAAGTTCAGTCCGAGGCCGGTGCCGGCCACGGCCACGCGAAAGTCACGCCAGTTCCTTACACCGGGAAGCGCGAAGTAGCCGTCGATTCTCCACTCGGGCACGGCAATGGTAGCCCGTATCGACAGGGGACCGAAGGGGTTCAACGCCGGAATGGCGTCGTTCAGAATGGGGCCGTGCGGCGTGGTGCGAACGGTAAGCCATTCGCTGGGCTCACCGGCTACGTCGATGCGCTCGACACGCTGCTCGAGCGGCGCCCATGCACCCGAAATCAGCACCTCCTCGCCGTCTTCCGCCTGGCGCAGGCCTTCCATGTAGAGGTCGGTGTCGTCAAGGGTGGCGATGGAAAGGCCCCAGGTGTGGCTGTCGTTGCTTCCACTGAAGAAGACCGGTAGTCCGGCAATGGTGGCGCCGCTTACCCGGTAGCGCCCCACGACGTGCAGCGAGGCCAGGTAGAAGGCGCCGGGGGTCGAGAGCACCAGATGGGGGTCGTTGGCCATGAGCGCGTGGCCCGAAGTCGACTTCCACCCCGCAACCGCGAAGTTGTTCGTCGCCCGCAATGTCGGCATCAGGGGCTCGGGCAACCGTATTCCGCCCTGCAGCGTCGCCGCGTTTCGGGGTGCGCCTGCCACGTCGGGCCTCGACGGTGTCGAATCGGCATACCCACCACTTGCCGTGGCACCGGTATAGTTTCCGTGGCGGTCAAAGAGCGAGGCAGCCGGCACGGCAGGAAGAAGCGCATCGGCGATTTCAGGACCGAAAACGGCGTGAAGCACGGCGCGCTGGAGCTTGACCTGCATGCCGATGTTGCTGAAGCCGGCCCCCATGTAGGCGAGCACGGTCACGCTGTCTTCAGGCCGCCATGGCTCCGGCGCATAACCCAGATCGAGAAAGGCCAGCGGCAGAGTGCCGCCTGCCAGCGCTTCTTCACGAAAGGCGTTCACCCCCAGGGCGCAGGATTCGAGCACGGTGCGGGTACGCGGCGAAGCCTCGGCATATCTTTCCGCGGCATGTCGCGCCAGCCCCTGCACACGTAGAATGCGGTCCTGCGCGAGAACGCTACCATCGGGCCCCGAACCGAAAATTTCGGCCAGGCGCCCGGCGCCGCTGCGGCGGAAAAGATCCATCTGAAAGAGGCGATCACGTGCGGCGGCCCAGCACAGGCCCGCATACCCGGCCTCTTCGCTCGACGCCCGAACGTGCGGAATGCCGGCCTCGTCGTAGCGAATGGTTACGGGGCGGGAATCGACCTGCCGAAAGCGGCGGGTTTCGACGGTGTCGAATCGGGGCGCCGACGTTACGCGCGCTATCGACGTCGGCGACAGAACATCGCCCCACGCATGAGTAGTCGTTGCAAGACCGAGCGTTCCGCCGGCCAGAAGAAGGAGCAGCCTGCGCATGTACACCTCACTTTCTCAGGGTTCACGACGAGTCTACTCTCTATCGCACGGCATTCCCATGCTACTCGGGTAGCATGCGGGCAACGCGTCGCGTCAGGGCAGGCCGTGGGGCGCCGAGAGAAGGCGGTGCAGGCCCAGGCGCCCGTCGACGCCCAGCTTACGACAGGCATGGTAAAGATGCTTCTTGACGGTGTTGGTCGAACAGCCGGCAAGCATGCCGATCGAGGCGTTGTCGTACCCCTGCAGCGCCAGACACACGGCCTCGCGTTCACGCGGGGTAAGCTCGCCCATGACGGTATCGTGCAGGTCGTCGCGCTCGGCGACGCTCAGCTCGCCGACCACGACGCAGGAATACCCGGGATAGCCGTTTTCGAGCAGGCGGAAGGCAATGCGCAGCTCCTCACGTTGCCGGCGGCGCAGAACCCGGGGCGACACCGCCCGTTCAAGTACAAGTGCCTTCAGAAAGTCGGCGACGGCATGCACGACGGCGTCGGGAAGCTCGTCGGAACCGTAACGCCCGGTACCGGGAAACCAGTTTTCGAGAAGGCGAGCCCCGCCTTCCGAGCGCGAGACCAGCCTGCCGCCGGGCTCAAAGACGAGCACGCCGCGCCCCCGCGACGCCAGTACCGCATCAAGCGCGTACCGGGTGCTTCTCTCGGCACGCACCACGGCCAGGCGCGAAAGAACCGCCGAGACGTGGGAAGTCACCAGGCCGACGAGTTCCTTCTCGCGGCGACCGAAGGGGCGTTTTGTTTCGCGCAGCAAGGTCAGCCCGCCGTGCCCGCCCGGTCCCTCGACCGCGAAAAGCACGGCCATGACATGCTCGGGGGCAAGCGAAAGCGACCGGGCGTGCTCGTAGAAAGCCGATGCGTACCAATCTCTGCGCCCGACACCCATGTCTTCGTCGGTCAGCACCCGGCCCGGGCGCCGAACGACCGCATCGCGCACGAAGTCGCCGTCGGCCAGCGCCTCGTATTCGCCATAGTAGGCGGGCGGTAGATTGACCGACCGCCACTCATACCCCCCGGGCTCACCGGGCGCCGCCAGGCAGAGCGCTCCGCGCTCGAACCCCGCCAACGCCTGCAGGTCGCCAATCGCGCAGGCGGCCACCTCGTCGGCCGACCGACACGAGTGCAGGCGACGCACGATATCGAGCACCTGGGCGTATTCACGGGCGACAAGTGCCATGTCGTGCCCGCTTGCCCGTCAGACCGCCGCCGCCTTCCGAACGATCGACGCCAGGGCGGCCTCGAACCCGGCTGTATCGGAGTAGGCTTTGAAATTTCCCCCGGAAAGCAGGTTGACCATGGTTATGCCGAACGAGACCAGCTTCGACCGATTGAGAATGTGAACCTCGCCCAGGGAGGGTCGATTGCGTTTCATCCACTCGGTCATTTCGGTACGCACCACGGGATCGTAGGTTTCGACAAGGGCGTTGTCGACGAAACATTCAAGCGGCGTGAAGCCCGCCCGCACGGCCTCTTCCGCGGCATCGAAGCTCTTACGTTGCAGGTCGGTATCGACGTGACCGATGAATCGAACGTGAAACACACCCGGCACGGGAAAGTCGACGATGACCGCTCCGCGATCGTTTTTCCATTTACGCGCCGTCCCACCGATTACTTCGCCAAGCATAGAAAGCCTCCGTAGCGATGATTCGCCTACAGATACAAGCACAGCTCAGCCACCCTCAACAAGAACAAGAAGGCACCGCTAACACAAATGCCGGAGACGTTTACCGGCCCTAACCATTCCGGCGCGAAATGTTACACAGAGAAATATACCCTGACACGAACGAGCACACTTCGAATCGGGGCGCACCACTCCTCAGCGTCCGGTCACGAAAAACGTATTCCGCTCCGGCGACATTCCGCGCCGCAAGGGGCGTCAGCCCCTTCCCCCGATGAGCGACACCTGCTACCCTGAACCTCACCCCTTTCAATACCATGAGACTTTCCATGTCGTTGTTCCCCTTGCTGAATCGTTCGGTTCTGGTCGTGCGGCCCCGCGCCCCCTTCGCCCAGTGGATCTCGTCGATGGAGGCCCAGCTTCCGGAAGAAGAACGTACCCCCATCTCGCTCGACGAATTGCAGTTCGACAGTTCGGCCTACCTTATTCCTGAAACCGATCCGGAAGAGCAGGAAACCATTCTCGACGAAGCCTGGCCCATGATTTTCGAGTCGGAGCTGGCTTCGTGGTTCGATGACGAAGAAGCATGGCCCACGCCCCGCACGCGCGAGATGTTCGACGAGTGGTTCGAGACCAGCCTGAACAGTCTGGTCATGGACCTGGTCGACGCCCCCCTCGAAACCGACTGAACGACTCCTATCGGGGCGAGGCTCGACACCGGCCTCGCCCTATGTTTCCCACCCTCGTCGCAACCCGCACCATGACGCAGTCAGACCTCGACAACCTACGCGAAAAACTCCTTGCCCTGCCCGCCCCCGAATACGGCCCCCACAACTGGGAAACCTACCGTGCATGCGGCCTCGACGCGAACGATGTTGCCGCCCTGACCCGGTTGGCGACCCCTGAAGAAATCGCCGACGACCCCGACTCGCGCGACCTGATCATTCATGCGCAGCGGGCCCTGGCGCAGATGCAGGCTGTCGAGGCTTTCCCGCGACTGCTCGAATTTCTCCAACGCCTGGGCGATGAAGACGACGACATTGCCCACGACTATCCGCTCGTGCTGGCCGCCACCGCCGGCGATGATGCCGAAGGCCTGTTCGAACCGCTGCGCGCCGGTGCGTGGTCCGACTATGCCCGCAGCTTTCTACCCGAAGCCGTGGCCGCCTACGGCGTACAGCATCCCTCGCGCCGCGACGAAGCGGTCGCGTTGCTGACCAAGACGCTGCAGGAGTCGGGTTCGCACGACCGCATCTTCAACGCTCTGCTGGTTGCCGGCCTCATTCACCTCGCGGCGGCCGAATCGGCCCCGGTTATCGAGCAGGCCTTTGTCGACGGACGGGTCGACATCATTACCAACGGTCTGTGGGGTGACGTGGCCGCCGAACTGGAAGTCGAGAGCACCCTCGACCACAGCCACGATCTCGATTCCATCAGCGATGAGGAAACCGACTGGCTGCAAGAGCAGATGGCCCGTATCGCCCGCGCCGAAGAAGAGCGCCGGAAACGCAATCAGTACAAGGCCGCGCGTAAGGATAAGCGCAAGAAGGATAAGGCGCTCAAGAAGAAGCAGCGCCGAAAATAGTTTCCGACCCGATTATCGGCCCCTCAGGCCGGCTCGACCCGTTCCCGCAGGCGGGCGTCGACGATGTCGCCCAGCGCGACCATGAACGCCCGGCCCGTACAGTCGGCGCGACGCATCTCGAGCGAAAGCCCCTGCCGGTTGATACGCAGGGAAAGGGGTTCGACAAGAACAGCCTCATCGGGACAGGAACGAAGGCTTATCTCGAGTCGACGCTCGAGCACCAGGGCCGATACCACGTCGGACAACACTTCGGAATCGACCGTTTCGTCGCCGGGCAGGTTTTCGACGATGAATTTCTGGGGAATGCGCTCGATGGAGCCCGAGCGCCCCGGCGTGTGGTTCTGCACCGCACCGGCAAGGTCGCGCGTCAACCGCTCGAGTGACTCATGCATCAGGCTGTCGGGCACGAACATCTCAAGCACCCCCTTGGCCAGGTGCATGGCGGCATAGTCGTATACGCCGGGCTCGAGGGTCAGCACGGGACGGTTCACGACAATGCACGGTTGCCGCCCACGGTGCTTGATTTCAACCGCCGGCCGCCCGTCTTCGGTCACGAGACGCGTGCCCAGGGCCTCGACATAGCGCTTGATCGTGCGCGGGTCGACCTCGAGTTCCTCGGCGGCCTCATCGACCGGCCAACTGTACCTTCGCTGATCGAGAGCCAGCAGAAGATCTATCATGCGCAGTGCGGTACCGAAGGTAGGTTTTCGATTCGTCATATCGCCGGTTGAAAATTTGCGAAAAGCTCTGCCATCAATTCCCTGCCTCACTAAGACTAGCCCATATGGTGGACAGCGTGTGACCGTCGACGGAGAGATCCGGGCAATTTTTCGCGGTCAAGCCGGAAACAATGCCTTTTTTCCCGCCGATTTCTTTCTGTGCCTCCTGATTCCTTGATACTAATGTAAGCGGAATGAATACAACGGACAGCAGTTGTCCACGAAACGCGATATACTCGGGCAGTGTTACCGTCGCCATCTACCCTCAGGTCGCTTCTTTTCACCGCAATTGCAGATGCATCAACTGACTCGTCTCGATCGTATTGCCGGTTGCCTGTATGGCCTTGCCGCAAGCGCCATGGTATTGACGGCGGTTACCGGCAAGCGCAGCGAGAAGGCGTCGTCCGACGACCTTACCGGGGCCATACTCACGGCCGGTCGAACGTGCCTGGCCCTGAAAGCCCGCGGGCGCGCGACCCGTTTCCAGGCCGATGCCCTGCCTGACGCTCGTCTGTGCGAGCCGTACCGTTCGGCAATCGCGGCAATCGCTCTCGGTTTACTCTGCCCCCCCGCTGAAGCCTTGGCCGATGGCCGCTTACTGCTTCGGGAAGCAGATACGCCTGCTTCGCAGTCTGCATGCCTGGGGTTTATCGCCGCCCTGACCTCGCACCTCCGTAGCGGCTCCGAGATGGCGCAGGCCCTGACCGCCACCCTTGGCCTTGTCGAACACGATGAAGACGCCGGCGACCTTCTTCCCCCCTTGATGCGGCTTCGTCAAACGAGTGAAAAGACGCCGCTCGAGCAGCTCCTTTCCGAACCGGTCGCCAACGACGAGCTTTCGTCGATTCTGGCCGGCGCCGTTTCCTGCGCACTCGCCCACGCCGACCAGTGGGAAGACACGGTTGCCCTGGCAGCCTGCGGCGCCTCGCATGCCCTCGCGGTAAGTAGCCTTACCGGGGCGTTTCTGGGTACGACCCTCGGCGTCGCCGCCATTCCCCTCGAGGCTATCGAGCATCTGCACGAAGGCCCCCTTCTTTACGAACTGGCCTGCGAACTGAATCTGGCTTCGCAGGCGTGACGCACGCACACTGAGCCCCGCGCGTCTGCCGGGTCGGGGGGCGAGCTCCGGCCGACCCGGACTCACGGTTACATGCCCTCTTCCGCAACGGGACGACCCCTGTATTCCCGCAGGCCTTTCAGAAGAAAATGAACACCACTCCTCTTGACAGGGCTCCTTCACCTGCGGTGTAGTATCTGGCACAACGCTCCCATTTTGACCGGATATGACCAGAAAAGACGGCGAACAATTGTGGAAGACGCATCGACGGTCGTTTCTTGTACGACGCGTGCGTATTGCCGCCGCTTTCGGGGCCTTGGGCAACCTGAGCGTGTTCGTGTTCGACGCCCTGATGTCGCCCGATCTGAAGAACAGCCTGCTTACCGCCCGCCTGCTGCAGGAAGTCGGCATGTTTGCCGTGCTGGCCGCCACTTTCCTGCCCGTGGGAAAAAGATACCCTCAGGTACTTGCCGTGAGTCTGGCGGCCGCGGCCTCCATGCCCATGGTGCTGATACAACAAACCCTCGGAGCGACGCCCATTACCTACTTCGCGTCCTACCCCCTGGGTATCTTCGGGGTCGGCGTGCTGTTGCCGGTGAGCCTGGGCATGCACATCGGCATTCAGCTGATCTTTCTCGTCTTTCACGCCCTCTTGCCGGCCTGGGCGGCCGGAACGCTGACCCCCGACGTTCTCATTTTTCACGCGTATCTCTTCACGTTTACCTGCCTCCTGACCGATACCGCGGTCGTATTGCAGGAGCGCCTGCATAAGCGCAACTTTCTCTCGGAACTGGAGCTGCGCGAGGCCAACCACCGCCTGCAGGAAGAAAGCCGCAACCGGGCTGATTTCTTCGCCAGCGTGAGCCACGAGATACGCACGCCGCTGACCCTCGTGATCGGCAACCTGCACCTGCTCGAACGCTACATAGCCCCCCAGGCGAAAGAGCGGCGGCCGCTCGACACGGCTCTGCGAAACGGCGACCGGCTGCTCGGTCTCATCAACGAACTGCTTGATCTCGAACGCCTGGAAAGTACCGGCATGCTGAGAAAGCGGCCGACCGATGTCGCGGGTTTGGTCGTCGAGGCGGCCGCCAACTTCGAGTCGGATCGCCTGCTCGTTCTCCGGGGTTGCGACCAGCCTTGCCTCGCGGAAATCGACGCCACCCAATTCAAGAAGGTCATCTACAACTTTCTCTCGAATGCCTGGAAGTTCACGGCGCCTGCGACGGGTCGCATTGAAGTCGCGCTGGAGGCCGATCACCAATGGCTGCACCTGGGCGTCGAAGACAATGGTCAGGGCATAGCCCCCGAGCGTATCGCCCGCATTTTCGAACGTTTTCACCATTCGGCCGCCCACCCCGCCGGCGGAACAGGCCTGGGCCTGTACATCGCCAATGAAGTGGTTCGCCTGCACGACGGCCGCATTTCGGTCGACAGCCGGCCCGGCCACGGTTCGCGGTTTCAGGTTACGATACCGCGAGGGACGGCAGCACTCGAACCAGGCGCCGAGTTTGCCGACGACGCACACCACGAGGCGCCTACCGAGACGACCCTGCCGGGGTCGGAAGCACAGCAACATTTCCGGGTGCTGGTCGTCGACGACGAGGCCGACATTCGAGAGTTCATACGGGTGGTTCTGGCCGAGCACTACGACGTGGTGCTCGCCGGTGATGGCGTTGCCGGTCTCGAGCAGGCAAGCCGCTACCGCCCCGACCTTATCGTCGTCGATTCGCGCATGCCGCGCATGAACGGACTCGACATGATACGGACACTCAGGCAGCAACCCGAGCTCGCGGGCACCCCCGTACTCTTTCTCACCGCCAACAGCGATCTGGAAGCACGCGACGAAGCCCTGCACGCAGGGGCCGACGACTTTCTCGCCAAACCGTTCGACGAGCGCGAGCTGCGCAGGCGATTGGAGAAGCTACGGGTGAATTTGCCGGTCTGACTCTGGCAAGACGGCCGCTCACGGCCCGTGTCATCGCACGTGATCCTTGACCACCTGCGCAAGGACATCGATATCGAAAGGCTTACCGATGTAACCTTCGGCCCCGACCTCGCGGGCTACATCGGGGGCTTCTTCACCGGCGGTCATGACGACGATGGGGCTGGTTCCATGCTCGGCACGGTAGCGACGGGCGAAATCGTAGCCGTTCATGACGGGCATGCGCATGTCGAGCAGAATGAGCGCCGGAGACATTCCGAAATGACGAAGCCATTCGAGCGCCTCGGCGCCGTTACGGGTCCACTCAACTGCAATATCGTCGCCGCTCAGCACGAAACGAACAAGGCCGGCGATATCGGGATCATCTTCTACCAACAGCACGCGTTGCATGTACATCTCGGTCGCCCCTGCGCCGCGGGGCCGGTTGCATTCGGGTTGACAGCATAGCACCGGTTTCTCGATGAATCCAACAATTCTACCTGCAAGAGTGTAGAATTTTTCAGGGGAGCCATTTCATGGTATGAAAAGGGGCGCAACGAGGTAAGTGTGACCGAAGAAACACAAAACAACAACGGCGATGCCACGACTCGCAGCGATCTCGACCGGTTGCCCGATGCGGTACTCGTCGTCGACGACGAGGGCACGGTCCTTTCCTGGCCACCGAAAGCCGAAGCCCTCTTCGGCTGGACCCGTGAAGAAGCCGAAGGTCGCCATGTGGGCGATACCATACAACCGGCGCATTTCCGCAGCTCGTTCGCCGAGCGACTGAAAATAGCCGCCGAAAATCCCGATTCTCCCCTTCGCACCTGGATGTATGGAGACGCCCGCTGCCGCGACGGTCGAACCATCGCCGTCGACCTGCTCGTGCTTCCCTTCAGGCAGAATGGCCGCCAGCTGTTCCACACCCTGTTTCACCCGGCCCCCGAAAAACTTCATCGCGCCGACAGCATTCACTTCGAGGCGGCGCTGTTCGAGCTCGCCCGCACCTCGGACAAGTCGCTTTCCGAGTCGCTTGCGCGCATCTCGCGGGTCGCCGCCCACACTCTTTCCGTGGCAAGGGTGGGCATCTGGTTCTTTACCGACGACGATACGGCCATCGAACAACACGTTCTATACGAATTGTCGAGTGACAGGTCGAGCGTTCAGAAGTTGAAACAGTACGCCGCCGACTACCCGGCCTACTTCACGGCTCTGCGCGAGCGACGGGTCCTTCCCGTGGTCGACGGCTGCAGCGACCCGCATATGTCTGAATTCTGCGCGTCGTATCTTCGCCCGCTGGGAATCACCTCGCTGCTCGACGTGCCCATCTGGAGTGCCGGCCGCATGGTCGGCATTGTCTGCCACGAACACGTCGGACCTGCCCGCGTCTGGAGCGAGGAAGAAATCACATTCGGCGCCGCCGTTGCCGATATGGTTACCGTGGCCCTCGAAGCCGAAGAGCGCCGCAAGGCTGAAGAAGAGGCAAGGCTTCGGGCCGCGCAGCTCGAGGCCATCACCGAGAACATGCTCGACGGGGTGACCGCCGTCGATTCCGAGGGCCGGGTACAGTTCGCCAATCGCGCGGCCCGCGAATTCTACAGTCTGCAGCTCAAACCCGGCGACGATATGCGCGCCATTCTCTCGAGCTCGCAGCCAACCGCCGAGGGCAAACCCATCGACGTCGATGAGATGCCCCTGTTCAAGGGGTTGCGAGGCATCAGCGTCATCGACCAGATCGTGACGGTCAAGGACCACCCCACCGGCAAAGTACGCGTAACCCGCTTATCGGCCGGCCCCATTCGCGACAGCAACGGGAATATAACCGGCGCACTCGTTGTCGGCCGCGACATAACCGATCACGTCGATCTCGAACGGCTGAAGGATCAGTTTCTGCGCGTGGCCGCCCACGAGCTGAAGACCCCCATGTCGGTCATCAAAGGTTATGCGCAGGTCATCAACCGACTTGCCGAACGCAACGAGCCGCTGCCGAAGGAGGTGGCCGCCTCACTCGTACGCGGCAGCGAACGCATGTCGGCCATGGTGGGCGATCTTCTTCACGCACTGAAGGCGCAACAGGGCCTTTTCGCCATGCCGCTCGAAGTTTCGGAGTTCCGCCTCGACGAGGCCGTCGCCCAACTCGTGGCCGATCTGACCACGACCACCACCCGCCACCGCCTGGAAACGGCCGGGCTTGCGCCGGTAATCGTTCGCGGCGATCGCCGCCGAGTGCAGCAGGCGGTCAGTAACCTGCTCGAGAACGCCATCAAATATTCGCCCGCAGGCGGCACCATCACGACCGGGGTTTCCCGCACCGACGGCGAAGCCGAAGTGTGGGTGCGCGATGAGGGTGTCGGCATACCCCGCGAACAGCAGCAGCGTCTCTTCCAGCTGTTCTATCGCGCCCATACCGACACGCCCCATGACGCGGGCGGCCTGGGAATCGGCCTGTTTCTGGTCAAGGCCATCGTCGAGGAACACGGCGGAAGCGTGAGTTTCACGTCTGAACCCGGCCGGGGCAGCACCTTCCGCTTTCGCCTGCCCCTCGCCTCCTAGTAGACCGTCGGAGCACCAGGGCCCCGCGATTCTCAGCGATAGGCCGTTTCGTCGGCAAACTCGGCCACAACGGCCGGAAGCAGCCGGTTGGCGCCGGCAATGCTGCCGTATACCTCGCCCAGCTTCTTGAGCGAACGCTCCTTCGTTTCCACATCGTAGGCGAAGGCGCCGAACTTCATGCCGAAGCCGTGGTTCCACTCATAGTTGTCGATGAGCGACCAATAGAAGTACCCCCTGACGTCGGCCCCGTCGGCAATTGCCTTGCGAAGCCAGGTCAGGTGGTTGACCACGAAGGCAGCCCCCCTGTCTTCATCAGGCTTGTTGACGGTGCCGTTTTCGGTGATATAGACGGGAAGGTCGTATGTTTCCTTCACGAACATGGCCACTTTGTAGAGACCGTCGGGACGGGCGGCAAACAGGTCGGTCGTGTCGGGCAGGAAGGTGAAAAGCGGCAACTCCGAGAACAGGGGCGCCATGCCGCTCACGGTCAGCGTCGTGTAGTAGTTGATGCCGACGAAGTCCATGCGTCCGCCGAGATCGTCGCGCTTTTCGTCGAGCTCGCCCAGAATCAGCGGGTCGAGCATGAAGCGATTGTAGAGCTGATGGGCGTCGGCCGCCGCGGCCACATCAAGCTCGCGCTCGGGATCCTTCGGCTCGGTCGGCGCCAGGTTCGGCACCAGCCCCACCTGGGTATCGACACCGTCGCCGTCGGCATCGACCGTGTCGCCGGCATGAATGGCATCGTACATGCGGGCGTGGGCTTCTACCATGTTCAGAATGACGCGGGTCAGGTACTCGATATCGCCGCCGTTGAGAATGGAAATGCCGGGGGGGTTGGTGCGCTCGGGCCCGGGAAAGGCATACCCGGCCAGCACCACGGCATAAGGCTCGTTCAGCGTTGCCCAGAGGTCGACCTTGTCGCCGAACTCGCGGGCGGCAAAGCCGGCGTACTTGGCCATCTCGGGAATCAGGCGGTCGCCGTCGAGCCAACCGCGGTTCTCGCAGCCCTCGGGATCCTTGTGGCAGGCGACGCCGTCGTGAATCCACGTAGGCATCGAGTAGTGAATCAGGGTAACGAGCGGCGTGATGCCACGCTCCTGCAGCGCTTCAAAAACGGCATGGTAATGCGCCAGGCCTTCGGGATCGGCCATCGCTCGCAGCGTTTCATGGTCGTCGACCCCCTCGGTGCTGGTGGTGAACAGGCGGCTCCACTCGATACTCATGCGGTAGCCGTTGTTTTTGAGCTTCTCGACCGCCAGGTCGAAGTCGGTTTCGTACAGCTCCCAGTGACCCGGTCCGTCTTCGAGCGGGTCGCCGTTGGTCAGCTCCTCTTCGATGATGCCGGCGTCGGTGGCCCACTGGGTCCAGTCGCTGTAGGTGTCGGTGCAGGGACCGCTCGGGCAGCCCATGTCGACCTGAAAACCGGCCGTGGCCGTTCCCCAGAGAAAGCCCTGCGGAAACGGATCGGATACGGAGAAGCCCTTCTCTCCGTTACTGTTGTCTGAACAGGCGATGAGCGAAACGGCGAGGGCCGCCGCGGCCAGCGAGAAGAAGCGATGCCGGAAAAAAGCCATGGGTTACCCGTTAGTATGCAAGCGGTGATATGGTAGCGCACCCCGGGCCCTCGCTCAACCCGTTCGCGCAGGCGGTGTCGGTTGGTATACCCTGTTGTGAGATGTTCACCGTTCCATCGAGTTGTTTCATGCAGCTTCGCCGCCGTGTTCTCGAAACCGTACTCTGCTACGTCGTCGACCCCGACCATCGCTTCCTCATGATGTTCAGGGGAAAAAAGGAAGGCGATATTCACAAGGGCAAATACAACGCTCCGGGTGGAAAGCTGGAACAGGGAGAGTCGCCCGTCGACGCCATGAAGCGCGAGGTGTTCGAGGAAACCGGCCTCACGGTCACGGCATATCGGCGGCTGGGCTTTCTGGCCTTTCCCGGCTTCCATCAAGACGAACACGGCTCTATCGACGAAAGTACCCACGTCTTTCTGATTACCGAATGGCAGGGCGAGCCGCCGGCCGAGTGCGCCGAGGGCACGCTCGAGTGGGTTCCGGCCGACCGCCTGCTTTCGCTTCCCCTCTGGGAAGGCGACCGGGCTTTTCTGCCCTGGGTCATCGAGGGGCGTGCCTTCGAAGGCAAGCTGCTCTACGAAAACGGTGTCTTCCGGTCGGCCGAACTGCACGCCATGTGACCTGAAACCGCCGGGTTCCCGGCGTGCCCGGCCCCCATTGGCGAAAAAGCCTGCATCTTGACGATGTCCATTCATCGCCGTGCATGGCCGACTTACCGCGGCCCCGCTTCCCAAGCGCACGCAAGCCAATACCTGATTCAGTGTATTGTCGCCCTCGCCCGTCGCTGTCAGAATGCCTTACGCTACAGGCAGGGCACGTCCGGCCACACGTTCGCTCTGTAAGCCTGGACTCCGAGCGTTCGACGACCGGACGTTCCGCCCCACGAGGGCGCAGACGATGGGTTGCAAGATGCGTATTCAAGGAAGCGATAATCTCTGGTACATCGTTCCCGACCTGGGCAAGAAGCATGTCGTGCTGGCCGAACTTCTCGAAGACGGCTTCTTTTACGGCAAGACCGTGGCCCCCAACGAGCAGGGTGAACTCTGCGTCGAGGTGCTCGGCGATCTCGACTGGGCCTGCGAGGTGGCGACCTACCTCTACATAATCGCCACCATGAGTGCCGGCCGGGTCAACTGACTCGCCCGAAAGAGTGGCGCCGGTAAGGTAAGCGGTCTCGCGGCCGCACCACGCCGCTGCCTTGCCCCCCGGAACCGATCATACTGACCCGGGACATGAATGATTCCGGGGGGTCCGCGATGCCGCTTGTCCACGACAGGCGTCTCCGACAACGTATTCGCTGGGCCGGAGGCTTTTTCGTACTTTCCGTGAGCGCCGTGGCAACGGCCGTATTCTACGCCGTTGCCGGCAGAGCGGCCGAGGCCTCGGTACTGGCCGTGGGCGGCGTGCTTGCCTTCTTTGCAGGTCTGGCACTGGGCCCCCGACAGAACCAGGAAAACCGAAAGGGGAAGCAGAGATCATGAATTTCCGCATCATACTGGGATGGTTGAGCGCGGCGGCCCTCGTTCTCTCGGCCATGGCTTTTCTCGGCGGCCGTTTCACCGAAGGGCTGTGGACATTGATTCTCGCCGTATCGCTCGGCGCCGCCGGGTTTCTGGTAAATCGAAACCGCACCGCCGACATGCTCGAAGCACCGCGAAGTATCGACCCGAGCGCGCTTCCCGGTCAGGAAGCCACCGGCGAAAATCCGCCCCATGTCGAGCCGGTCGAACGCGAAGAACGCCCCCGACCCTGAGCGGCAACCATACGCTTGCCCCACGTGCGCCCTGAGCTGTCATTTCGCCCCGAAAAAGACAGACTGGAACAACCGTCATCACGCGTGACCGTCACTACCCGGAGGGTGCTATGTTATCGAATCGACAGGCTTCGTCGACCAGGGCAATGGCCTACATCTTCTTCGTGGCTGCGGTCGCCTGTCTGGCAGTGGCCGTTCTGACACTCGTCAACGGCGACGGCGTGGCGGCCTTCCTCAGCATCGGGTTGATGCTCTTTTTCGCGGCAACCGGCGTGTATACCCTGCGCGACCGGCCCTCGCTCATGCAGGTCGAACCCGACGAAGAGGCGGCGCCACCTCAGACCGCGGCAGGCTACCGGTCGGTGTCGGCCGAACGGCACCCGGGCGAACGACCGATTCGGTAACGCGGTTTCGGGGAATCGTCAGCCTGCTTGAGATAGGGTCTCTATGGTCGAAAAAACCTGGAACACAATTTCGGTACTGTTCTTCCTCCTGGCGGTGGCTCTCATGACGGCAGTGGGGCTCGCATTGGCCACCGGCGAGATCTTCGCTTTCGTCTGGGCTTCGTGTTTCGCCCTGGCCTTTCTGTGCGCCGGATTCCTGGCCCGGGCCCCCCGGCCCATGGCCGGAAGCTATCTGCGGCCGGCGCAGCGGCAACCCCGGCGCGCCGAACCGCCGGTATCGGAGCGCCCTCTCATGCCGCCCCCCAAGCCCACGACGACCGACGCCATTGAACCCGGCCGCCACCCCTGACGTCACCCGGAGGATACATGCGACACCGTCCAGAAAAACGTCCCATGCTTGCCGGTTTCTGGTTTGCCATGACCGGGATCGCCATCGTCACCGCAGCCTGGTTTCTCGTCGATGGGAGCACGACGCCCTTTATCGTGGCCTGGGCGCTGGCGGCCATTTTCGTAACCCTCGCGGTATATGAGTGGTTCGTGCGACCGTCGACACGTCGGCAGGTTACACGTCATGTCGAGCCACCTTCCCGCGCCTCCCGTGACGAGCCACCCTCGGAGGGTATCGGTCCCGGTCGCTCCCGTCCGGGCGCCGGCCCCGACCTGCACGACAGGCCCTGACAAGCTGCCGAGTACCCGCCGGCCGAATGTCTGGAAAGGCAGGCGCAGTTGCGGCGGGCCCCGGGGGCCGAATCGTTTCGGAAAACGGTTCAGATTGAAGGGGTATCGGTAAGGAGAATTCGCATGCAGGAATATAGACAGACGCAGGTGCGCAACCGGCGAAGTCGCACAGCCCCGCTTTTTTACGCCCTTGGGGCCGTCGCCGCCATTCTCGCCATCGCCGCGCTGATTAACGGCAGTGTGGGCGGGTTCCTTCTTGCGCTCGGGTTCACGGTATTCTTTGTCGCCGTAGGCGGCTACTTCCAGAAAACGCCGGGCCCGACGGCCTACGAGCGACGCCCCGCAAGCACCGCGGCCGAACCCGGTCGTACAGATACCGGCCCCGAAAACTACGCCCCCCCACCCGGCGAGCCTGCACGCCCCGAGACTCCCGACGATCGCAGACCGTAACATAACCCAGGAATTGCCATGCCGCAGAGAGACATTCGCATACGACGCAACAAGCAGCCTGGCGAGACCACGCCGTACCGCTGGGTATTCGCCATCATCGCCGCAGGGGCCGTCGCAGTGGTGCTGCTTTACGCCCTGCTGCCCGTATTCTCGAGCCCCGGCGGCTCGCCAAGTCTCGGCATTGCCGTGCTGAGCGTCATCGTACTGGGCATCATCGTACTCGCGGCGGTGGCCGCTTCACGGGCGCGCCGGGTGCGACAGGCGCCGGCGACGCAGGCCATGCGAACCAGCGACGACCTGCCGCGCCGCGAAACGGCTTCGGAGGGGCCGATTCGCCGCAAGGAAGAAGAGCGTACCGGCCGTATTCCGACCCGTGAGTTCGACGAAAGACGCGAGCCGCCCCACGACCGGGGTTGAAGGCGTGGCGCGAACCCGGCGAGCCGCGAGCCGGCGTTCGGCCAATCCTGCTTCATTCCCCGGGTTGGCTTATCCTGTCGACAGAAATGCATGACAAGGAACGAAAACGCGGCCTTTTCGGCCTCATGTTCGCCATGGCCCTGGTGCTGCTGGCAACCGCGTTGCTGCTGCCGGTGCTCGCCCCCTCACGGGACGGGCGTGCAACCGATCTGTTTGCAGCCGGCATCTTGCTCGGCGCCGTCGGCTTCGTGGCCATGCTGGGCTACCGCTCGCGGGTTTCGTCGTTCCATGAAACCGTCGACGTCGAGGCGCAGCCCGGCGAGGGACAGGCGTCTCCTGAGCGTCACTTGCCGCCGGCGGGCTCCGAAAAGCACCCGTCACCGCCTTCGCACAGTCCGGAACCTTGATCGTTCACCCAGGGAGCTCACCCATGGCACGTAAGTACTTCGTTCTCTCGCTGCTGCTCTTCGGCTTTCTACTCGCCGTGCTGCTTCCGTTCCTGCCCGCCCTTCTCGGACTGGGCGCAGGCAACTTCGGCATGCTCCTGTTCGCCATGCTGCTCGGCGTGGCATTCGGCGCCGCGGCCCTCGGTTACTGGATGCGCGACTTTCACTTCGACCGACGCGGCACGGCCCCCCCCGAGGGCCACGCGGTAATTCTGGGCCACCCCCAGGAGTCGAACGAAGGCCGCGAAAACTACCCGCGGCCTCTGCGTGAGCACCAGGACGAGCGGGCCACACGTCCCGGCGAATAGCCGGCCGCGTTGACAACCTGCACTCCGGGCCTTTACCATCAACTCTCAAAAGCGAGAGTTGTCATGTCGACCGGTATTGAAGTCTGGAAAGAACGCGCAGAACACTTTGCCGCCGAAGGCAAACACCGCGAAGCCGTCGCCGCCTGGAAACAGGTGGTACGAGCGGCCCCCCGCGACCCGCAATCCATCGGCCGTCTGGGACAGCAGTTTCAGGAATTGGGCCTGACCGACGAAGCCGTCACCTGCTTTCTGCGCGCGGCGCGACTGTACGCCGAAAGCGGCGACTGGGGCCGCGCCATGGCCGTCGGCCGCGCCATTCTCACCCTTGCGCCCGGCCACGTCGAAGCCCAGGCACTGCTCACCCGCCTTTACGCGCATACCAATCGCGAACGCGATGCCCTCGACGCTGCACTCGACGGCGACGACGAAAACACGGAAATCGGCAGCGACGACGAACACTTTCTCTTTGCCAACGGCGTACACTTCGACGACGAGTCTCCCCTGACCGAGTCGACCGTCGAAGTTCTGGCCGACGACGAAGGAGATGGCGTCGAAGACGACGAGGTCATCGTTCTTCCCAGCGATGAAGACGTTCTCGTGCTGGGCGAACCCGCCGAAGACGTGCTCGAACTGTCTGCCGACGACATCGTCGACCCCGCGCCGCAGGCACTTGAACCCGAGCTTTCGCTCGACGAACTGGCGGCCCGGCTGCCCCGTATTCCGCTGTTTTCCGACCTGGACAAAGCGGCCTTCCGCGAAATATTCGAAGCCTTGCAGATTCGGCGCTATGAACCCGACGAGTACATCCTGCGCGAAGGCGACGAAGCCGATGCGCTGTACCTGTTGACCAGTGGCGAAGCGGCCGTACGAAAGGAAGACCTGTCGGGCTGCGAAG
>JAWLBW010000056.1:0-18796 GCA_041687475.1 bacterium
CGGCCCTGCCGGCCGGGGTGGTCATTGACGAATGGGTCGAAGTGGCCAAGAAGTTCGGCAGCGATCAGTCGGCGTCGTTCGTCAACGGCATACTCGACCAGATCGCCAAACGGAGGGGCACATGATTGCCCAGTGGCAGGAGCTGCCGGAATTGTTCGACGGCGACCTGGCCGTGGGTCCCCTTTACGCCGATCGGCCGCCGACGCGGGGCCTGGCCGGGTGGACGGACTGGCGCCTCGGCGATCCGATTGCGGCGGCCATGCAGAAAGGCCGGCTCGAAGCGCGCCCGGGCGAAAAGTTGCTGGTCGCGGGCCGGGCGCCTTTCCGGGTGCCCCGCCTTCTGTTCATCGGTTGCGAGCACCCGGCCCGCGACCGTGACGAAGAACAGAAGCTGGGCGAGGCCTTCGGCGACGCCGTCGCCGGCATCGGCGGCAAGCGCCTGCTCATTGAAGTGCCCGCCGAACGGGCCGAAACGTTCATGCGCGTCATGGCCGAGCGAGCCGGCCTGCACGATGACGCCGAGTTGTATTTCTATTTTCCGGAAGCGCCATGTCGAATCTGACCCAGCGGGTACTCACTGCGATTGTTGCCATTCCCCTTCTCATCTGGCTCATGGTCCAGGGGGGACTTCCGTTCGCCATTCTCGTGGGCGCGGCGACGCTCATCGGCATGTTCGAGTTCTTCGCCATGATGGAAGCCCGCGGCTTCAAACCCATGAAGACCACCGGCTACGTCCTGGGCGCTGCCTATGTCGCGGTCGCCTACTTCAGCAACGAATACTACCTTACCGTGGTCGTGACCTTCTCGGCCCTTGCGGTCATGGTGGTGCAATTGTCGAAGAAGGACGTCAGCACTTCGATCACCGGCATGGCCGTAACCGTACTCGGCCTGTTGTACGTGCCCTGGTTGTTCAGCCACGCGGTTCTGCTGCGCAACATCGGAACGGAGCTGCTCGGCAAGATGGGCATGAGCGGCAGGGCCGGCGGCCTGATACCGCTGACCGCCGACGCCGATGAGTTCGCCTTTGTATTCGGCTTCTTCTTTGTATTCTTCGCCATAGCCTGCACGTTTCTCAACGACACGGGCGCCTACTTTGCCGGCCGTTTTTTCGGCAAGCACCGCATGGCCCCGACCATCAGCCCGAAGAAGACCTGGGAGGGCGCGGTCGGCGGCGTTCTGGCTGCCATGGTCGGCGCGGTGGTCATTCGCGCGGTCTTCGACTGGTGGGTACCCAACGGCGACATGGTTAACTTCAGCTACGCGGCCAGCCTGCTGCTGGGCGGCGCCATCGCCGTCGTCGGCGACATCGGCGACCTGGCCGAATCGCTCATGAAGCGCGATGCCGACATCAAGGATTCAGGCCGCATTCTGCCAGGTCACGGCGGTATTCTCGATCGGGTCGATGCCCTGCTCTTCACCTTTCCCCTGACCTATTACGTGGTGAAGATTTACTTCATGACGCAGGCGTAGCCGCCACCTGCGGCGTCGGCAATGGCCGATGTCCGATGGTCAACGGTCGATGAAGGGGAATCGTGCGGAACGGTTCCCCTTTGTTTTTGGGAAAGAACGACTCCTCGCCGTGACTCAATTGACACCAGGCTCGCTTCACAAGAGGACCGCACCGGCCAACTGGCGTGCTTCGCTCGCCCGTAGATGCCGGGTTCGCCTGGTCGCCGGGTCCCCCCCGGTTACCCGTTTCCCCCTCACTTCTGGCAGACGGGGCAGTAGTAGGTGCCGCGCTGGGCTACCGTGGTGCGAATGATCGGCGTGCCGCAGACCGTGCAGGGTTCGCCGTCACGCTGAAAGACGCGCCAGTTGAACAGGGCCTTGACCGATCGGTCGCCCGAGCCGACGCGTTTCTGGTCGGGTACCCCCGAGCGCTCGGCCACCCCGGCGTTCATCTCGTCTTCGACGGCCCGCTGCAGCGCCGCGCGTTCCGAGGGCGAGAGAGAGTCGACCGTACGCTGCGGTAGAATGCCGGCGCGAAAGAGCGACTCGTCGGCAAAGATGTTGCCCACCCCGGCAACCACTGCCTGGTCGAGAATGGCGGCCTTGACCGTGCGTTTTCCCCGCAGGGAAGCGCCCCATTCGGGTGGAAGCGCGGGCACCGGCTCGGGTCCGATGTCCTGCTCCCACGCGGCACGGTCGGCCGGCGTCCAATACCGAATCCAACCGAAACGGCGAATGTCGACAAAAAACACCCGCGGCCCGTCTTCGAACTCGACGGTGGCCCGGGTGTGAGCCGGAGGCTGCTGCGCGGAAGCTCCGGGCCAGAGTTGCCCGGTCATTTTCAGGTGAATGGCCAGGGAATCGCCCCCACCGAGTTCCAGAAACAACACCTTGGCCCTGCGCGTCACGTCGGAAACCGTACGCCCCTTCACCGCCGCGTTCACGGCGGAAAGCCCCTGCGGCACCGGACGCTCGTTGCCTTCGGCTACCGATACGCCTGCAATCACGTGCCCCGAGAGTTGGGGACGCAGCCAATCGGCAATGTGTTGTACTTCGGGAAGCTCAGGCATGCGCGCGCCTCCGGCGCACGATGGCCGTCGTAGAACCGCCTCTGGCGGAATGGCCGATGGTCAAGGCAACGCCTCCGACAGTCCGAAAGTCCGACCGTCCAAGTGTCCGGCAGTCTGAAAGTCCGAAGGTCGGACCGTCCGGCTCGGTCACACTTGGAACGAAGTGCCGCAACCGCAGGTCTTCTGGGCGTTGGGGTTCATGAACTTGAACCCGCCGCCGCCGAACTGGTCGACGTAGTCGATGGTCGTGCCCTGCAGGTACAGCGAACTGCGTTCGTCGACGATAACCCGCAGCCCCTCGACTTCACGTACGATGTCGCCCGCATTGACGACGTCGGAAAAATCGAGATCGTACTGGAACCCCGAGCAGCCGCCGCCGTTCACGGAAATGCGAAGGCTCTTGCCTTCGGTTGCGTTCACCAGCTCGCGTTTGACCGCCTCGATGGCGCGCGGGGTGAGGGTAACGGGCAATTCATCGGGTCCGGTGGCGGGGTTTACCTGCGTGACTTCCATCGGTCTCCTTGATTCAGGGAAAAAAGCTCGGCGTCAGAAACGCGACGCCATCCCAATCATGTTATCGTCACCGGTTGCCTGCCTGCAACCGGGTATGGCCCCCTTTCGAGCGAGCCTCAATCGGGAAATACCTTGCCGGGATTCAGCAGCCCCAGTGGGTCGAGCGAGCGCTTGAGGGCCTTCTGCATGGCTATCAGCGCCTCGCTCTGCTCGAGGCCCAGGTACGGTTTCTTGGCCAGGCCTATGCCGTGTTCGCCGGTAATCGTGCCCCCCATGCGCACGGTTTCGCGAAACAGCCGTTCGACCGCCTCTTCTACGGCTTCGCGCTGCTCGGCCTGGTTGAAGAGAAAGTTCAGGTGCAGGTTGCCGTCGCCGGCATGGCCGAAGGCAGCGGTGTCGACTCCGATCTCCTTTCCCAAAGCGCCGAAAAAGGCCACCATTTCCGGCAGGCGGCTGCGCGGCACCACGGCATCTTCGGCAATCTTGAAGCGGTAGGTTTCCTTCAGGGCCGGCGAAAGCATGCGACGCGCGCTCCACAACTCGCGCCGCTGGCGCTCGGTCTGCGCCACGTGAATGGCCTGCACGCCGAGCTTCTCGCATTCGGCGGTAATCGCCTCGACATCGCGCAGCAGATCTTCTTCGCGGGTGCCGTCGACCTCGATGATGAGGGCCGCCGCGGCGCTCTCGGGAATGGGCACCTCGGCCCGCGGTCGCACGGCGGCCACGCTCGCCGCGTCGATGTATTCGAGCGTGCGCGGAATGATGCCGGCCGCAATGATGGCCGACACAGCCGCCGCCGCCTCTTCGGTAGAACCGAAGAACGCCAGGGCGGTCAGTACGTGCGTCGGCAGCGGCAGAAGCGCCGTGGTGATTTCGGTCACGATGCCCAGGGTGCCCTCGCTGCCCACCATGAGCCCGGTCACGTCGTACCCCGCCACGCCCTTCACGGTCTGCCGGCCCATGCGTACGCGCTCGCCGTTCATGAGCACGGTTTCAAGGCCGAGAATGTAATCGCGGGTCACGCCGTACTTGAGGGCGCGGGGTCCGCCGGCGTTTTCGGCCACGTTTCCCCCCAGGGTGCAGTAGCCGAGGCTGGCGGGATCGGGGGGATAGAAAAGCCTCTCCTCTTCCACCCGAGATTGGTATTCACCGGTAATGACGCCGGGTTCGACGACGCCGATGAGGTTGGCGCGATCGATGGTGCGCACAGCCGTCATTTTCGCCAGGGAAAGCACGATGCCGTTTTCTTCGGGCACGGCGCCGCCGCTCTGACCGCTGCCGGCCCCGCGCGGGGTTACCCTGATGCCGTTCTGCGTGGCCCAGCGCACCACGCGCCGCACGTCTTCGACCGACAGGGCCTCGACCGCGGCCAGGGGCATGCAGGCGGGCGCGATGGACTCATCGTGGCTGAAGGGTACGAGCAGGTCGGGGTCGGTAACGACGCGCATGCCGTGCAGGTCTTTTTCGATACTGGCAACTGTCGACACGGTTTCTCCGGTGGGAATAACGCACAAGGTCAACCCTCATTGTAAGAATTTCGCGCCCATCAGTTCAAAGATCGGGGTACGCATTCGTGTGCAGGCGAAGGACGGGTGGTTGGTACCCGCCTACGGCTCGCGACCGGCGCCGGGTCTGCTACAGTGAAATTTTTTGTGTGGAGTACGGCGATGGATGTTCGTGAGTTGCAGGCAAAGCGCGAGAGCGGCGAACCACTGGTGCTGGTCGACGTGCGCGAGCCCCAGGAGTGGCAGTTCAACCGCATTGAAGGGGCGATACACATTCCCCTCGGCACCCTGCCCTACCGGGCCTCGGAGCTCGATCCCGCTGCACGCACGGTGGTGTACTGCCATCACGGCATGCGCAGCGCCCAGGCCGCGGCCTTTCTGCGGCAGCGCATGGGCTTCAGCGACGTGCACAACCTGGAAGGGGGCATCGAAGCCTGGTCGCAACGGGTCGACCCCGAGGTACCCCGCTACTGAGGCGCGCCGCGACTGCATGCGGCGGCGTTGCACGACCGTCCTGCGATTTTGGGTGCCAAAACGGCTTGACCGCCGGGCCCCCTCGCTCGATAATATAACTTTTCAGGCCCGGTGCGTACCGCCGGGTCAAGCCCTTTGCTTTTTTCCCTGAAACCTCTCGAACGGAACCGAGGAGTATACACATGGCAGTACAGATCGGTCAGACGGCCCCCGGCTTCAACCTGGAAGCGGTCGTCGGCACGGACTTCAAAAACGTCAAGCTGGAAGATTACAAGGGCAAGTGGGTCGTGCTGTTCTTCTACCCGCTCGACTTCACCTTCGTCTGCCCGACGGAAATTCAGGAATTCTCGAAGCGTCACGGCGAGTTCGAAGCCGAAGGCGCGCAGGTGCTGGGCGCCAGCATCGACTCGAAGTTCTCGCACCTGGCCTGGATCAACAACGGCCTGGGCAAGCTGAACTTTCCCCTGCTGTCGGACATCACGAAGACCGTTGCCCGCGCCTACGACATTCTCGATGAAGAAGGCGGCGTGACCTTCCGCGGCACCTACATCATCGACCCCGAAGGCAAGGTGCGCTACGCGCTGAAGCACGACAACAGCATCGGTCGCTCGGTCGGCGAAATTCTGCGCAGCCTGCAGGCCCTGAAGACCGGCGAGCTCTGCCCCGCCGAGTGGAAGCCGGGCGAAGAAGTGCTGAAGCCCGCCTGAGGCCGAACGCATATCGTTCTTGTGGAACCCCCCGCTCCGGCGGGGGTTTTCTTTTTTCGGGCCCGGCCATGGCACTCGTTTCACCCGGAAAGAATGAATTCCAGTTCCATTCTTCAGCCCTCGCATTCATTCGAGTGTAGACTGGAAGGAAGCAAAAGCCCGGGCGCGCTGCCGACATCGCAGCCGCGCCGGGTACCAGTGAATGCCGCCCAACGGAGCCCGCCATGGCCGAAACCGATTATTCCCGTATTGAACCCCGCGGCCTTGCGGGGGCCATTGCCGCCGAGAGCGTGCTTTCACGCGTTTTCGGGCTCATGGCCATGGGCCTGGCGCTCACGGCCGTGGTGGCCTGGTTTTCGGCCGGCAGCCCCGCCGTGGTCCAATTCCTCATCGCCAACCAGTGGGCTTTCTGGGGCCTGCTCATTGGGGAGCTCGGATTGGTCATCGCCCTGTCGGCGGCCATCAACCGGCTGTCGACCACGACGGCGGCCGCCATGTTCTTCCTGTACGCGGGTCTGAACGGCGTCACCTTCGGCTTCATATTGCTCGCCTACACCGGCGCCAGCATTGCAAGCACCTTCGTGGTTACCAGCGGCACCTTCGGCGCCATGGCCGTGTTCGGCGCCGTCACCAAGAAGGACCTGTCGGGTGTAGGGCGCTTTCTGTTCATGGGCCTTGTCGGCGTGCTCATTGCCCTGGTGGTAAACATTTTCTGGCGCAACGACACCTTCGAGCTGGTCATCAGTTGTATCGGCGTGCTCGTTTTCGCCGGTCTTACGGCCTGGGACACGCAGAAAATCAAGCGTCTGGCCGCCGGACACAGCGGCGAGTCGCTGGGGCGTATCGCCGTTCTCGGCGCTCTCAGCCTGTACCTTGACTTCATTAATCTGTTTCTCATGCTGTTGCGGCTGATGGGGCAACGACGATAGGCTCGACAATGGTGTCACGGAATGGCCGAAATACTACAAAACACTACGTTTTCACAGCGAAAAGTTTGCAAGGGAATGGTAATCTTGCTATCGTAAAGCCCACACGGTGAGATCTGCTCGCCCGGCACTGCCCTTTCAAGTGCAGCGCAGGTATACGTAGCAGATTGTGTGGGGAAGGCGTCTCCCCGACCCGAGTGGCCCCAGGCGGTTCATCGGTTTTCTGGTCGACGTCATGAAAGAGGATATGCATGAGCATGCAGGTGCGCGTTCTCGGCGCCTATGGTAGCGCGTTGCAGGAAAAGAGAACCTGTGGGTTTCTCATCGACTCCCGTTTGATGATCGATGGGGGAACCATCAGTTCGGCTGCCTGCGAGGTCGACCTCGCGCGCATCGACGATATCGTGCTGTCGCACGCCCACCTCGACCATTGCAAGGATGTCGGATTTCTCTGCGACCTGATCTTCGGACTGCGAGAGACGCCCCTGCGCTGCTGGGGAACCGCCGAAGTCATTGCCGATGTGCAGAAGCATATCTTCAACAATCGCATCTGGCCCGACTTCACCCGCATACCGACGGCCGACAAGCCGATTATCGAATTTCACGTTCTGCCCCATCGCGAGACCGTGCAGGTGGGCCCTTACCGCATTACGGCCTTTCCGGTCAACCACCCGGTACCCGCCGACGGATTTCTCATCGACAACGGGCACGAAGTGCTCGTTTATTCGGGCGACACCGGCGAAACCGATGAGCTCTGGGCCGCGGCGGCGGCCGAATCGCGGGTAGCAGCCGTACTCGTCGAAACCAGTTTTCCCAACGCGCTCAAGGGCGTTGCCGACGTGAGCGGTCATCTCGTGCCGGCCCAGCTGCCCGCCGAGCTCGGCAAACTGGGCAATCACGCCGCGCGCGTGCCCATTTACGCCTACCATCTCAAGCCCCAGGCCGAAGCAGAAATCATGACTGAAATCACGGCCCTCGGCATGCAGAACCTACGGGTTTCGCGCCAGGACGAAGTCATTGAGGTCAGCCTGCTTCGCGCCTGAGCCCGCGTATGCGACGTTTCCTGACGGTCATACTGGCGACCCTGGCCCTTTCGTGCGGAACCACCATCGGGTTCGAGGTACCCATCGACGTACCCGAAACCACCGTCGAAGGCTCGACGCTGGGCGCCATCGGCGAATTTCTTCCCGATTTCATGCCGCCGCTCAGCATTGATCTGAGCGAAGAGCGCGCCTTTCAACGACAGAATGTCGAGCAGGTCGATTCGGTTGTTCTTTCGGCCCTGCACCTGTCGCTCACCGACAAGAGCGCCCAGCAGAACTTCGACTTTCTCGACTCCATCAGCGTCGAAGCGGTCGATGAAAGCGGCGAGCGTACCGTGGTTGTCGCGACGCTCGATCCGGTGCCCGACGGCGCGCGCCGTCTCGACCTCGCGCCGACGCGCAAGGAACTCGTCGACGTGTTGGGCACCGATTTCACGATTCGCTTTCAGGTACGCGGCAGTCCGCCCGCCCGCGACGCCGTCTTCGACGGCCGGGCCACTTTTCAGGTCGAAGCCGAAGTACTTTGATCGGGAAATCGATCGGAGGCTGATGGTGCGAGCGTGAGATGGGGCGAAGGTGAGATTCGGCCGGTCGCAGCTACTTTCGTCCGCGTTAACCTACCATCGGTAGGTCGCCATTCTTACTAAGAAATACTGCTTCCGGATATCACCTTTCATTCGCACACGGTTACCTCGCGGGTCGACGCGGGTTGCCCGTCTTCTTCGAATGCCGAAAGCCAATCCAGTATTTCGGGAAAGACTTCGTGCCGGGCGCGGCGACCGAAGACCAGGTCGATGTGGCCGTAGTCGTCGGCATAACCGTCTGCCGAGCAAAGCTCGAGATACCGCTTTACCGGCGACGAAGCCTGTTCGAAGGCCAGGCGTGAATCGCATGCGGGCACCAGCTCGTCGCCCCTGCCGGCAATGACGAAAAGCGGCGTTTCGACCTGATCCAGATTCCTCGTGTACGAGTAACTACCGTCGGCACTGCGGAACTCGCCGCTGCCGATCCAGTCGAGAAACTGGGCCAATACGCCCGGCGAGATGTGTTCGACGGCGTTGTATACGGCGCTGCGAATGGTCGTGAAGTCGACATTGCGCACGTTCATCTGGCGGCGTACCATGCCGCCCAAGTCGACCACCCCGATGACCGGTAGAATCAGCCGCAGCAACAGGGCGTTGGGAATGAGCGGCAGGCGGCGAATCAGGCTGCGCAGGTGCACCATATGCTGCAGGCCGTCGTTGCGCGGCGAGAATCGTACCGGCGAGCCCAGCGTTACCCCGCTCTCGATGCGTTCCGCATTACCTTTCAACAGCCAGGCATAGAGCAGCATGCCCCCCATGGAATGGCCGATCCAATGCACTTTCGGTCGTCGAGTCGCGCGGGCGATGAAATCGAGGGCGGCCGGAATATCGTCGAAGGCGTGATCGTCGAAGTTCCACGTCCAGCGCAGGTGGGGCACGGCGCTCACGCCCGCGCCGCGCAGATCGACCAGCCAGCAGTCGTAGCCTTGCGACGACAGATAACGGGCCAGCGACAGATCTTCATTGAAATCGAAGTTGAGGCGGTTGGCCCCCAGACCATGCACGAGCAGAATGGGCGAGGTATTGCGCGCCTTCCCCCGTGGCCGGTAGCGTGACAGGGCAATGCGTGCCCCGCCGGCGGTGGGCACGAAGTAGCGCTCGTCTACGGCGTCGCTTACCGCGTACAGTCGCCGCAGTACGAGAGCATACAGGTAATAGAAGAATACGAGGTGCATGGTCCTGCTTCCATTACAGAACGAATGAATGTCTGGAACAAGAGCAGGTGCGACACCCACCGAGCCCCTGCTTGCCCGCGCGAGGTTCAGCCCCGCCGCTGGCGCACGGCTTCGAACAAGAGTACGGCGGCTGCCGCCGCGACATTGAGACTTTCGAATTTTCCCGGCATGGGAATTTCGCAAATGCGGTCGCAGTGCTTGCGTACGAGGGGACGCATGCCCCTGCCTTCTTCGCCCAGCACGATGACGGCCCGGCCGCGCAAGTCGACATCCCAGAGGGGGGCGTCGCCCCCGGCGTCGGCGCCGAATACCCAGAAGCCCTGTTGCTTGAGATCTTCGAGGGCGCGCGCGACGTTCACGACGCGCACCACCGGTATACGATCGGCGGCCCCGGCGCTTGCCCGCACAACGGCCGGCGTAACCCCGACCGCCCGATCCGAGGGCACAATCACGCCCCGGGCGCCGGCCGCCGCGGCCGTGCGCAGAATGGCGCCGAAATTGCCCGGGTCCTTGACCGAGTCCAACACCACCACGACGGCGTCGTCCTGACCGGCAAGCGACTGCAGAAACTCGTCGGCGTCGGTGTACTGAAAGGCTTCGAACTCGGCCACGGCGCCCTGGTGGTTACCGCCCTTGGCCATGCGGGTAAGTTCGGGCAACGGCACCGTGCGAACCCGTACGCCGCGCGCCTTGGCCTCGGCCACCAGCGCGGCCCGCTCACCGCCGGCATCCTTCACATGCAGCGCAAGCCACCGGCGTGCCCCGGCACACGCTTCTTCAATGGGGTGAATACCGTAAACGATTTCCGACTCGGTTCTGCGGGCCATGGGTAATGCCGTAACAAAGTGGTGGAAGGAGGCCGGCGGGCGCGGCTCAGGAGGGCAACGCCGCGGCGATTTCCTGCACGAAAGCGTCGGCGGCCGCGCCCGGATCGGCGCTCTTCGTGAGCGGACGCCCCACCACGAGCAGGCTCGAGCCTGCCGAAATGGCCTCGCCAGGCGTCATCGTACGACGCTGGTCATCGGGGGCGGCGTCGGCGGGCCTGATGCCCGGCGTCACCAGCAGAAAATCGTTTCCGTGGTTCCGGCGCAGCGCCGGCGCTTCGTGGGGCGAACATACCACGCCGTCGAGTCCCGCCTCGGCGGCGAGCGCCGCCCAGCGCACGACCCAGCCGCGCGGCTCGCCCGGCAGGCCGATTTCCTGCAGGTCGGCGGCTTCCATGCTCGTGAGCACCGTGACGGCGATGACCTTGGGCGGGGCCACGTTACCCCGTTCGGCTTCTTCGCGCACGCGCCGCACGGTCTCTTCCATCATGCGGCGCCCACCCGACGCATGCACGTTCAGCAGGTCTACGCCCAGCCGCATGGCTTCGACGGCGGCCGAGGCCACGGTGGTCGGAATGTCGTGAAACTTGAGATCGAGAAAGACGCGAAACCCCAGCTCGCGCAGACGGCGCACGCTGTCGGGGCCTTCGGCCACGAACAATTGCTTGCCGACTTTGGCCCATCCCACCCGACCGGCAAGCGGACGGAGGAGCTCGACGGCATCGTCGAGCGACGAACAGTCGGCGGCCACGATGAGGCGGTCGCGGGCGGCGGCGATACGGCTGTCGGTCACTTTGCCTCGGCGGTTTTCTGAATCTTGGCCTGTGCCTCACGCACCTTGAGAATCAGGCGGTCGGCTTCTTCCTTCGACAACAGGCTCTTGGCGGTGAACAGCTCGAAGTTGAGCAGTTCGTTGAGTCCCTCGCTCAACAGCTGGCCCGACATGAGGTCGCCCAGACCGGCGATCTTGGCGAACATGCCGCCTTTCAGCACATTCATTTCGCGGAAATTCTTCAGCAGCGTGGTCTTGTCGATCAGGCCGTTGTCGTTGAGGGTGACCTTGGCGAAGAGCTGCCGCAGGTTCGGCGATACGCTTTCAAAGAAGGCGTTAAAGGCCGTGCGTACGTCGATGGCCGCGTCGCGGGCCTTGAGAAAGCCGTATACGAATCCGAAGATGCGGTTGTAGTCGTCGACCAGTTTCTCGAGGGGGTCGGTGGCCGCTCCCCCACTTCCGACCTTGCCCTCGGTCACTTCAACGACGCCCATCTTGAGAAGTTCGTAGAACAACTTGAAGATGTTGAACTCGCCCACCCCCGACAAACGAATGATGTCGCGCACCGAATTGCGGCCGTCGATGAACTTGAGAATCTTCTGCACGGCGGGCGAAAGTTTCTTGCCCGCGAGCGCGGTCTGCTTGAGCGAGAGTACGACGTCGAGATTGGCGATGCGAGCTCGAATCAGCCCCATCTCGTCGACCCGACGAAAGCCTTCCATGAGCACGTTCTGCGTATTCAGCGAGAACTGCGCGAGATCGTCGGCGACCAACTCGCCTTCTACGAAGTAGAAGAATCCTTCCTTGATGGCGAAAATGGAGTAGACGATTTCCTCGACCTGATACTTGACCGCCCAGTCGAGATCCTTTTCGGTCACGAAACCGTTGCTGGTGAGCACCTCGCCGAAGCGCATGCCCTTGCCAACCAGACCGTCGGCTTCGGCAAGCTTCTCCTTTGAAATCTTGCCGGTCTTGTACAGAATGTTTCCGATACGGTCTTCGGGCTCCGTGCTGGCGCCGAATACGACGTCGCCGGCCTTGAAGAAGGCGGTCTTGGTCACCCCTTTGCTTTCAATGCACAGGGCACCGGTCTTCTGGCCCATGTTGATGAGCGAAAGCAAATCGGCAATGCCGAACATGGCCAGGTCGCCGCAAAGGGCAATGTCGCCCCCCTTCCCCTCCAGGTGAAGTTTCTTGCCGGGGTTTTCGGTCTCGATCCAGAAGAACGAGTCGGTCTTCGGAACAATGATGACCTTGCTGCCCTTCTTGAGGTCGTACTTTTTGAGCATGGGGCCCGGAAAGCGTAGAACGCCGCCTTCCTGCAGTTCAAGCACGATCTCGTTGGCCGCCATTTAAAACAGCTCCATGTTCTGCACGATTTCCATGAGTCGCTCGGCATCTTCGCGACTGAGGTAATTGCGCATTTCAAAGAGAGTGAAATACAGCAGTTCGTTGAAGGCCTTGACGGCCAGGGCCGTCTTGTCGTCGCGCTCGATGTAGCGCAGGTTGCCGAGCACGTCGTCGATGGGCAGCGAACCGTCATCGAGAAAGCGCACCTGATCGAAGACCTCGGCAATGTCGGCCGGCATGTCGTCGAAGAACGAGTTCAGCCGCGTCTTGACATCGACCCCCTGCACCTTGGCAACGAGAATCGAGTAAATGTCCATGAAGATCGAGTTGAAGTCGCTGACCACGCGTTCGAGGCGGCCGGTGCGGGCCATGGGCTCGACATGGCCGCGGCGCACCTCGAGCGTGAGCACGCCCTGGCGCTCGAGGTGGTAAACCATCTGCAGGGTATGCAGCTCGCCTTCGGCGCTGAAGGTCACGATCTCATCGAGGCTGCGCCCCTCGGCCACCAGGCTGCACACGTTACGCTCTTCCGAGTTCAGGTCGACGTGGGCCGTGCCGCGGTTCAGGCGCGGAAAGACGTCGTCGCGCGTCAGCGTGCGGCCGTCGATGCCCCAGCGCAGCAGCATGCCGTCGCGAATGACGTCGCGGGTTTCGAGGTTGAGCTCGACATTGTCGCCAAGGCCGCACTCGGCTACGTGAAACTTACCTTCGCTGTAGGAAAAGAGCGAGTAAATGATGTCGAGCGTCTGCTGGCGCACCCCGTCGAAGAGCTCCTTGGGAGAAATCAGACCGCTTTCGACCAGAATCTTACCCAGCTTCACATCCTGCGTGATCTGAACGGCTGCGTCGTCGAGCTGGGCCTGAGTAATCTTGCCCATGCGCACCAGGCACTCGCCCAACCGCTCGTCCGACAACGACGACTGCGCGAAAACAAGCTCGCCGTTCTTGACGAAAACCTTCTTCTCGCCGTCGGCAAGCTCGAAGGAAAGCACGCCGGTCAGGTGATTCCAGAAGACGAGAAGCAGAATGTCGGGAATGGCGAAGCGTTCCAGATCGCCCCAGAGCCGAACGACCTGCCCCGCCTTCTCCTGCCGCGCACGCCGGCGCAACACGAGCAGGTCGCCGCCGCTGTAGGCCAGCGAAAGCACTTCCTGATCGGGATTGAAGCCTTTGGGAAGGCGGTTTTCGGGAAGGCGTATGAGCAGCCCTTCCTGTTTCGTATCAACTGCCATGGGAGTGAGCGCCTGAGCCCTGTTCGTAGGCTATATAATTTAATGAAGCGACCGTTAAATGTCAATGAACCCTGTGCAATATCAGAGCTTTTCGGGCTCTTCTTCGACACTGCGGTAGGGCTTCTTCCAGAGAAATCGCTCGTAGAGTTTGTTGAAGGAGGTCCACGGCCCGTCCAGCTCGCGGTCCTTCGTCATGGCCAGGGTAAACGAGTTGATGCGGGCATCGAGGTCGTCGATGGCGTGAACGATGACAGCTTCTATCGTCTTCGGCCGTTTCGGACTGCCGTACTCGAGTTCGCCATGGTGCGAAAGAATCAGATGATTGACCTGCAAGCGCAGTTCTTCGGGGAAACCGGGTATGCGGGCGGCCCGTTCATTCACCATTTCGACGCCCATGACCAGGTGCCCGACCAGCTTGCCGGCATCGGTATAGTCGAAGCTCCGGGTATACGAGAGTTCGAAAATCTTACCGATGTCGTGCAGGAGTATGCCGGTCAAAAGCAGGTCTTCATTAATATGGTCGTAACCCTCGAGCCGGTAATGAGCCGCCACCATGCGCATGAGCTTCATGGCCGACAGGCTGTGCTCGAGCAAACCGCCGACGAAAGGGTGGTGCATGGTCTTGGCGGCCGGGGCTCGCTTGATGCGCCACGACAGCTTGGGATCGTCGACGAATTCGAGCAGCAGGCGACGCAGCCAGACATCCTTCATCTCGAGAATGATGCCGCGCACCTCGGAAAACATGGTCTCGATATCCTTGGTGGTCGACGGAAGGTAGTCGGCCACGTCGACCTCTTCTTCGGGACACCGCTCGATTTCGTGCACGTTCAGCTGAATACGCCCCTGAAAAGCCTGCGCCTTGGCCTTGATGCGTACGAAGTCATCCTTCTGAAAGATTTCGTTGGCGGCGTCGGCCTTGTCCCAGAGACGGGCTTCGATATCGCCGGTGCGATCCATGAGTATGACGTTCAGGTACGACTTTCCGGTCTTTCCGACCTGCAGCGCCTTGTATTTGACGAGAAACGTGCCTTCGATCCGGTCGTTTTCACGGATGTCCTTCACGAAGAAATTGCTCACATTGGCCATGTTGATTCCGCGGGGGCGTCGAGTTGAAAGACCATTAGTATAACAGGGCTAATGAAGCTGCACAGCCCGCCCGTGCAGCATTCCCCTTCGTCGACGCGGCATCCCTTTCCTCCGATGCCTGACGGACGCCGGAAGGATGCCGGGCGAACGGACACTCGGGCGAACCAATGCTACGCGGGCTCAGTCGGCCCTTGCCCCGACGCCATTACCCCGCCCCCCGGCGCTGGCCCGATTTACCAGGCGGCAAGACACCGTGCCCCGACAGTTGACACCGTGTCTATACGCTTGATAAAATGCCGTCCTTATCTGAGCGGTTCATTTGGGGATATTACTAACGGGTTGCGACCATGCCGATGAGCCCTGAAAAACTGGAAGACTTTCGACACCTTCTTCACGAACAGATGCGTATGCTGCTCGACGAAGCCAAGGTTACGGTCGAAGGCATGCACGAAGCGGTCAAGGACAGTTATGCCGATCCGACGGACCGCGCCCTGCTAGAGAGCAGCCGCAACAACGCCCTGCGCATGCGCGACCGTGAGCGCAAGCTCATTACCAAGGTGCAGGAAGCCATCGATCGCATCGACGAAGGCACGTTCGGTATCTGCGAAGAATGCGGCGACGAAATAGGCGAAGAACGCCTGCGCGCCCGCCCCGTCACCACGCTCTGCATCGAGTGCAAGGAAGAGCAGGAGCGCAAGGAAAACCGGCTCTGAGGGGCCTTGCGCGCAATGTTCAAATCCCTTCTCGACACGCTCGACACCATGGTGAGCTCGCGACGGCGCGATGAGTTGCTGCGCCGCGGGCAGGCCAGCGCCCAGCTGCTGATGCTGCATGAAATCGGCAAGGCCATGGGCGGCTCGCTCGAAGGCGTCGAGCGCACCCACCAACTCATCTGCGAAGCCGTTACCGTCATTTTACAGGTAGAACGCAGCCTGCTTTTCATGATTGAAGAGCGCAGCGGCGATCTGGTGGCTCGCTCGGGCAGCGGCCTCATTACCCACAGCTTCATCGAACGCCTGCGCATTCCCGCCGGCGAAGGCGTCATTGCCGACGTCGTACGCACCGGCCGGGCGGTGAACCTGCCCAACGCGCCCAGCCACCCCAAGGCCATGGATATCATGCGCGAGCTCGGCGTACGCGACGTGCTCATGGCCCCCCTGCGCATGGAGAACCGGGTACTCGGCGTCATTCTGGCCGACAGCAAACTCTCGGGCGAAGCCTTTACCGACGACGACCTGCAACTGTTGACCGTGCTGGCCAGCCTGGCCGCCGTCACCGAAGAAAATGCAGCGCTCATCGAACGCCTGCGTAAAAAGTCGGCGCGCCTGAACGCCCTGCTCGAAGTCAGCCAGGCCCTGAACTCGACCCTGCAACCCGACGATTTGCTCGACCTGATTCTGAGCAAGGCCATGGAACTCACGCGCGCTTCGGGCGGAAGCGTGATACTGCTCGATCCGAAAACGCAGCGCCTCAATATCGTTGCCGCGAAAGAACTCTCCCCAAACACGATAAAAAACCTTAAACTGAACGTGGGCCAGGGAATTACAGGATGGGTTGCGCGCGAGAAGCTGCCCCTTCTGGTCAAGGATGTCTCATTGGATTCCCGCTACATTCAGGCAAATGACGCAGTTCGAAGCGAGTTGGCCGTACCCCTGCTTCGGGGCGACGAACTCATCGGCGTCATCAACATGGATGCCTTCGAAGTCGCCGCATTTGATGAAGACGACGAGGCATTGCTTCAAACCCTGGCCGCCGTGGCGTCGACCGCCATTCATAACGCACGATTGTTTGCAAATCTGAGCGCCGGTCAGAAAGGAGAGAAGTGATGTCGAAAAAGGTGCGCAAGGCGGTGATTCCTGCAGCCGGGCTGGGTACGCGTTTTCTTCCGGCAACGAAGGCCATACCCAAGGAAATGCTGCCCATCGTCGACAAGCCCACGATTCAATACATCGTCGAGGAAGCCGTCGCGGCGGGCATCGAAGACATCATTCTCATCACCGGTCGCGGCAAGGGCGAGATTGAAGACCATTTCGACTACAACGTCGAACTCGACGACAATCTCGAGGCCAAGGGCAAGAAGGAATTGCTCGAGCTGTCGCAGGGGCCGGCCCGCATGGTTCGCATCATCTCCATTCGCCAGAAGCGCCCGCTGGGTCTCGGCCATGCCGTACTCTGCGCCCGGGCTGCCGTGGGCGACGAACCGTTCGTCGTACTGCTGGGCGACGACATCATTCGCGCCCGCAAGCCGGTCACGCAGCAGATGATCGAACTGTACGAACAGTACGACAAACCCGTGGTCTCCATCATGGGCGTACCCGACCGCGACGTGTCGCTGTACGGCATCGTTGCCGGGTCACGGCGCGACGACCGCACCCTCGACATCGAGCGCATGGTCGAAAAGCCCAAACCCGAAGAAGCCCCCGGCCGCGATGCCATCATCGGTCGCTATCTGCTTACCCCCGATGTCTTCGAATTCATCGAGAAGACGAAACCGGGTGCGGGCGGCGAAATTCAGCTCACCGACGCCCTCGACAAGCTGCGCCAGACCCGCGGCCTGCTGGGTTACCGGTTCGAGGGCGATCGCTTCGATGCCGGCGAGAAATTCGGCTACCTGAAGGCCAACATCGAATACGCGCTCGAACGCCCCGAACTCAAGGACAAACTGCTGCAATACCTGCAGCAGCGCATTCAATCTGCCTGATGTCACGACTCTTTCTTTACCTTGCCCTGACGGTTGCCGCCCTGTCCCTTCCCGCAAGCGCTCTTGCCTGGGTTCCGCCCGGCGATCGCATCGTCGAAGAATGGGCGTCGGCGTACCGCCCCTACAAGAAAATCACCCTGACGGGCACCGCCCGGCAGGGGGCCCGCGAAATACCCTTCGTCGCCACCCGCGATGCCGGAGGGGTGACGGTACTCGAAAGCGGAGAGCCGGTTACCGACGCCACCGTTCTCGCGGTATGGCAATTGTTGCTGCGCCCCCGTGAGCAGGCCGAAACCTGGCGCGATGCAGGAACGCTTTCCTTCGAGCGTACCGGCTTTGCCCGCAGCGGCGAGCAGATTGCCTACACCCTCGGGGTCGAGGGCGAGCAGAAACCGGGCGTACAGATCTGGGTCGACCGCCGCCGCCTCACCCCGCTGCGCGCGACGTTGCCCGACAGCGTGCGTGCCGGCGCCATGGTGCAGTACGAGGGGTACGAAGAGTCGTCGAACCACGCCTTTCCCCAAAGGGTTATCGTGCGCGCCCCCGGCGGCTATGAACGCACCTGGGCCGTCAAATCCGTCGAAGCCGTACGCTGAACCCTCTCGCGGCCCCTGTCCGGTGCTTTTCTGATATGATGAAGGTTTTCACCTCGCACCCGACGGTACGGGGTGACGGGTGATTTCCTTTGCAACAAGGCGCGCGCTACATATCGACGCGGCAATTCATTCGCCACTATTTCCGACGCTATCGCCGTGCGTTTCTGCTGGGCGGCGTGCTCATCATCGGCACGAACGTCTTCGGACTGGCCATTCCCTGGCTGCTGAAACTCAGCATTGAAGCGCTGAATCGGGTCGAGGCCGCCGGAATGAACCAGGTCGGCGTCTATGCGCTTCTGCTTGCCGGCGCCGCCCTGGCACAGATGGGCATTCGCATCGCTTCGCGCCTGGTCATTTTCGGCGCCGGCCGCGACATCGAGCTCGATGTGCGAAACGAACTGCTCGACCATCTCGCCTCGTTGCCCCCCGAGTATTACAGCGGTCAGTCGACCGGCGATATCGTCTCGCGCGCTTCGAACGACGTGGGCAACCTGCGCCTGCTCTACGGTCCCGCCGTGCTGAACGTGGTGAACACCACCTTCACCGTCATATCGGCCCTTGCCGTCATGATGTTCATCGACTGGCGGCTGACCCTTCTCTCGCTGGCGCCCATTCCGCTCGTGCTCGTCGCCATTCGCAAGGTGGCGCAGGCGCTGTCGCGGCAGTTCTTCGAGGTGCAACAATACCTGGGCCGGCTCTCGGGCCACATTTCCGAAAGCCTGAGCGGCATTCTGGTGGTCAAGGCCTTCGCCCGTGAAGACTGGGCCCGGTCTTCCTTCGACGCGGTAA